>NZGT01000001.1 GCA_002691025.1 Spirochaeta sp. | reverse complement strand
GAAAGAAGCGCAGCCAAGGCCAGAGTTTCAGGCCCCGGTTCACCATCGGCATTTTCTACATTGCGGGATTTTTCTTCCTTTTCGCATTCCTTCAGATCATGCCGGATCTGATACAACTCCTTGAACTGCCCCCCGGGCCAGATCAGGAAATCGCAGCGCAAGAAATTGCGCGAAAGAAGAGCAATCCACTGCTCTCCCTGATCCTCTCCGTGGTGGCCACAGGTGCAGGCGCGTACTACGAGATCCTGCCGGGCCTGAGCGAGCGAAGCTGAGGTCTCCCATCCCAAAGGCATGGTGAGATGAGGAAGGTCAAGCCGCTACGCGTTCGCTTACGAAACGCTCGACATCGCCGAGAGTCTTGAGATTCTCTGCTTCCTCGTCGGCAATTTCGATCTCGAAGGCCTCTTCGATGGCCATCACAAGCTCAACCACGTCGAGCGAATCAGCCCCGAGGTCCTCGAGGATATTCGCATCGCCCGTAAGATCAGCGTCAGCAACACCCAACTGATCGCAAACAAGAGTACGGATCCTATCATTCACCGAATCACTCATACACGCCCCCCCCGGATATAAAGACATGAAAATGTTTGGCTCCGAACCGCCCAAAGCAGCATCAGGACAAACAAGAATCTAATCACCTCAGAATCGCATTCGCCTCTGCCAAGAATCAACCCAAGCAGGAAGATCTACGCGACCCGGAATCGGGGCCCAAAGTACCCCCCTACCCGCGCAAGTGTCAAGACTCAAATGGATGTATCGAAACAGTTCAACCACCAAAGACGTTCGTCACACGTCCTCAGGACTCCGGCTCATCGAGTGGCTTTTTGCAGTCGAAACATAGAGCAGCGTCAGCTTCCGTTGTCTAGCCAGCTCATCCTCGGAAAGCCGGCGAACGACTTTCGCGGGAACCCCTGCCACCAGGGTCTCCGGATCGATGGACATTCCCGGCGGGACCAGGGCTCCAGCTGCCACCCAGGCATTTCGACCCACCCGCGCACCATCAAGAACCACAGCCCCGATCCCGACCAGTGCACCACTCTCCACCGTTGATCCATGCACCACGGCTCGGTGACCCACAGTCACTTCATCGCCAATCGAGACGGAGTACTCATCTCGTGTGACATGGATGACACACTGATCCTGGACATTGGTGCGTGCTCCGATCCGGATACTATTGATGTCACCCCGCAGAACAGCCCCATACCAGACGCTCGCGTCTTCCCCGATCTCGACATCACCGATGATCACCGATCCGGGCGCAAGCCATGCACTCGGATGGACGATGGGCGATTGGCCCCCAAAAGTACGAACAAGGGGGCCCACCAGGTCCGTGCCCGGAATTTGACTTGAAGAACTCATGATTCCAGGGAGTCACTGCCCTCGTATCGCAGTTGGTCGAAGAGAACGGTCTGGACATAGCGCTCGCCAAAGTCACATATGATGCAGGCGATCAGCTTGTCCTCATTTCCAGCCTGCGCGGCATATTTCAGACCCGCCGCCACAATGGCCCCCGAAGAAATTCCGCAGAAAATGCCCTCTTCTCTCGCAAGACGAAGTGCCGTCTCCACGGCTTCCTCATTGGAGATGGTGATGACATGATCGATCTGATCCGTCTCCAACACTTCAGGAACAAAACCTGCCCCGATGCCCTGGATCTTGTGCGGCCCGGGAGCGCCGCCCGACAATACGGGGCTGTCACTCGGCTCCACCGCCACGATTTCAAACTCAGGTTTTTTCGGCTTGATGAAGCGGGACACTCCAGTCACAGTGCCTCCGGTACCCACTCCCGCGACCAGTGTATCGATACGCCCATCGGTAGCCTCCCAGAGTTCCGGACCCGTCGTACGGAAATGGACGTCCGGATTCGCGGGGTTCCGGAACTGTTGAGGCATGAAGCAGTCCGAGGAAGCGTCACAGATCTCCATGGCTTTCTCGATCGCCCCCTTCATGCCCTTGGCTCCATCCGTCAGGATCAGCTTGGCCCCGAAGGCACGCATGGTCACGCGTCGCTCTGGACTCATGGTGTCGGGCATGATGATCGTGCATTGATAACCCTTCACAGCCGCAACGAAGCAGAGCGCAATCCCCGTGTTTCCGCTGGTCGGTTCCACGAGCGTCGTTCTACCCGGCTCGATCAAGCCTTCACGCTCAGCCGCCTCGATCATGGCGAGACCAATGCGATCCTTCACGCTGTTGCACGGATTCGCACTCTCCAACTTGACGACGACCTCCGCCGAAAGACCCTGGGTCATCCGGTTGAGCCGCACCAAAGGCGTATTTCCTATCAATTCGGCCAGATTGTTGTGGATTGTCATGACGCAAGCCTCCCCGGTTTCATGTTCCAGAACAGGACACAACGGTCGAGGCAAGATAACGCCAACTCACGGTTCCCACACTCTCCGGCAGACCGCTTCCGGGTCAGCCTCGACCTTCGACGATCTCAGGAAAAAGCTCTTCAAGAAGCACCGTGGCGTAACTCCCGGAGGGAAGCCCGAAACAGAAGCGTAGATCATCGCCCTCACGACTCAGAACGGGGTCTCCCACGCGAACCCGGACGGGCCGACGCGCGCCCGGCACACGCAATCCGCGAGGTACGGAGAGCGCCGAACCGAGAGGAATACCGAATTCCTCCATGATCCGAGCTTCTCGCAAAGCGACTTCCCCCGAAGGCTCGCTCATTTTCGTCCCGAAAATGGGACCGGTGGCGCTGATCTCGAAGCGAGAAGCCCTCTCCAGATCCGTTTGGACGTCTTCCACCAGGAAGAGCCCACCCGACTCCGTCACCCGAGCCACGTCTCCAGACTCCACCGCATCAAGCGCAAGAGGTCGTTCCTCGAGAGTCCGGTTGAACACCTGCGATTGGAGAGCCGAAATCATGAAACGGGCTTTCCTCCGATCTCGGAGTGAGGTCTCGCCGGCGAGAATCGCTCGTCCTTTGTCGGGATTCCGATTGCCATGGCCAAAACGCTGAGCCCCAAAGCGATTGGGCATACCCCGTTGCTCGATTTCCCCAAGGCGGGCTCGAGCCGATTCTTCGGAGGTCTCATCCACTCCCCGCAGCAGGAGTTCGAAAAGGTTTCCTTTCAGCTGGCCGGTTCGAAGCTTGTGTGGATGCGGGATCGCTTCAAGGACTTCCGCCCCATCGAGCTCAAGAGTCAGAGCCTCATCGGGGGCAAGCCCGGGCACAGACATCCACTGAGTCGTCACTGCGACACGATCCTTGCGGCCCGCGTAGCCGACATCACGAGCAGGCACACCCGCCACTTCGGCAATCTGCCGCGCAATCGCGTCACTCGTACGGAGGCGTTTCAAGATCCGGACAAAGGTATGGCCCCCCTCTCCAGTGGGGGGATAGAGGGGAATCTCCTCAACCTTGAAGTCCTCGGGCTCCACCCGATACCGAATCATCGAGATGACCCGGAGCGCTTCATCGCCGCCGCAACCGGAGCAAAAGAACGTCGATGAATCGAAGAAGCACCCAGACGTCCCAACGCCTCTATATGTTCCGCCGTCCCATAGCCCATATGACGGTCCAACCCATAGCCGGGAAAGAGACCGGCCATGCGTTGCATCAGCGCATCTCGGTACACCTTCGCCACGATCGACGCAGCGGCGATGGAACCGTCTATTGCGTCCCCATGCACAAGGGCTGTTTGTGGAATCGAAACGCCCGGTACCTTGCGAGCATCCACCAGGACATGGTCCAGGGAAACCTGTTGTTGAAGCCCCGATATGGCCTGCCGCATGGCCTCCAGGGTAGCTTGGAGGATATTCATCCGATCAATCTCTTCCGGGCTGACCTCTCCCACCGAAAACGCGACAGCTTGTTCCCGAATGGCCTGATCAAGACGCTCACGCGCCTTGGCGGAAAGTTTCTTCGAGTCGTTGAGACCCGGAAGGTCGACTTCAGCGGGCAGCACAACCGCGGCGGCCACCACCGGCCCGGCCAGAGGGCCGACTCCCACTTCGTCCACACCGGCTACGGCCTGGCAGCCTTTCTCGAAGAGAGTGCTGCGAAGTTCAAAAAGACCCTTCAGCCTGGCCGCCTCTGCGATTTCAGCCTGACGCCGACGATGCGTCCTCTCGCCCAGGGCCCGAGCGCCCGCTCTTGAGTCCTGGGCCAGGGCCGAAACCCATCGCTCGAGTTCCGCCTGACCCTCCACCTTCGAAAGCGCATCTCGCAGGGCACCGATGGAGAGGTCCTGGGTTTGCGGGAGAGCGCCCCCCACCAAATCGTCCGCTCGAGGCGTGTCCTCACTCGAACTCATTCTTCGTCTTTCGTGGACTCCGGGTCCGAGTGCTCGGTCGATTCCGCCAAGGCGCCCTCGACGGCACGAAGACGACGCAACCAATCAGGAAGTCGATTCAGCGCCGCCACCGTGCGATGCCAGGCCCACTCGCTTTGCTGGGGAAAGCCGTAGACCCGAGAGCCGGCCGACACATCCTTGTGAAGACCCGTGCGAGCGCCAACAAAAGCGCGCTCCCCCACCGTCAGGTGGCCGGCCGAACCCACCCCCCCCATCAGGACAGCACCCGACCCGATCTTCGTGCTCCCGGATAAACCGCACTGGGCCGCGATCATGGCTCGTTCACCGATTTCACAGTTGTGTGCGATCTGGACCTGATTGTCGATTTTGGCTCCACACCGAATCACGGTATCTCCCAACGTACCCCGGTCCACGCTGGTCAACGATCCGATCTCGACATCGGACTCGATCTGGACGCCGCCCACGTGAGGCATCGGGTACGGACGACCTTGATCGTCTGCCACATAGCCGAAACCATCTCCCCCGATGACAACACCCGGCTGGAGAATGACCCGGTCACCGATTCGCGTCCCCTCTCGCAGAATGCATCCCGCATGGATCACGCAATCCTCACCAACGATCACATGGGGATACACCACGACACCGGGGTGGAGTCGGGTTCGCGCACCCAGCTTGGAGCCAGCGCCCACGCTTACGCCCTGAGCCAGCACACACGTCGGGTCCACTTCCGCTGATTCACTGCAATGGAAGCCCGCCGAAGAAGACGGATCCAGGGCGGGGACCGCCACGATCTGAGTCACCACCTTGGCAAAATCGAAAGCCGGATTGGGAGAACGGATCAGCGACGGCGCGGCTGCTCCCATCCCTTCCGGAAGGATCACTGCACCCGCGCGGCTCTCAAGAGCCGCGGCCTGAAACCGATCGGATCGCACGAAGGCGATGTCCTCCGGGCCGGCGGTATCCAGAGCCGAAACACCGGTGATCCGGGTCTGATCGTCGCCCTCAAGGACCCTCCCCAGCCCAGAAGCCAGATCGGCCACCGTAATGGGGGTCTTTGTAGCGACGCTCACCTCTTAACGTGCGAGCAGTACGGGAACCGGTGTAGTGCGAACCACTGCCGCCGCATTACTACCGAGGAAGTAATCCGTAATCCGGTTACGACCGTATGCGCCCATCACGATCATGCCCGCTCGCACCTCACTGGCGGTATCGACCAGCTTCACATCGGGACGACCCAATGTGGAAGAAGTTTCGCGAATGGGCTGTTGCACGCCCGCCAACAACTCACGGACCTCCTCAAAACGCGCAATGGCCCGACCCTTGTCCTTGGAATCCACAAAGACATGAATGGGCTCACCCAGACTGTTGGAAAGCTCAATCGCCGTGGATGCCGCAATTCGGGAACCCGGAGAGCCATCGAACCCCAATACGATGGGACCCGTGAGGGAGGAACCGGAAGGCGCCACAAGGACGGACTTGGAAAGTTTTCGTATGACCGACTCCGTATTCGAACCGATCAGTGCCCGGGATTGATTGGTGGGGCATCCATCGCGACCGATGACCAGCAGACCGGTTTCCTGAGCCTTCTCCACGATTCGATCATCGGCTCGTCCGCGCCCGATGTCGCAATTCGCCTCAACACCCTCCGCTCGAGCTCGTTCTGAGAAACGAGAGGCGAGGCCCTGACTACGCGCACGGAAATACGAGCTCAGCTCAGCCTCGGGAAACGGCGGAAGCGTCAAACCCGCATCAGAGGGGGCTTGAACGTCGCCGTCCTCCACAACCGTAATGCCCATCAAGCGTACACGCAGGCGAGCGGCCAGAAAGACCCCTGCCTTCTCAGCCGTGCTTCCACCCTCTGAGCCGTCTGTTGCTACCAAGATCGTATCGATCATCTCTGCTTCCTCACCATCGGATCACGGACCGGAGGTCCGAGCTTTACCTACCGAGCGACTCCCGTCCCCGGTCTGACAACCCCCGCGAATATCGCTTGGGATCCCACGGGTATAGAGTAAGATACCCCGGAGGGAACCGCAAACCTCGCCCATCAAGATGCGAGAAATCGACGAGAGAAGCCCCTCGCCCCCTTTTCGCCCTCAAGGAATGCCAAAGAGAGTCCATGGCCAGAGTCCAGCGCAGAGAAGCCCGCCAACGCCTGTACCGGGCCAGCCGAATCGGGACCACCTTTGCGCGCATCTACCTGGGCACCAAGACACAGCAATTTCTCGACAGAGCCTCCATCGAATCGGAAGCCCAGAAAACAAAGCGGTGGTCCCGCTTTCATCGCCGCTCGGGGCAACAGATCTACGCCGCCGCCACCGAGTTGCGTGGATTCATCCTGAAGGGCTGCCAATTCCTGGGCGCCCGGGCCGACATCCTGCCCCCCGAATACATCCAGGCCCTCTCGACCCTCCAGGATCAGGTCCCTCCCCACGACTTTGGCGAAATCCGGAGCCAGATCGAACTGGAATTGCGAGCCCCGCTGGAAACCGTCTTTCGCGACTTCTCGAAAGAATCGGTGGCCGCCGCTTCCCTGGCACAGGTTCACCTGGCGCAACTTCCCAACGGAGAACCCGTGGCCGTCAAGGTCCAATACCCGGAGATAGAAGAGCTCGTGCACTCGGACCTCGCGAATCTACGCGCCCTCTTCAAAGCGGTCGGATTACTGGAGCGCGACTTCGACTTGATCCCTCTCATGGAAGAACTCGGCCATCACATTCCTCTTGAACTCGACTTCGTCCATGAAGGAATCAACGCCGAGAAGATCTCCGAATTCTTCAAAGACCGGGACGACATCCATGTGCCACGGATTCACTGGGAAACCACGTCGCGCCGACTTCTTGTCAGCGACTACATCTCGGGAATGAAGATCAGCGACGTGGAAGCCATCGACCGAGCGGGCCTTGACCGAAGCCAGATCATGCAGAGTCTGGCCGAGGCCTACTGCGAGCAGATATTCGTCCACGGATTCTTCCACGCGGATCCACACCCGGGCAACCTCATGGTCAGGCCCATTCCCGGTGACAAAACCCGGGGACAGATCGTCTTTCTGGATTTCGGGCTGGCCAAACAGCTACCTCCTGATTTTCGCAAGAATTTCCTGGGCCTTGTCTCCAGCCTGATCAGCGGCGACAGCGAAGCCATGAGCGCCAACCTCCTGGATCTCGGATTCGAGACGCGCGATCAATCTCGTGACTCACTGGAAAAGATTTCCTCAGCCCTGATCCAACTTTCAAGACGACTCCGCCACCAGACCTACCTGGATCCCGAAGCCATCAAAGAGGCCAGCCAGGAGCTGCCTCGATTGATCCGGGAAAATCCGATCGTTCGCATCCCGGAGCACCTCGTTCTACTCGCTCGAGTCATCGCACTTCTTTCGGGTCTGGGGCGAACCCTCTCCGTCAAGTTGGACATGCTGGCCCTGATTCTTCCCTATGCTGCCCTGGGCGTATCCCGCACAAGTCCGGGAAATGAAACCACGAGGCCCCCCAGTGAATAGCCAAAACGCCGAAACCCCGGACTGGGAACCGCCTTCATTGAGTGGTTGGGGGATCGAGAAGTGCGCCATCGGAATCTCCTTGGGGGGCGCGGCGTCCGCTCGTGACTGGAAGACATCCAGCCAATGGGTCGGAAGAGCGGAGGAACGCGGACTCCATTCGGTCTGGCTACCGGAGATGCATTTTGCTCCCGGTGTAACTACCTCTCCCCTGCTTATCCTGGCCGCTCTCGCTGCACGTACAGAAAAAATCCGCCTGGCGACGACCTCTCTTCTTCTGCCTGTCCATGATCCAATTCGAATTGCGGAGGAGATCGCTTCGCTGGATGAATTGTCCCAGGGCCGGGTGATCATCGGATTGGGCCGCGGGTTTCGTCCCGCTCTCTTCTCGGCCTTCGGCATCGACCCTCGACAGAAAAGGGATCGCTTCGACGCCGCATTGGATCTCATGCTCGCCGCATGGCGAGGAGAGCCTGTTTCGCTTGAGGGCACACCTTTCCAAAGAGCATCCGAGAACTCACCACAAAAGTTGAGACCGCCCCATCAAAAACCCCATCCTCCCTTGACCGTCGCAGCATTCGGCCCGAAAGGGCTGCAACAGGCGGCTCGCAGGGGCCTGCCCTACCTGGCCTCGCCCATGGAGGGCTTCGCGCAGATCCAGGAAAATCTGGAGATCTACCGAGAGGCCCTTCCGGCCGAATTTGCGCATCACCAGCCCATTGTTCCCATCATGAGAACGGTCTTCGTCTGCGACGATGATGCAACGAAAAATCGTATCTTCGGAAGATTGGAAGCCGAGAATCGCCAGTACACGAAAAGCGCGAAATCCGGAACGCCCAAAGTCATCGCCAAAGCGATGGAGGCTCCCATTGAGGAAAGAGTCATCATCGGAGGCGTCGCGGAAGTCACGGACCAACTGGCCCGGTATCGGAATATCCTGGGAATGAACCTTATGGTGATTCGGCCTCAGATCGGTGGCACCGATGAGAATGAGCGACTGGACGCAGTCGATCGCCTGCTCGAAGAAGTCTGGCCCAGACTCAACTGAAAGCGCCCTCTCTTCAGGTCTCGGCATCCGCGCGATGCAGTCTCTCACAGAAAGAAGTTGACTCCGCGCACGTGTGAAGTAATTTCAAGTGCCCGAAAGCGGCCAGCCCGGAAATTTCAGGGCTCGAATACCCTTGGACTCCCGCCGCTGCTCCTTTTCACGTTCCTTCACCGAACGACCCCCAAGCGGTTTGCTTGCATCCAAACCACCAACAAAACCGCTGAATCGAGGGCGGAAGCCTCGCCTGTACGCCACTGAAAAGAAACCCATCGACCGACCGGTCCCCATTCCCGTACGCCCCGCCCTCAAGACGCAAAGCGGGGCTGCGTCTCCCCCAGAGGAATCATGAAGAATTCGAACTACGAGCGACTCTCCGCGCAGGACAATTCATTCCTGCTCTTCGAAACGCCGAAGCTCCATATGCATATTTCATCGACACTGATCTATGAAGCCGAAGCCCTGACAAACGAAGAAGGCGGAATCGATTTTGATCGTATCAAGAGAGCCGTGGAGGGGAACCTCCATCGGATCCCCCGATACCGCCAGAAGCTTCATTTCATTCCGATCGAGAACCATGCCGTCTGGGTCGACGACAAGAACTTCATGCTCGACTATCACGTCAGGCACACCGCCCTGCCCAAGCCCGGCAGCGAGAAGCAACTCAAGCGAATGGCGGCTCGGATCATGGCGCAGCCTCTTGACCGAAGCCGGCCCCTATGGGAGGCCTGGGTCATTGAGGGGATTGAAGGCAACCGATTCGCCCTCATCATCAAGATCCATCATTGCATGATCGACGGAAGTTCCGGCGTAGACCTCATCCAGAACATGATGACCATGACGCCCGACCGGACCCTGCCCGAAGCCCCGGCCTACATACCCCGGCCCAGGCCCAGTCGTTCTGATCTCATGCTCGATGAGATCTGGCGACGAGCCAGCCTGCCCCTCCGAGCTTTCAACGGCATGCGTGCCTTTGCTGATGAAACCGATGATCTCCTGGCGGACATTTCCTCTCGAGCCAACATTCTATGGAAGACCCTGGGTACGGGCCTGACTGCCAGTGAGACACCGATGAACGGCCCACCGAGTCATCATCGTAAATTTGATTGGTTTGAAGTCAGTCTCGATGACATCAAGGCCCTGCGGCGTGGACTGGATTGTTCGGTCAACGATGTCGTACTTGCGGTGGTCACCGGGGCGATCCGGGAATTCCTGCTGCTTCGAGGCGTTGACCCTTCTCTCCTCTCCTTCAAGGTCTCCGCACCCGTTAGTGTCCGCAAGGAAGAAGAGAAGGGGAAACTTGGAAATCGCGTCTCGTCCTGGGTCATAGAATTGCCGATTCAGGAACCGGATCCGATCCAGCAACTCCAGAAACTCCGAGCGGTGACGCGAAACCTGAAAGAAACCAATCGGGCCCTGGGTATATCCATGATCATGAAGGTCGCCGAATGGACACCGGCAAGCCTGCTCTCGCTGGGTTCGCAGGCCACCAGTGGTCCCATCAACTCAATCGTGACCAATGTCCCGGGCCCGCAATTCCCCCTTTATCTCCAGGGCGCAAAACTCCTCTCGGTCTTTCCCCAGGTTCCCCTGCTCGGAGAGATGGGCGTGGGGATTGCGCTGATGAGCTACGACGGAAAGGTCTGCTGGGGGTTCAATGCCAATCCGGATGTCATCCCCGATCTGGATGTCTTCGTGACCCAGATCAGGAAGAGCCTCGACACACTGACTGAACTCTGCGCTCCTGAATCGGAAAAAATCGCCAATAGGCAAACACACGCCGGACAAGAGGATAACCTGAAGGTCGCGGCGGTGAAGTCAGACCCGATCCCTTTCCCGACCCAACGGAACGGGTCCGAGGGCTGATCCCCTCCAACGCTACTCGGCTTCTCGAGTAAACGAAACAAAAGCCATGGCGGGTCGCTTCGAAGACTCCCGCATGGCAAAGTGGATTGCATCAAAGGACCAGCCTTGTGCGCTCCACTCGTTGAGAGCCGACTCGATCTCTTCATCCGTAACGGAAGTGAGTTCAACAACCTTGTAGGTGACCATCTCGGTTCCCTTCATGAACGAATCCATCAGTCCTTGATCGCGGCCGCAATCTCGGCCGCCGCGTAGGTCAGGATGATGTCAGCCCCGGCTCTTTTTATCGCAAGCAGGGCTTCCCACATGGCTCGCTCTCCATCCAACCACCCGTTCTGGGCGGCCGCGTGAATCATCGAATATTCGCCAGAAACCTGATAGGCGGCCAGGGGCACGTCGAAGCGCGAGCGTGCGTCCGACAGGATATCCAGGCAAGAAAGAGCCGGCTTCACCATCAGGATGTCCGCACCTTCTTCCAGATCGGCCTGCATTTCACGAAGTGCCTCTCGACGATTCGCGGGATCCATCTGGTAACTACTCCGGTCTCCGGACTGAGGAGCACTCTCCGCGGCATCTCGAAACGGTCCGTAGAAGGCGCTGAAATGCTTCGCCGCGTAGGACATGATGGGAAGAGAATCAAAACCATGGGTATCCAGACCGTGCCGGATCGCCGCGACGCGACCGTCCATCATGTCCGAAGGTGCCACCATGTCCGCCCCGGCGCGGGCGTGGGAAAGCGCGGTCAAAGCGAGCCTTTCAAGGGAGGCGTCGTTGACTACCTCTCCTTCCTCGATCAAACCGCAGTGTCCGTGATCGGTGTACTCACATAGGCACACGTCCGTAATCACGCACAATTCAGGAGTGGCTTTCTTGATGGCCTCCACCGCTCTCTGAACGGCTCCGTTGGAGGCATCGGCTCCGCTTCCCCTCGCGTCCTTCTCACCGGGGATCCCGAAGAGGATGACTCCAGGGAGACCGAGGTCGGCAACGCGTCTGGCTTCCTCGGTCACCTGATCCACGGAAAAGCGATGAACCCCAGGCATGGAGACCACCTCTTCACGAATACCCTGACCTTCCACCACAAAGAGGGGAAGAATGAGATCGTCACGGGAAAGACGGGTTTCCCGGACCATACGTCGCAATGTTTCGTTGGCACGAAGACGCCTCAGACGATTCTGCGGAAAACTCATTTTCTCTCCTCCTCCAGACCCGTCATGATCCCATCGTGCCTCCTCTGCTCCCGATGGCGAGCCAAGGCCGTCGTCATGCCAGTGGCACTCGGATTCTCAGGAATGATATCGGGCGGAAGTCCGGCATCCTTGAGTGCTCTCGCCGTCGTCTGGCCGATGGCGACAATGATACATCTCTGGCACGACGCATGCGTATCCTGATCCAGAAGAGCCACAAAGTGATCCACCGCCGACGGGCTGGCAAAAGTAAGCGCCGACAACTCTCCGGATCGGATATCGGAACGAAGAGCCTCGCCGTCCACCCGGGGCCGACTGTTGTGATAGAAAACGGGCGCCTCCACCTGCCCCCCGGCCGACGCAAGGCCGTTCGCCAGGACCTGACGCCCCAGATCGGACTGGGGAATCAGGATGCGCCGACCCGCAACAGGCATGGCCCGGAGGATCTCTTCGAGAAGATCCTCCGCGTCCCCAAGGCCGGCTCGTGCGCTCATGTGCACCGCCAGCCCCGCTCGACGGGCCGCCTCTGCGGTCCTGGGGCCCATACACAGGATCCGTGCCCGACCCTCAAGAAACTCCGCTTCCTGCCTGGCTTCCTTCACCGCACCCATGAAGAAGCGAACCGCATTCGTACTGCAGAAAACTACGTCATCGTATTCACTCAACCGCGAGAGAACATCGTTGATTCCCTGACGGGGCTCAGCCTCGGTTGCAGCTTTGAGCTCAATCATGGGACGAATCACCGGAACGGCACCGAGTGAGCGAAGAGCCACCGCCATCTCTCCCGACTGCTCCACGCTTCGCGTCACCAGGACCCGTAGGCCAAAGAGCGGCTTCTCTTCCCACCACTCCAGGGCTTGTCGCAAACCTACAACCGTACCCACCACCACAGCAGCCGGTGCCGTCAACCCGGTCCGCTTCACATCCTCAGCCAGACTGGACACCGTACCCACCACGACCCTCTGCTCAGGCAAGGTCCCGTTCATGACAGCCGCAGCCGGCGTATCCGCACTCTTCCCCCCCTCCATGAGTTGCTCAAGCAGACTCGGGAGGTTGCGCATTCCCATCAGGATCACCAGGGTGTCTACGGCCCGGGCCAGTTCACGCCAACGGGTCGCTTCAGCGGCTCCACCCGGGTCTTTGTGACCGGTCACCACAGCAAAAGAAGCGGAGTGCCTTCTGTCTGTAAGGGGGATTCCCGCATACGCCGGAGCAGCCAGAGCCGAACTCACACCGGGTATGAATTCAAAGGCCACACCGGCTTCAGCACAGGCAGAAGCCTCCTCACCGCCCCGACCGAACACAAAGGGATCGCCCCCCTTCAATCGCACCACAGTCTGACCCGTACGGACATGAGAAATAGCGAGAGCATTGATCTCATCCTGTGTGAGTCTGGGTTCTTCGTGGCCGCGCTTACCCACGTTGACGCATAAGCATGATTCACTTGCCATCGATAGCAGCTCGCTGCTCGTCAATTCGTCATAGAGAACCACGTCTGCGTTCTGCAACGCACGCGCCCCACCCAACGTCAGGAGATCGGGGTTACCGGGACCGGCACCCACGAGAATCAGTCGACCCTCTGCCTGCGATCCTGCAACTCCACTCAAGACCGGACCTCACCCGCCGCCCCGGCTCTCAACTCACGCAGCAACGCGCTTCCTCCCGAAGCCAGGATCTCGTCCGCCACACGCTTTCCGAGATCGGCTGCTTCGGCACGCCCCCCTTGCGCCTCTGAATGAAGCAACGTCGTCCCATCAGAATTCGCAAGACAGCCACGAATCGTCAAACGATCTGCTCCATTCGATTCACAGTGGGCCGCCAGGGGAATCGTGCAATCCCCACCCAACTGACGAAGGAAGGCCCGTTCGGCGGCGGCCTGGTCTGCGTTCTCATCGTCATCCAGTTCAGAAATGCGTTCGGAGAAAGCCTCGCCTTGGCGCGTCTGCAAAGCCAACAGGCCCTGACACACAGCCGGAAGCATGATTTCCGGTTCGATACGTTGACTGATGACGTCAGAAAGCCCCAATCGATCGAGACCCGCCGACGCTAGAACCACCGCCTCAAGACCCTCTGTCTCGATCTTTCGTAGACGAGTCGGCACATTGCCACGCAGAGGGACGATCTCGAGGTCCGGCCGAAGAGCCAGCAACTGGGCGGCCCTTCGCGTACTCCCGGTTCCGATGCGTGCACCCGGAGTCAGGGTCTCGAGGGTCTCAGCCTGTGTTCTTCCTACCAATGCATCACGCGGGTCCGCTCGCTCGGGAAAAGCCGACAGGGAAAGGCCTTCCGCAATCTCGGAAGGAAGATCTTTTGCGCTGTGAACAGCCACATCGGCACGATCTTCCAGAAGAGATTGTTCGATTTCCTTGATGAAGAGACCCTTGCCACCAATCTTCGCCAGAGAGCGGTCCTGAATCCGATCTCCAGTCGTGGTAATCACCACCAGTTCCGTATCCAGATCCAATTCGTTTTGAATCCGCGAGGCCACGTAGCGCGCCTGGACCAACGCGAGATCACTTCCCCGGGTCGCTATTCGAACAGGTCTCATGAAAAAATCCCACTCACTCGGGCTCTTCCCCATCCAAGGAAGCCAGAGTCTCCTTCAAAGCCCTCTCCGACTCATCTCCCCTGTAGACTTCATCGACCTCGGAGCCGGGTGCAGTCTCGTCATCCAAGGCAAAAAGAGCCCGGGCCTCTTCCAGTACGGCAAGACCTTCTTCGCGATCGGTCTGCGCCTTCAATCGGGACAAGGGAGGGTGGAGCAGCTTGTTGACAATGGATCGAGTCAAACCGTCCACATGGTCTCGTTCCGACTCATCCAGATCCATCCGAGACAGAGAACGTTCCAACTCGGAGATCCGAATCGACTCCGCTCGGGCCCGAAGGTGTTGAATGGTCGGGACGGATTGCAGAGCCACCATCCAGCCCACAAAACGTTCCTGCTCTTCAAGAACAATCCTCTCGGCGTCCTGAGACTCTCGCTGACGTTCAGCCTCGTTGGATTGAGCGACCTGCTGCAGATCATCGATATCGTAGAGGTAGACATTCTCCAATGAATCCACGTCCGGATCGATATTTCGCGGAACACCCATATCGATCAGGAAGATCGGACGGCGACGACGCTCGGCCATCGCCTGGGAGAGGCGATCCGCATCGAGAATGAATTCCGTTGAACCAATACAGGAAAGAACGATATCGCTGTCCGAAAGCAACTGATCGAGATCGCCAAGGCCATGCGCGTCCGCGCCGAAACGAGCGGCCAATTCGGAGGCATTGGATCGGGTCCGATTTGCGACTCGGCATCCCCCGAGCCCTTGCCGCCTCAAAGCGAAAAGAGAGGCCTCGATCATCTCGCCGGCTCCAATCATGAGGGCCTGCTTTGTTTGGAGATCCTCGAAGATCTGGCGGGCCAGTTCCACGGCCACGCGCGCCACCGAGACCGGCCTTCGGGCCACCAACGTCTCATTCTTCACACGCTTCGCCGTAGCAAATGCCCGCTGGTAGAGACGGGACAAGAGAGGCCCGCAACTGCCGGTCTCCCGGGCATCGCGATAGGCATCCTTCATCTGACCCAGAATCTGGGGCTCACCGACAACCATGGAGTCGATGGAAGAAGCAACCCGGAAGACGTGGGTCACAGCATCCTGGTCGAAATACTCGTAGACATGATCGTCAAGATGAGAGCCATCCGGCAGGGACGCTCCGCCGCCCAGGTCGGCATGAAAACATTGATACAAGGTGTGCCGTGCGGCCTCCATCTGACGTGTGCTCACGACGATCTCAACGCGATTGCATGTCGAGATGGCCACCGCCTCATCGATCTCATCCAGATCCGTGAGTTTCGCCAGGATGGGGCCGACCTCATCCACAGCATATCTTTCGCGAATCTCGACGGACGCACTCTTGTGGCTCATGCCAACCAGGAGGATTCTCATTGGAAGGCCCCCACACCCAGCACAGCGAACAGGAGAAAGAGGAATCCTCCCACCGCGGTGGCTGCGGCCTGACGAGCCCCTTGTCGACCTAGAATGCGAAGCCCGAGAAGGCCCGCATAGATGAGCCATGCCACCAGGGTCCACATGGCATGAGAACTCCCTGTCCAGAGTTGCCCCTGGGAATCACGAACCCAGGCCGCCCCGGTCAAGAGCCCCAGACTCAGAAGGGTAAAACCAATCACCAGGCAGACAATCCCAACCTGATCCAGAGCCTCCAAAGAAGGCCATTGAAACCGCCTGGAAACCGGCCTTTTCCTTTTCAGTCGCCGGTGCTCAAGGAGATAGAAGAAGCCGACAAGGCCACAGATTCCAAGCAGCCCCAGACCGGAGCTGGAGAGCAGGATATGGATGTGCGGAAGGGACCCTCCGGAGATCGGGGGCGAGTTCCCTCCCCAATTCAAACCGGAGACGAAGACAGCCAGAAAGGCGACCGGCCCCATGACCGCCACCAACCCGCCCAATCGAAACCGGAAATTGAGAACGACCAGCCCGATCGCAGAGATCCACACCATGAAGGCGATGATCTGCGGAAGGTCCGTGAGAGAGGGTACCGGAGAACGCTCGTGCAATGTTGCAAAGACAAGACCCTGCAACACCGCTCCCAGAGCCAGACCCGAAGTCGCTCCGCGCAACAAGCGCGCCGAAGGAAGCAGAAGCCCCAACAATGCGCCCAGGCCGGAGGCAAGGTAGACGGCCGCCGACGCCTGTAGAAACCAGGTCAAGGGATGTTTTTCCTCTCTCGATGGTAGGGACAGAGTGTGAGTATAGAAGGCGATGGCTGACTATGCCGACGAACCGCTCAAATCACCATGAGACTCAATCAGAGCGTCTTCGCATTCGTTCCATCTGCGCCATGACACGAGCAGAATCCTGGACCATCTCGAAAACCCGGAAGGCCGGTTCGCCCAGGAGAACCACACGGACCTCCTCGATGGAAGTTTCGCCCTCAAGATGAGCCTGTGCTTCCTCGAGCAAGATCTCCGCACACTCTTGCAAGGAGAAACCACCGACACCGGTTCCCAAGGCCGGAAGGGCGACATTCCTGCAACCCAAGCCGGACGCCGCCCGCAAACTGCTCTGAACCGCGCTCCTGACGCTGACTTCATTCGCCACGCCCCCGGGCTCCATCACCGCCGCGTGGATGACGAAGCGCACCGAGAGGTCTCCGCCGCCGGTGACCGCAGACTCTCCCAGTCCAATTGCCGCATGAGAGGAGCACTCAGCCTCGATGGAAGCCCCTCCCTTTTCAAGGATCGCTCCAGCCACACCCGACCCGAGGATCAGATGCGTATTGGCCGCGTTCACCAGCGCATCCACCTCCTGATCCGTGATGTCGCCCTCGAGCAACTGGATACCACTCATCTTTTTTTGCTCGGCGCGGAGCGTGCTCGCTTGCCGGCTCCCTTGGGTGCGCTTCGACTGCGTCGGGATTTGACCGAACCGCGTTTCGGGCTTGCTGAATGGGCTTCGATCACGCCCGCAGCCAGAAGAGGGACGAGGATCTCATGATGACCGACCAGCGATATGCCCTGGCCTCCACTCGAAGTCGGCCTTTCCACCACATTGACACGCGGTCGGTACTGTCGGACAAAGTCAAGATCCACCGTGGTAAACCGATCGACCTTATGACCGAGATTGCGCGCCACCGACAGAGCCTTGAGAAAGACCTCGGGCAGGATCACCGCAGATCCGACATTGAAGAGCACACCCCCCTGAAGACCCGAGACAAGAGCGGCCAGGGTTTCAAAATCGCGATAGCTCGTTGCACCCAGAGCCGCGCCGTCGGCATTGGGGTGCATATGGTGGATGTCCGTTCCGATGGCGGTATGGATGGTCACCGGAATGCCAAGGCGTACCGCCGTCGCCAGAACGGAACGATCGCCATGGGGATAATCGCCCTCGAGAATGGCTCGCCCGACGGCCTCCCCCATCCCCCAACCCTGCTCGGAGCCCTTGACGATGGCTTCATTGAGTTGCTCGGCGGTCTCACGCGCCATACCGAACGCCCCGGTCTCGAGAGCGGGACCGACATCCTCACTCGTCTTTCCCACCATGGCGAGTTCCAGATCATGGACACAGACCGCGCCATTGGCCATCAGTGCACTGATGGCCCCTCGCTCCATCAGATCCACCACCACAGGAGCCAATCCTACCTTGATCAAGTGGGCGCCAAAGCCCCAGATGACGGTCCGATCCCTTTTCCACGCGGCCGCCCATGCGTCGATCACGGCCCGCAGATCAGAGGCGCCCAGTGCGTCAGGCAGGCTCGCCAGGAACTCCGAGAACAGAGAGCCCGGAGCCACCGGGCGAGCCTCGTCTCGCACTGCGACCTTGCTTCGGCGTCGGCGAACCGACTGGGTCTTCAATCGGGTCCGGTCCAGAATTCGTCTGCGTACAGCCACCGGAAAAACCTCAGAAATGCGGAATGGAGAATACGACGGCCACCCAGAGTGACCCGAGGTGCAATCATAACGCGCTCGGACCGGGAGTCGCCCGAGAGGCGGAACCGACCCATTCCACTGTATCGATTTCGGGTTTTCGCCTGCTATGCTGGCTTGCCCGACTGCGGGGCTTGATGATTTGGCCCTCTCAAGCTCGGTCCAGCCGAAAACAGCTCTACACAGCCTCAGGAAAGCGTTCCAGAGATCACCCACAATCATCCGCAACGGATGCATCCAGGAGAGACAAGATGGCAGAGATTCTTGACGTCAACGATGGCAGCTTCGAGGCCGAAGTCCTCAATTCAGACACGCCGGTTATCGTAGACTTCTGGGCGGAATGGTGCGCACCGTGCCGACAGATTGCGCCGATCATCAAGGATCTCGCCGCTGATTACGATGGGCGGATCAAGGTCGTCAAGGTCAACGTCGATGACTCCCACCAGACCGCCGGGGCCTATGGGATCCGATCCATTCCGGCCGTACTGGCCTTCAAAGATGGTCAGGTCGTCGAACAGATGGTCGGTGCCCGACCGAAGGCGAACTTTCTCGAACTCGCCGAAAAACTAGCCTGATTCCAGGCCGGCTGATCACGGACGCGCAGACCACTGACCGCCCGCTTCAAGTCCCTCGGGCGTCACGCCCTCGCCACTGTGGTTGAGATCGAAGAAACGGACCGGCCAGCGACGCTTGCGAGCCAACAAGTAAAGCCGTGGGTCGGGATTCACCACCATGGGGTGGCCGACCAGATCCAGGAGCGGCTGGTCTGTGACTGAATCCGTGTAGAACCAACTCCGTGCCAGATCGATGGACTCTTCTTCGATGAACTCCTGGAGAAGATGGATCTTCCCTTCTTCAAAGCAGATGGGCTCCATCACCTGCCCGGTAAAAACGCCATCTCGGGTCTCCAACTCCGTGTAGACCATGTGATCCACCTCAAGCTCTTTGGCCAGGGGTTCGATCATGTATCGAGTCGAACCCGAAACAATGCAGACCCTGTGGCCCCGCTCGCGGTGCACCCGGATGCAACTTCGAGCTTCCGGAAAAACCAGCTGGGCGATCTTTTCTTCAAAGAGGCTACGCCCTGCCGATGCGAGCTCTGCTTCGG
>NZGT01000161.1 GCA_002691025.1 Spirochaeta sp. | reverse complement strand
CGCGCAGGCCGGCTTCCTTTTTTGGCTCTTTGAAAACCGGGAGCATTACACTAGCAAATGCAAAAGAGGGTGGCGGAGAGAGTGGGATTCGAACCCACGGTACGTTGCCGTACACACGCTTTCCAAGCGTGCGCCTTAAGCCACTCGGCCATCTCTCCTAAAATTGTCCTGAGGCAAAGCCCTTTCTGAGCCACTCACCTCTCTTGAAGAGTAAGCGAGGCCTAAAATCTGTGGCGGAGAGGGAGGGATTCGAACCCTCGAACGGTTGCCCGTTACACCCTTAGCAGGGGCGCGCCTTCAGCCACTCGGCCACCTCTCCACGAGGTCGGGGAGGATAGGGGCTCCTANCCAGATTCCCAACCTAGATCATATCCGGGCCCCNANCGGCTTNCCAACNGGGCCTCACCCCGCCGGACAGGCCCGCNGAGCCANAAATGGCGGAGAGGGTGGGATTCGAACCCACGAACGCTTGCGCGTTGCCGGTTTTCAAGACCGGTGCCTTCAACCGCTCGGCCACCTCTCCGCGAGGGNAGTAATTCTAGCCCGGATTTGCANGGATCCGGGCCCAATGGNGAGAATCGAGGCGGATTCTGGGTCAACCCAGCNTTCCTCGGTGCAGCCNNGNGNGGGACTGATCCGAATCACCCCGAAAAACCGGACCCGGTCCGAGTCTGCAAACGCACTCCCCCGTCGGGCCCCGGCGACGTTCCGGTATGCGAGAAGGGACTTCTCCAGCCCGGGCAATCCGCGGAACGTGCGTGNATGGACCTCAANCCGCNCCTAGGATGTCGGATTCTGCGCTTCCACCGGGATTCCCTCGATGGGNGGAGCCCAGGGCTGAGCCGAATCACCCCAGAAAACCGAGGCCGGCTCCAGCCAGGACGCGTCATCCAAGGAGCCTGCCTTCACGAAGCGAAAGCCGGGCATCAACTCAACCTCACTCCACAAAGGAGACCCGCATTCCTGGCAGAAATAGCGGGTGACTCCCTTGCCGCTCTTCCCTTCCACCCGAAAGCCACGGGGTTCACCCCCTGTGGTTGAGAGAGCGGCCTCGCCCACGATCGCGAAACTCGCAAAGGCGCTCCCGGTCGATTTCTGGCAGTCCGTGCAGTGACAATGGCTGGCTGAAACCACCCCCGCCCGATCGATCTCAAAACGAATCGCCCCACACAAACACCCACCGCTCACTTTTTCTCCGGTCGCCATCCTGAACTCCCTTTTTGTGTTCCTTCTATATATANCTNAATCNCCATNTCATCCTCTGAGACGATTTCGGCCCGAGAAATCGCTGAATCCAGACCCGGACCTCCACGGGAGCCTTAAACCAGATCGTCTTCCCCCCCGCCCGTGCGCCGCGCGTAGAGCGCACTAGAATCGGGCTTCGGTCGATTTCCCGACCCCGGAACAAAAACCAAATTCACCCTCTTGAAACTTGTTGGAGCACACCGTGTATCAGGAACTGAAGGAAGTCTGGCAGGAATTCACGGGCCCCGGAGCCCCCTTTGAAACCCACTCCGTGGAAGTAAACGGGATCTCCGTCAAGGCCTACAANTCCATTCCTCCTTCCCTGCGCGAAATCTGGCTCGGCTCCGCGGGGCATGCCGAAAGCGATTATCTCGTCTACGAGGGCGAGCGATGGACCTACACGGAGGCCCATCGCGAAGTCAACGCCGTGGCGGGCTGGCTGGCCGAACAGGGCGTGCAGCCCGGTGATCGCGTCGCCATTGCGATGCGAAATTTTCCGGAGTGGATGCTCGCCTACTGGGCGACGGTTTCCATGGGAGCCACCGTGGTCGGCATGAACGCCTGGTGGCTCGGGCCGGAAATGGTCTTNGGCATGGAGGACTCTGAGCCCAAGGTGCTGATCGCGGACGAAGAACGCCTGGAGCGCTTTCTCCCCCACCGCGACACCGCGCCCCACTGCAAACTGGTTGGCGTTCGCGTGCAGGGCGAACTTCCCGAAGGCGTCACACCGTGGTCGGAACTGCGAGATCACGGAGGTTCCCTGCCCGATCTCGTCGTCGACCCGGACTCGGATGCGTGCATCTTCTACACGTCCGGCACTACCGGACGACCCAAAGGAGCCCAGCTCACCCATCGCGGCTGTGTGAACAACATCTTCAGNCTGGCCTTTGCCAACATGGCCTTCGCCGCCGCCGTCCAACGCGTGCGAGCCGCGAAGGGAGGGGAAGAACCGGCAGCCCCCGCGACACCTCCGGTCCANCTCTCACTNNTGGTCGTCACACCGCTCTTTCATGTCACGGCCAACAACTGCGTGGCCCACTCNGCCACCGTGGCCGGCGGCAAGCTTGTCCATATGTACAAATGGGAACCCGGCGACGCGCTCAAAGCCATTGAAGCNGAGCGNATCACGAACCTTTCCGGCGTGCCGGTCATGGCCCGCGAACTGATCAACCACCCCGACTTCGAGAAGTACGATACTTCGACCCTCAAANCCCTCGGTGGTGGAGGNGCACCCCTGCAGCCGGATCTGGTCCAGAAGATCGAGGACCAGGTGGAAACAGCCCGTCCGGGTACCGGATACGGGATGACGGAGACCTGCGGNATCATCACATCGAACTCGGCGGACTTCTTTGTAGACAAGCCAGCCAGCGCCGGACCCGCCATGCCGGTCTTCGAGACACGGCTTGTCGACGCCGACGGAAATGATGTCGGGGAAGGCGAAGTCGGCGAACTCTGGGTCAAGAGNGCTCAAGTGATCCGAGGCTATTTGAATCGCCCGGAAGCCACAGCCGAAGACATCACAGATGGCTGGCTGCACACGGGCGACGTGGCCCGGATCGATGAAGACGGCTTCATCTTTCTCGTNGACCGAGCCAAGGACATGGTGCTCCGAGGGGGCGAGAACGTCTACTGCGCCGAAGTCGAGAGCGTGATCTTCGATCACGACGACGTGCTGGAATGTGCGGTCTTTGCNGTNCCCGATGATCGCCTGGGAGAAGAGGTGGGCGCGGCCGTCCTGCTCAAGAAAGATGTCGGGACACAGGCAGAGGACCTCAGGGCCTTCTGCGCCAGCCGCATCGCGAAGCACAAAGTCCCCCGCTACATCTGGCTCATGGACGAACCCCTGCCTCGCAATGCCAGCGGAAAATTCCTCAAGCGACAGCTCCGTGAGGATCTAGACGTGGCGGAAGCCCGATAACGGCCGCCTGACCACAGGAATCCGGCCCGATCATAAATACAATCTCCTTGATTTTCTTCTGTTAGACTGAGCCCAACGGTCCAGAGAACCTGCGTGCCATGTCTCATGAAACCGGAGAGCCCATCTTGAAAGAACGAAAATACCTTTTCGTCTACTTCCTCTTCATCGCGTCAGGGGCAACCAGCCTCGTATATGAAGTCACCTGGTTTCGTAACCTCTCCCTGACTTTNGGNGCCAGCTTCCAGGCCACCAGCATCGTGCTCGCTTCCTTCATGGCTGGNCTNTCGCTCGGCGGCTATGTGCTCGGGCGAAAAGCAGGCCAGATGCGACGACCGCTGCGGGTCTACGGCTGGTTGGAAATCGGGGTGGGNGCCTTCGCACTCTGCTTGCCCACCCTGCTCGGGGTCGTTGACAGCGTCTACCTCTCCGCCGTGATCGGACAGGAACGCGTCGGCCCCCTCCTCCCCTTCCTTCGCACCAGTATGGCGTTCATCATCCTGGTGATCCCCACTTTCCTGATGGGCGGAACCCTCCCCATCATTACGCGGCTCCTCGTCCGCCAGGACGATCAGTTCGGGGTCCGTCTTTCCTGGCTCTATGGCAGCAACACGCTGGGCGCCGTGCTGGGTACGCTCTTGGGCGGCTTCCTCCTCATTCCCACCATCGGGGTCTGGAACACCCAGTTGGCCGCCGTGGCCTTCAACCTGCTCATTGGCATTCTGGCCCTCTTGATCGACCGTCAGCTTGAACCCCTCGAGACCGAAGACGAAGAAAACCCGGAGCCTGCCCTCCCGGTGCTCCCCGAAGAACGCCCCATCCTGACCCTCGTGTTCTGGGGTACCGCCATCAGTGGCTTTGCCTCACTTTCCCTGGAAGTCCTGTGGACACGCGGGATCTCCCTGGCTGTCGGGAGTTCGACCTATAGCTTCTCCATCATGCTGGCCGCGTTCCTGATCGGCATCGCTCTTGGTAGCTGGATCCACGCCCTGCTGCCCCTGAGACGGGTTTCCCTCGGCGTGCAGTTCGGTGTGGTGACCTTCTTCGCCGGCGCCTTCAGCCTGCTGACTTCGTGGTGGATCCCACGCCTGCCTCAACTCGCCATCCAACTGAACCTCTTCCTCTATGACGACCTCACCCGCATCCGGCCAGCCACCACACTCCTCCTGGCCTTCACCGTCATGCTGCTCCCCTGTGTGTTGATCGGCATCGCGTTCCCACTCGCCAACCAGGCCCGGGCGCGACTGGCCGCAGGCTATTCCCGGCCCGTGGGCGAGACCCTTGGACTCAACACCCTGGGCTCCATCGCGGGCTCACTCACCGGCGGCTTCATCTTGATTCCACTCATGGGGCTCCAGCAAGGCATGCTCTTCAGCAGCAGTTTCTATCTTGCCTGGGGGATCCTGGTTCTGGGCGCGGTCCTCTACGCAAATCGACCCGCGCTTCGGCCCATGGTGGGAGTCGGTGTCGTCATCGGAATGCTCGCGGCTTTCTCGATTCCCTATTTCACGCCCGTCTGGTCAGCCGAAGTGCTGGGCTCCTTCAGCAACAATCAGCTTTTCCAATACGTCGGACCCGACGGCGAAGTCCGAGCCGGCACGAAAGATTTCCAGGGTGAAGTCTCGTACTTCAAGGAAGGACGCGGCGCCACGGTCGCCGTGATCGAACAAGGGGGATACCACTCCCTGGCCATCAATGGAAAGGTCGTCGCCACCGATGACCGCTCTGACCTCCGAACGGAATACATGCTGGGCCACGTTCCGGTTCTCATGCACCCCGATCCCAAGACTGCACTCGTGGTCGGCATGGGGGCCGGCGTTACGCTGGGGTCCGTGGTCTCCCATGAAGGTCTCGAGGCCATTGCCCTGGCTGAAATTGAACCGGCCGTACTGGGCGCCGCTCCCCAATTTGCTCGCGCCAATGGCAGCCCTCTTGAAGACCCTCGACTCGACATCTACCTCGAAGACGGTCGCAACTTCCTCAAGACCACTGATCGCACCTTCGATGTCATCACCGCTGACCCGATCCACCCCTGGACGCGCGGTTCGGGCTATCTCTATACAGAAGAGTACTACCGCGTGGCCGCATCGCGCCTCAATCCCGGTGGCGTCATGTGTCAGTGGTTGCCTTTGCCCGACCTGACACCCGGGGACTTCAAGTCAGTGGTGGCCACCTTTGCCAAGGTCTTCCCCTACACGATGCTCTTCCACAGTACGGCGGCCGTCTTGATCGGGAGCATGGAACCCTTCGATGTCGACATCGAAGACCTCTCTACCCGACTCGCCCAACCCCGGGTCAAACAGGGCCTTTCCACGGTGGGCCTGTCCGCCCCCATGAACTTCATGTCCGAATTGGCACTCGACGACGAAGGGGTCCGACAGTTTTCCGATGGCGCCATCATCAACACAGATGACAATCTCCATCTTGAATTCTCGAGCCCACTCGCGGTAGGCGAAAATACATACGCCGAATCGATCCTGGGCGAGATGTATGCCATTGGACCCGGAGAAAGCCCCTTGGCCGAGGACAAAGAGTGGGAAAGTTCATTGGAAGAAGCCCAGGGTCTCAAACGCGCAACCATCGAAATCGAGCGCACCTTCAGGGCCAGCACGCCGGGGGCCATCGGTCCGGCCGAGATCCGGCTCCGGGCCATCACCCAGAGCCATCCCAACTATAAACCGGCTCACCTCCTCCTCTCCGATCACCTCATGCTTCGCAGTGATCGAATGCTGCGGACCGGCAAAATAGAGGCCGCCGTCAAGACGGCCCAACAAGCCATCACCCTGATGCCAGACAATGCCGAAGCCCGACTCATTCTCGGTATGGCCCTCATCCGACTTGGAGATTTTGACGCCGCCATCGCGGAACTCCAACAAGCCCAGGAAGATCTTCCGCGACACTGGATGATCCCTTACCGGCTGAGTGAGGCCTTCATGCGAAATGGTCAGCCCAGTGAATCACTCTCCGCCCTGAGGACCGCGAACAAGATCCACCCGTCCAATCCGGAAATACGAGCGCGTCTTGCCAAGATGACATCTCGCCTGACTGATCCTGAATAGAACTGCACGGTCCATCCGAGTCGGGCCCCTCCCGGAACCCAGAACGCCCATGATGAAAGACGAAATGGCCAGGATCTCCGGATCGACGCGCTGGTCCTTTGCCAGCGGTGGGGTGGGACTCGGCGTTTTTGAAAATGCCCACTACTTCGTCCTGATCTTCTACAACCAGGTTCTCGGGCTCTCGGGCTCACTCACGGGGTTGGCTCTCGCCGTGGGCCTGATCCTCGACGCCGTCGCCGCTCCTTCGGTGGGTTTCCTGTCCGACAACTGGAAATCACGCCTGGGACGACGGCATCCCTTCCTCTACGCGGCGATCCTCCCCAGCCTGATCTTCTATTTCCTGCTCTGGCACCCGCCCGGCCTCATTGAAAGTGAATTCGGACTCTTCACCTACCTCGTGGTCTGCAACATCGGCCTTCGGATCGGACTCACGCTCTTTACCGTGCCCGCCTATGCGATCGTGGCCGAGATCACCTCCGACTACGACGAAAGAACGCGCCTGGTCGGTTATCTGACCGCCGCGTATTCGGTCTTCAACAACGGCATGTCGATGATCATGTATGCATTCTGGCTGGTTCCCACAGCCGAAGTCACCGACGGCATCCTGAATCAAGGGGGCTACGAGGAGGCCGGCCTGATCGGGGCTGTCCTGATCGGCCTTTCCATGACGGCCTTTTCGTTCGGACTGCATCGCTATATTCCGCGCCTCCGCGAGTATCGGAGTGAGTCCTCGCTTTCACCGCGGGCCTTCGTGGAACAGGCCCGGGACGTGTTTCGCGATCGATCCTTACGCGCCCTCGGAGTGGCGGGCATCATCTACTACGCGGCCTCGGGCACCTATGCGGTCCTCTGGGTCTACATCTACAGTTTCTTCTGGGAATTCTCGAGTCAAGACCTCTCGCTTCTTGTGGTCCCCATGATGCTTGCCGGCGTAGCACTCCTTCCCCTGGTCTCAAGAGTGACCTTTGGACGAGAGAAGAAGGGGATGGCCATCCTGATGTTCATGGGAGCCGCCCTGGTGAATGCAACGCCAATCCTGGCCCGACTGCTGGGCCTCTTTCCCGAAAACGGAAGCGACGCGCTCTTCTGGATCATGATG
The DNA here is from genome assembly GCA_002691025.1 of Spirochaeta sp. Lineage (GTDB taxonomy): Bacteria > Myxococcota_A > UBA9160 > UBA9160 > UBA4427 > MED660. Next base: position 5,775 of record NZGT01000161.1, on the reverse strand, counting down.
GGCGCCGGTTTTTTCGAGACCCTGCTCTTCCTGCTTCTCGATTCACTCCTGGTTTCCATGACGAGCGATCTGACAGAACAGAACGAATTGAAGACGGGGCGTCGCAACGAAGGAGTCATCCTCTCGACCTTGAGCTTCCTCCAGAAATGCGCCGGCGCCCTGGGCACCCTGCTAGGAGGGCTCATCATCGATCTGATTGCGTTCCCCGAAAACGCCATCGTCGGAGAAGTCGACCCCGAGGTCCTCTTCGATCTCGGGATCGCCTACGGGCCCCTGATCCTGGGCCTCTACTTCGTCGCCTGCATTTTCATCCTCGGCTATCGGGTCAGCCGGGAAGTCCATAGCGCCACGTTGGCCAGGCTTCAGGAACAATCGCAGCCTGAAGGCGATTGACTGACCTGGATAGATTCGGTCGCTACACGAGCGTCGTCACGCGGTGACTAACGCATGCTCCGGAAACAGTCCCGCACCTCGCCCACAAAAACCTCGGGCACTTCCATCGCTGCGAAGTGCCCCCCCTTATCGAGTTCATTCCAGTGGATCAGATTGAGGAAACGTTTTTCGGCCCAGCGCTTCGAGGAGCGGAAGATCTCCTTGGGGAAGATGCTGCAACCCGTCGGGCATTCCACCGGGGCCATCATGTCGGCACTCCCACCGAAGCTCTGCCAGTAGAGTCGCGCCGAAGACGCTGCAGCACCGGGAAGCCAGTACATCATGACATTGTCCAGAAGCTCATCTCGGGTAAGAACATTCTCGGGATGACCCTCGCAATCCATCCAGGACCAGAATTTCTCGATCACCCAGGCGGCCTGCCCGGAAGGGGAGTCCACAAGGCCGTAGCCCAGGGTCTGGGGGCGAGTGCTCTGTTGCTTTGAATAGCCGGAATCCTTCTGCTCATAATGCTGGATGCCTGCCAGCGCACCCTGCTCAAGCGGAGTGAGATCATTCAGGGTTTCCGGGTCGGGGGCTACGATCGGCATATTCATGTGGATCGCCGCACAATGCTCCGTGTCCCGAAGACCAATCTGATTCGTCACCATGGAACCCCAGTCTCCACCCTGGGCCACGTATCGGTCGTAGCCGAGGCGAGCCATCAAAGCCGCCCAGGTATCGGCAATCTTCTCGACCCCGTAGCCCTCTGCGGTGGGCTTATCGGAAAATCCGTACCCAGGCAGGGAAGGACAGACCACATGAAAGGCGTCCGCGGCGTCGCCTCCGTGGGCCACCGGATCCGTCAGCGGACCAATCACCTTGTGGAATTCGACGATGGAGCCCGGCCAACCGTGCGTCATGATGAGGGGAAGCGCGTCGGGCTCGGGGGACTTCACATGCACGAAGTGAATTCCCAGGCCATCGATCTCGGTCTTGAACTGAGCGAACTGATTCAGGTGGGCTTCTCGGGCCCGCCAGTCGTATTCGTTGCCCCAGTATTCACAAACGTCCTGCACATACGCGAGCGGAATCCCCTGGGACCAGTCGCTGACGGTCTCCTTGTCGGGCCATCGGGTCGCAGCCAGGCGACGCTTCAGGTCTTCGAGCTCGGCGTCGGTGGCTTCAATGCGAAAGGGCTGGATGGCATCACTCATGGGGGGTCTCCTCGACTGTCGAATGGATCCTACATCCATCGGGATCCAGAGCGTAGCCTGATTTTCCCGACTTTCCTCCCGTCTCTCGCGCCTGGGGGAGCAAAGAAAGGACGTGTCGCACGCCGGGAATTTCCTGTCAGAGAAAATCGAAAAGCTTCTACTTGATGGCGCCCAACTCTCGCAGCGCCTTGACTTCGGTCTTCGAAAAACCGAAATCAGACAGAATGGAGTCCGTGTCGGCTCCCGGGTGAGCGGGCGAAGTCCCTGGCTCAGGTGGGGTTTCCGAAAAGCGAGGCGTGGGAGTCAGCTCGGGCATGGGACGGCCTTCGAGAAAGACACCTCGCGCCCGATTGTGCGGGTAGCTCCGTGCCTCGTTCAACGTCAACACCGGGGCGTAGCAGGCATCCGTTCCTTCGAGCAGCGACGACCACTCGTCACGCGTGCGGGTCTTGAAAACAGCCGCAAAGCGCTCACGCATTTCGGGCCACGCCGATTCATCCCATTGATCGGGCAAGGACTCGGGATCGAGATCCATCTTCTCAAGCAGGAGTGCATAGAAATGGGGTTCGATCGGGGCCACGCTCACGTGGAGTCCATCGGCCGTTTCATAGACATTATAGAAGGGAGCGCCCCCATCGAAGAGGTTGACGCCGCGCTCCGGCTTCTGCATCCCCATGTCGGCCATCGCATAATAGACGCCCGCAAGCGACATGACGCCATCCACCATGGCCGCGTCCACCACCTGACCGCGACCGGTCCGCAGGACTTCCACCAGAGCACACACCACCCCATAGGCCAGATGCTGACCGCCTCCGGCAAAATCACCCAGCAAGGTGAGAGGGGGGACGGGCTTTCCATCCGGCGGACCCAGACAATGGGTCACGCCCGTGATGGCTTCGTAGTTGAGAGAATGGCCGGCCGACTGAGCGAGCGGGCCACTCTGCCCCCAGCCCGTCAAGCGTCCGTAGACCAGGCGCGGGTTGCGGGCCAAGAGGACCTCCGGACCCAGCCCCAGGCGCTCGGCGACGCCCGGGCGGAAAGACTCGAGGAAGACATCGACTTCATCCACCAACCGGAGCACGGTCTCCAGACCCTGCTTGTTCTTCAGATCCACGGCCAGACTTCTTCGGCCCCGATCCCAGAAGTTGTGGGAACCCTCGGGCGGATCTTCGGGGACGTCTGAGGATCGATCGACGCGAATGACGTCGGCCCCCATGTCGGCCAGTTTCAGTGAACCGAAAGGAAGCGCACCCAATCCCGCTATTTCGAGCACCTTGATTCCGGAGAGCGGCCCCGCCATGTCGAATCCCCCTGCGACCTTCCGGTCCTTGCGATGACAAAGAGTGCAATGACCCTTCTTCGAGTGACAGCAAAAGGCTCGGGAATGAGATTCGGCCTCCGCGTCACCATACCGCTGTATAATCCGACGACAAGCGGGCCAGAAGAGCTTCTCTTCCAGGGCTTCCCGAGGACAGAAGGAAAAAGAGGATGCGTTCGATCTGGATAATCCTGGCTTTGGTCTTCCTGATCCTCCTTGCTTTCTTCGCTCTGGACTCCGAGACCCCTGAGTCGCCTGTGCCCGGCGAGCCTCTCCCCCGGGTCGACCTCCCCACCTCACCCTCTCCCCTCCTGAAGCCCCCGAGCCGCTTCCTGATCGCGACCCGCCAGGTCAAGGGTCCCTTCTTCGAGAAATCGGTGGTGCTCTTGATTCAGCACGATCAATCCGGCGCCCTGGGGTTGATCGTGAATCGCAGAACGAAGACACCGATCCGCGATCTCCTTGCTGAGCCAGAGAACCCACCCAAGGGACCTCGCGATGAAGCAGAGAGCGACCCTTCGGGCCGGCTCTACGTAGGCGGCCCGGTGGACCCGAGTCAGGTGGTCTTCCTCACCGAGGGCCCGGAACCCATCGCGCAATCAGTTCAGGTACTCCCCGGCGTCTACGCCTCTTCAGAGTCGGAAGTGCTCGATCAATTTTACGATGAGGACATTTCCACCGAACACTTTCGCGCCTATGTGGGCTACGCGGGCTGGGGGCCGGGCCAACTGGAAAGAGAGATCAAACGCGGAGACTGGTTTGAAAGCCCCGCCCAGATTGAAAGCATCTTCGACCCCAGGCCAGAACTCATCTGGGAACGTCTGATCGCCGAACACGAAGGGTTGCAGGTTCAGACCACGGGACCATGGCAAGAGAAGCCCGCCCTCTTCGCATCGTCCAGACACACGACCCCGGAGTCGCCTCCTCTCAAGTTTCGCTAGGCTTAGCGCTCAATCGAGAGAGGAAGAAAAACAGACGTGACGGATGGAGCCGACACCCAGGAGAGCGGACTCGAGGACGAGATCCTCATCGAGGGCATCATGGCCGCCGGTGCCTTGATCGCAGCCGCCGATGAAAAAGTGAAGATCGATGAAACCTTGAGCCTGGAAGGAATGCTGCATGCGCCGGAACTGCTCAAGCGTGCCGATCTCGACGAAGCCATGCAGCTCTACCTATCGTATCTGGACCGGCTTTCGTCGGATTTCGAACGTGGAAAAGAAGAAGCCCTCGACGCCATTGCGCTTTGCCGAGAAGACATCGAAGGCCCGGTCTTGATCCTACGCGGTGGACTCGCTGTCGCTCAGGCGGACAGCGAACTCTCGGATCGTGAAGTGGATATGATTGAAGAGATCTGTCAGGCCATGGGTGTGGAAGGCTTCGACAGCCTGGGACTGATCGGCGGAACCCCAACCCAGAGCAACTGAAGCAGCCCTGCATCCCATATGACTCAAGACTCTTCTGACAGCTCCCAAAAGCTCAACGAATTGACGAGCGCCTACCCGCCCGCCGAGCACTTCATCCGAGACTGTGGTCAATGGGTGGAATGGGACGGTGACAGCTACACGGCAGGCTTGCGCGCGACCCCTCATATCTCCGCGCACCCGGGTGGTGTCCGAGCCGGCATATGGGCCAGTCTGGCGGACCTGATCGGCGGAGCCGTCGCCACGCGAGCCGTCAGCCCGAACTGGATCGCCACTTCAGACCTGAGCGTCCACCTCTTTTCACCTCTCCGCGAGGGGGAACTCCAGGTTGCCAGCCGAATCCTGAGACAGGGCCGAAGAACCGTCATCATCGAAGTGGACTTCTTCGAATCAGGCCGCCCTGCCTCGCCCATCGGGATGGCGACAGTGGGCTTTTCAGTCCTGGAGGCGCGCGGGGACATACAACAGATGAAGGGAAGCGCAGAGCCCATCCGTAGCGAGTTCGGCGACACGCAGAATCCGCTCGCGCAGGACATCCTGAGTCGCCTGGGCGTAGAAACCCTCGACGCCGCGAAGGGTCGGATCCGCCTTCACCCTTCCTCCTACAGCAGCAATACACTCGGCGCGGTTCAGGGAGGCGTGCTCGCGCTTCTCACCGACGAGGCGGGTCAGCTTCTCGCTCGGGAAAGAGGGCAGCCCGAGTGGGTAACACGAGACATGGCGCTTCACTATCTCGCGCTTGGAAAAACCGGACCGCTCGAGACCCGCGTACGATGGCTCGATGGGGGAGGCGAAAGTGCACTCGTCCGGGTGGAGATCCTGGATCGAGGCGAAGGCGATCGCCGGGTCCTCGCCGCGACCCTTCGCTTGGGCGCACCTCAAACCTCTGGAATTTGATTCCCCAGGCGGTGTGCTCGAATGGAAAACCCTTCCTCAGACGAAAATCCCCCCGTGCGGCCCCCATGAAACCCGATCGGGACCGGATCCATGTCTGGATCAGACCGGATCCGTCGCAAGAAAGATCCGCCCGCCTCTGAACCTTCCGTTAAAAGCACTTTACATATCGACGGATCGCACAGGGCCTGCGATGATCAGGTCTAGACGCGTTCGTTTCTCCACAGAGGCCTTTCAAGGCCGACAACAGGAGCCCATCCATGATCCGAGTACTCATCCTAGTGGCCCTTCTCGTATTCTCAGCCGGGGCCTGCGCGACCGACAAGCCGGAGCCTGCACCCGCGGCACCGGCACCGGTGGCCGAACCGGAACCCGAGCCTGAGCCCGAGCCGGAACCCGAACCCGAGCCTGAGCCGCCGGTCCTGCCGAAGACGGCGAGCCCGCTTCCGGCCGTAGGCATGGTGGGGCTGCTTTCTCTCGGTATGGCGGGGGGCGTACACGCCCTTCGACGCCGGAAGAAATAACGGTGTGCGCTTCGGCCGCCCGCACCGTTCGT
>NZGT01000160.1 GCA_002691025.1 Spirochaeta sp. | reverse complement strand
AGCCAGCAGACGCCCCATGGAGAACTCTCTGCGACGCTTGGCCACGGCTCGCGCGATTACGGAGAGTTCCGCCTCATGCAGATGACTCTCATCATGCGCGCTCTCCAGCAGCCCCACACGAGCCCGGCAGCCGCCCCCGAAGAGAGCGGTCAGGTCGGCATCCAGGGCAGGGCTGGCCATGGGCATCAGGAACGCGTCGCCACCGGCTGCTCGTCGGCCTTGGCATCGGCTTCATCCAGACAAGCACGCAGACGACCGGCCAGGACCCGGACATTGGGCTCCAACACCATGCTGTCGTGATTCCCCGGCACTTCCGACACCTGGAGTTCTTCCACCCAACCGGTCCAGCCATTGTCGGGAAGCAGGAACTCCAGCGCTTCATTCAGGACACGACCCGAGCCCAGGTCATAGGCCACGTGCTGTCGAGGCCGGAAGAGCTGGACATGAAGCGGCAAGGCGGTCATCGAATACTGCGGCAACGCACCTTCGAAGGCCGCGCGAATCTCATCGGAGCGGAACTCCGCCGGGGAAACCGACGCCTCGCTCTCACCCTGACCCAGCCTCGACCTCAACTTGTTCATCTCCCAGGCGAGACGATCTCGCACGAAGTCGCTGAGATAGGCAGGACCTCGGCTCTTGAGCCGATGCCCGTGGATTTTCAGACGATCACTCCGAGAAGGCAATTCCCGCATGGGAAGAGGTGTATCCAGCAAGATGATCGTCCTGATCTCTTCGCCCATTTCAAGCAACTGCCGGGCCATTTCAAACGCAGCAATTCCGCCGCCCGAGAACCCACCCAGGAGGTAGGGGCCGTGGGGCTGGATCGCTCGAATCTCCTCCAGATAGTCCCGAGCCATTTCCTCGAAGGTTTCGTGGGGTCGATGGTCCCCGTAGAGACCCCGTGCCTGGAGGCCGTAGAACGGACGGTCCGCACCCACCAGATGAGCCAGATGGCGGAGATTCAAGACGTTCCCGAACATACCGGCCACGAGGAAGAACGGCGTTCTCTCGCTCGGGGTGCCGCCGTGCATAGGCACGAGATGCGTGTACTTCGGCCGATGTGCGGCTTCCGAACCCGCCTCGTTCGACTCACTCCCCTCCACCGACGGTCGAATCAACTCAGCGCACCCCTCGATGGTCGGGGCATCGAACAGAATCGAGATCGGGTACTCGAGATCCCACTCCTTCTTGATCATGGCGAAGAGCCGGACCGCGAGCAGCGAGTGCCCACCCAGGTCAAAGAAGCTGTCCTTGATCCCCACGCCTTCCACACCGAGCAACTCCTCCCAGAACCCCACCAACGTCTGCTCCACGGCATCGCGGGGTTCCACGAAATCATTGTCCAGTTGGGGTCGGGCAAAGCGGGCTCCGTCACTCGCCGTCGACGTCACCGCAGCCGCCAAGCGGTCCGCCTGCTCGATCAGATCAAAGAGGGGCAGCGAGGAGGCATAGAGCTCCGGCGAGGACACACCGAGGACCCTCCGAAAGAGCGATATCCCTTCTGAGGCACAGATCCCCTGGGAGAGATTGTCGATCAACGCCAGCTCAGAAGGAGACATCTGGGATTCACTCGCCAGGGCCTCCTCAAGTTCGATTTCCCCCTCCGAGGGCGCTCCGGGCAGGGCGAACCCCTCACCCTCGAGCCGGCGAATGGAAAAACCCTCCACCTCGACGAGGCATTCCCCGAGACTGTCCGTGAGACACACATCGAATGTGGCCACGCCCGAAGCCATTTCGCCTTCACCGCGACGTCGGACCCAGCTGAAGATCTTCGCAGGCAGAGGGCGGTGGACCTTCACCGAAGAATAGGAAACAGGAACCCAGAGGTTGGCCCCCTCCGCGTAGCCTTCAATCAACTTCATCGCGAAACCGGTCGCAAGATCCAGAAGCGCGGGATGAAGACCGTAGTGATCCAGATCAGGGACCCATTTTTCGTCCAACTCAAGCTCAGCCAGGGCCTCTCCCTCGCCGTAGGCCGTACGGCGGAGCACCCGAAAGCGCGGACCAAAAGCCAGAAACCGGTCCTGTCCAGTCAGGAGGGTTTCGCCCGGGGCGGCCACCTCGGGCTCTCCACATCGAGAAACCACCGCATCGAGATCCAATTGGGGCGGACGCTCGCTCTGGATGGGGAGAATTCGCGCCTCGGCATGATCCTCCCAGCCCTTGCGTCCGTCGGCCAATGTCGCCTGACTGCGAACACGAAAGCTTCGATCATCGGTCTCGCCCGAAAGTTCGATCCGAATCGGTCGATCTTCTCCGTCAGCCACCGCCAAGGGACGAAAGAAGAAGAGATCCTTGATCTCAAAGGCCTCCTCCTGACTCGCCTCCGCGACTGCAGCCCGGGCCAACTCGATATAGCCCGTACCGGGAACAAGGGCGCTCCCGTCTTTCGTCCTGTGCTCATCCAGCAACCAATCGCGGTCTGGCGAGAGGGCCCCCGCCAGGATCACCTCGCCCGCAGGACGGGTCACTCGGTTCTCAAAGAGTGGATACGGACTCGGACTCGGGAGGACCGCCTCTTGAGAGGGGGTCTTCGAACCCGAAAGGCTTTCGGCCGCCATCCCCACGTCCTTCCAAAGCCCCCAATTCACCGACTGGGTACGATGGAGGCCGCGATGTCGATCCTTCCTTGCAAACGCATTCAAGAAGGAATTCGCCGCCACGTAATCGACCTGACCCAGGGGTGTAATGGCTGTGCTGGTCGAAGAAAACAGGACAAAGAAGTCCAACGGTTCATCGCAAAGAAGAGCATCCAGGACCTGCGTTCCATGCACTTTGGCCGAGAACACATGATCGATGGACAGCTCCGTCTTCACCTGGATCAGATCATCATCGACGACTCCAGCCGCATGAACCACCCCACTGATTTCACCAAAACGCTGACGCGCTTCCGCCAACACACCGCGCATGGCTTCCAGGTCCGTGACATCCGCGGCGGCCACATGGACTTCGGCTCCCATCTCCTGGAGTTCCCGCACGGCATTCTCACGGACACCGGCGGCACCGCTTCGCTTGAAAACACCGGAAGAGGGAAGGCCTGTCCGAGTGACCAGCACCAGTGAAACGCCGGGGGTCGTCGCAATGGACCGAGCCACAACCAGACCCACTCCGCCCAGCCCCCCCGTGATCACATAGACCCCCCCTTCCTTGATGGGGAGTTCTGCGTCGGGCTTCTCCTCCAGTGGAGTCGGGAGGAAAGTCTTGCGCCAGCGCTGATCCCCCCGGTAGGAGACCTGCGCATCGTCCGAGGAGTGCGTAATCTCGCCCACCATCTGCTTCGCAAGCCGATCCAATGCCTTGGCATGAACACCCGGGCGCAGAAGCCCGAGACCCGAAGGAAGCTCCGGCATCACGAGATCGATGGCCCGGCAGCGAACCCCGTCGAACTCGCGAGGGATCACACCCACCGGCCCGAGCGCAGCCGCCTTCTCTGGATAGGAAAGACCCTCGTTTCCCACCTCGAACAACCCATTGGCCAGTACATGGATCTCCATCGGATCCGCCAGGGCCCCGGCCATGGCGCGGGCCAGGAAGAACAAGCTGTAGAAACCATTTTCCAGATTGCGGTGAAAGAAGCTCGACCCCGGACGCGCCTCTTCATCCACGGTAAGCAGCCACAAATGAAGAATCCGATCCGGCATCTGGCCTGAGGCTTCAAGGTCACGAATCAGGGCTTCGTATCCGTCTTGCCCATGCTCTGGCGACAAGACGAACTCGGTGGAACTCTCCGAGTGGTACCCGTCCCCCGCCACGACGCTGAGGGTCTTGTGACCTCGGGCCTCCAGATCGCGCCGAATACGCTGACCGACCCCCGAGCCATCCATGAAGATCAACCAGGTCCGGGCTGTGGAGTCCTCTTCCTCCACGGAGGGGAGCGGAGTCTCTTCCCAATGGGTCCGATACCCCCAGTCCTCCATGTCTTCGATGCGTTCGACGGCCACATCCGGCGTCTCTTCACGAGACTCCGCGGGCTCGATCCAATACGACTCATGCTGGAACGCATAGGTCGGAAGCCTCAGTCGACGTCGTGTCTCACCCTTGAAAGCCGCGCGCAGATCCACATCGATTCCGGCCGCCGCCAGCCGACCTTCGACCCCGACCCAGAACTGGGCATCATCCACCTGCTCATCCGCATGTCGCAAGCTGGGCATGATATTGGTCTCAGGCCCCACGGATGGCTGTTGCCGCGCAAACGAAGAAAGCGTACGACCGGGACCGACCTCCAGGAACACCCGACCGTCCTGCTCCAGCAGCGTGGCCAGACCTTCCGAGAAAAGAACCCGACCTCGAAGGTGATCCGCCCAGTAGCCGGGGCTCACAGCCTGCTCGGGTGTAATCCAGGTCCCCGTCAAATTTGAAACAAAGGGGATCTGCGGAGCCGAGAGCGTCACCCCTTCCAGGAAAGCCTGGAATTCAGCCAGGATCGGGTCGAGCATGCGGGAATGCGCAGCCACGGGAATCGCCAGACGCTGGGGGTATAGCTCTTCTTCCTCGAAGACACGTTCCAACTCAGCAATCGCTTCCTCGGGACCGGACACCACGGAAAGCTCGGGCGCATTCACGGCGGCCAACTCAAGACCCGCCGGGAGCCGAGCCTCGACTTCCTCGGGAGCCAGTCCCACAGCCAACATGCCGCCCCCGGAAACCTTCTCGAAGAGTTGCCCTCGCAGAAGGACCAGGGAAAGTGCGTCCTCGAAGGAGAGTACGCCGGCCACACAGGCCGCCGCATTCTCACCCACGCTATGGCCGATCAGCGCGCTGGGCTTCAAGCCTCGCGAAAGCCAGAGTTCAGCCAGCCCGTACTCCACCAGGAAGATGGCGGGCAACTGATGCGACATCCGCAAGAACTTCTCAGCCGCCGCTGATTCCTGTTCCGGATCGGCCAGGAAGAACTCGAAGAAATCCACCCCGATCCGGTCCGCCAGGATTCGCGCACCCCGATCAATCACGTCTCGAAAAACCGGTTCGCTTTCGTAGAGACCCCGAGCCATGTTGGGGTAATGGGCGCCTCCGCCTGGAAACATGAAGACCAGGGAAGCACTGTCCGCACGCACATGATCGTGGATCCGTTTGGGATCTCTTGATTCAAGCCACTCAATGGCTTCGTCTCGATCGCGACAGGACAGGACCCGGCCTCGATCAAAACGCTGCCTACCCGTGATCAACGTCCAGGAGACATCGGCTAGATCCGCGTCTGGATTCTCGCGCAGGAACCGGGCCAGTCGATCACATCCAGCATCGAGGGCTCCTCGACTCTGTGCAAACAGAGGGAGAAGGTGATGCTTCCGATCCGAAGGCGTAGAGGGTGAAGGGGAGGGCGGCTCTTCCAGAATCAAATGCGCGTTGGTCCCGCCGACACCGAGTGAATTGACACCGGCACGCCGAGGCGCTCCATCGGCGTTGACCCAATCGGTGGGCTCGGAACAGATCTGGAAGGGACTGTCCTCGAGTTCAAGGTTCGGATTCGGGGCCTCGAAGTTGAGGCTCGCCGGGATGGATCCGTACTTCACGGCGAGACTTGCCTTGATGAGGCTGGCCACGCCCGCGGCGGTATCGAGATGTCCGATATTCGACTTCACACTGCCCAGGCGGCAGAAGCCCTTGTCTTCCGTCGTGCGGCGAAAAGCCTGGGTCAATGCGGAGACCTCGATGGGATCACCCATATAGGTGCCCGTTCCGTGGCACTCGACATAGCCCACCGATCTCGCATCGAGACCAGAAACCTCCAGGGCTTCCGCTACACAGGAAGCCTGGCCGTCCACACTGGGGGCCAGGTAGCCGACTTTTCCCGCGCCATCATTGTTGATCGCGGAGCCCTTGATTACGGCATGAATCTCATCGCCATCCTCAAGAGCGTCTTCCAACCGCCTCAAGGTCACAACACCCACACCGGAACCAAAGAGTGTCCCCTGTGCTCTGTGATCGAAGGGGTGACAGTGGCCAGTGGGGGAAAGGATCTCTCCCTCCTGGAAGAGATACCCGCGCTTGTGAGGAACCTCGATGGTCACGCCACCCGCCAACGCGAGATCGCACTCTCCGCTCAGAAGACTCTGGCAGGCCATATGGGTGGCCACCAGTGAGGTCGAACAGGCCGTCTGTACATTGACGCTGGGGCCCTTCAGGTTGAAGCAATAGGAAACCCGAGTCGACAGGAAATCCTTGTCGTTGCCCGTATGACGCAGCAAGAACAAACCCACCGAGTCCAGGAGATCCGGGTTCCGCAGGATGTTGAAGGCGAAATAACTCCCCATACCGCATCCCGCAAAGACCCCGATGGAGCCGTTGAAGGATTCCGGTACGTGCCCACTGTCTTCAATGGCTTCCCAACTGCATTCCAGGAACTGGCGATGCTGCGGGTCCATGATGCCGGCCTCTTTCGGACTCAGCCCGAAGAAATCCGCATCAAAAAGATCGATATCGGGCATCACCACACCCGATCTCACGTAGTTGGAGCGTCTCAGCCTGGAGGGCGATTCGCCGGCCTCCACCAACTCCTCCTCGGAGAACTGCCTGACCGACTCCACACCCTGGGTCAGGTTGGACCAATACTCATCCACGGTGAGAGCATCGGGCAAACGAGCCGCCATACCGACGATGGCGATATCGCTGGCCAGGACATCATCGTCCATACCTTCCTGGCTCACTGCGTCCCCGTCCTCCCTGCTCACCCGCGAGGTCCCCGGCGCCTTCGGCGCTGTTGGAGGGCATCCCGACGGCGAGCCCCCCGATCACGACTCTCCTCGATCCGGGCGCCCGAGTCATCGGAGGTCAAGTGCTCCACCAGACTGTGAATGGTCGGGAAACGATATAGATCCGTGAGCGCAATGGGAACATCGGACAAGCCCTTGAGCTCCCTGTGGGCCTTCACGACAAGAAGCGAATGCCCCCCCAGATCGAAGAAATTGTCCTGGGTTCCCACACGCTCCAGGCCCAGGACCTGCTGCCAGACACCGACGATACGGGTCTCGAGTTCATTTTCCGGCGCCACATAGACCACCGAGGCGGACGACGCTCCCACCGAGTCCGGTGCGGGGAGGGCGTTTCGGTCGATTTTCCCGTTGGGGGTCAAAGGCAGGACATCCAACTGCACGATGTGCTGGGGAACCATGTACTCCGGCAGGTGCTCGCGAAGAGACTCACGAACTTCACCTTGCTCCACCGACCCGGTCCCCACCACGTATCCGACGATACGCTTGTCGTCCGGCGTATCTTCACGGACCAGAACCACCGCTTCTTCGACCCCATGGAGTTCACCCAGTCGAGTCTCGATTTCACCCAACTCGATCCGGTAGCCGCGAATCTTGACCTGGTGATCGGTACGGCCAATAAAGTCCATGACGCCTGCATGGCCCCAACTGACGAGATCACCCGTCCGATACATCCGGGCTTCGGGATCACTCACGAAGGGGTCCGGCACGAAACGCTCGGCGCTCAGATCGGGACGATGGAGATAGCCTCGGACAACGCCTTGCCCTCCGATATACAGCTCTCCCGGAACACCCGGAGGCACGGGCTCAAGCCGCTCGTCCAGCACGTAGAGCTGCGTATTCGCAATCGGCTTGCCGATGGGAACAGCGGCCACTCCGGACGCCACTTCATGGGTGCTGGACCAGATCGTAGTCTCAGTAGGCCCGTACATATTGGTCAGTCGCCCACCCACAGAAGCCGAGAGTTCATCCGCCAGCGGAGCCGGAAAAGCCTCTCCGCCCACAAGCATGTGTTGAAGCGAACCCAGTGCCTTCCGGGACGGTTCATCGCTCATGAGCATTCGAGCCATGGACGGTGTGCACTGAAGATGCGTGACGCCATGCGCTTCGACCTGGGCAGCCACCGAGTAGTTTGCGCTCTGGGCCTTCACAGCCGAGCACACGGCACTGTTCTGCTGGGATTGGACCATGACCGACTTCAGAAGAGGGAGACTGTCCAGGACCTGATCCGTCGGAACCCCGTAATCCACCAGGCAGGCAATCTCATCCACGCCCGCTTCTTTGCATTTTTCGATCATCTGGACGCAGCGATCGACTGTCCCGAACAGTCCACTCGTTTCGAAGTAGCGCTCGAAGGCGTACTCCAGGATGGCATTCACTTCATCTTCGGAAAGCGAGGACAGGTCGATATCGTCGGCCGTACTCTCGAGCCCCTCCGGACGCTTGAACGCCGGAAAAGCCCATGCGAAGTTCTTGACCAGACTCACCGAACCGCCCAGATAGTCCTTCATCGGCTCACGTACGATTTCACGTACGGCGTCTACATCCTCGCCCACGAAGGTATGAAGCATCAGCGTTACCTTGAACTGATCCGGATCTCGACCTTCCTGACGAAGGGTTTCACGATAGATGGTGATCTTCTCCGCCACTTCTTCCAGACTCTGGCCGAGAAGGTGCGTCAGCACATTCGCACCCTGTCGAGCCGCCTCCCGATAGGTTTCGGGATTTCCGGCGGTGGTGAGCCAGAGAGGGAGCTCGGATTGGACGGGACGAGGCTGGCTGACCACTTCGACCTCATGGCCGTCGGCGCCGACAAAACCCACCGATTCTCCTCGCCAGAGCTGACGAAGCTTCTCCATGTTCTCGATCAAATGGGCCTTGTTTTCACTTCGCGCTCTCGACGAGAGAATGAAATCATCGGGCTGCCAGCCCGAGGCCAGAGCCAACCCGACGCGCCCGTTGGAGAGATTGTCCACCACGGCCCATTCCTCGGCGATGCGAACCGGGTGATGCAGGGGAGCGACACAACTTCCCGCGCGAATCTGGATGTTCTTGGTCACCGCCGCCACAGCCGACCCGGTCACCGACGGGTTCGGGTAGGGACCNCCGAAAGAATGGAAATGGCGCTCCGGCGTCCACACGGCATTGAANCCGTTCTCATCCGCAAAGCGGGCCCCTTCGATCAGCAATTTGTATTTCTGCCGACCCACTCCAGAATCNTTTCCCCAATAATAGAGACCGAAGTCCACGTGACGGGCACTACTGTCACTGAGCCCGTCTTGTTCNTGAACCTGGCGGGCNCGGTCCCGGAAGAGCACCACCTTGAGGCCTCGCGTCAGGGTCCACAACAACTCAAGAACGGAGATATCAAAAGACAGGCTCGTCACCGCGAACCAGACACCTTCCGGTGAGGGATCGACTACCTGATCCATCCCATCAAAGAAGTTGATGACATTGCCATGTTCAATCATCACTCCCTTGGGTCGCCCGGTGGAACCCGAGGTGTAGATCACGTAGCTGAGATCAGACGGTTCCACGGAAACAGAAAACGAGGACTCGTCCTCGTTTCGGTCGACATCGACNCGGATCACTTCCACATCCGACACGGCGGGTAGCGTATGCACCTGAGACGTCGTCGCCAGAACCGTCTTCAGGCCCGAATCTTCGATCATCAATGCGATGCGTTCCTCGGGATAGTCCGGATCCAGGGGAACATAGGCCGCTCCGGATTTCAGCGTCGCCAGNACGGCCACCACCAACTCCAGAGATCGCTCCACGTAGACGCCCACCAGATCTCCGGCCTCTACCCCTCCTGANACCAAGCGACGAGCCAGNGCGCTGGCTCGGCCATCGAGCTCGGCATAGCTCAAGGCCTGATCTTCAAAGGCCAGCGCCGGTCGATCGGGATCGGTCCGGACTCGTTGGGCAAAGAGTTCGTGAATGCTCGAGACGGCCTCATGAGCCCTCTCGGTTGAATTCCAGTCCTCGAGTACCTGCCGTCGCAGCTCCGAACCNAGGAGATCGTGTCGAGCCAGGGCCCGAGAGGGNTCACTGGAGAGCGAGCGCACGAAGTGGGTCAACTGGTCTTTCATGCAAACCAGATCGACTTCATCCACGCAGGCCTCGTCGGCCACGAGAGCGCACGAGCGACCTTCGGGGCCCACCACGAGAGCCAGGGCCACACCGGGCGCGAGTTCCACGGACCCCGGATTTGAAGCCACCACGACTTCGACGCTGGAAAGCTCNCCCTTGCGCAATCGCGGTTGATTGTAGAGCGTCGGCTCTCGGGCGATCAGGTCCTGGAGCCAGGGCGCNCGCTCCGCAAGCGCCTCGAGTTGAGCCTCCAACTCCATCGCACAGCGATCAAAGTCGACGCNCAGATCCAGATCCATGGAGGCCAGGGCCACAGGCGAACTCACACCGGGGAAGGGATCCCCCGATTTTCTCCATCCTCGAAGCGGCAGGGAAAAACTCGATTTCCCGCCGATTCGCGAAAGCCAGACGCCGAGCACGGCGACGAGCCGATTGCGANTCATGGCGTCGCCCAATGGAGCCAGGTCGACCTCCTGGAANCGGACGGTTCCGCCNGGACGGGAGGTCCCGACGTAGGGCAGTTCAATGGGTTCAAAGGTCTCGAGTCTTTGACGCCAGAAGCCCTCGGCCCGACTGACTTCGGCCACCAGCGAGGCCATGGATTCTTCTCGCTCGGCGGAGAGGCCGGGCAGGGTCTCGCCCACCGCCAGGCCCATTTGAAGAAGGGCTTCATCGGGTGAAATCGGCTCACCTGAAACGGAAGTCAGACTTGAAATCCGAAGTCCCCCCAAGCCNGTCGCCACCAACAAACCGGTTTCCGAACAGTCCAGAATGGTTCCCGGCGCTGCGCCTTCCTCCGAGTCCTCCACCGCCGATCGAAGGACATTGAAAGCCTGACCTTGCGCCGCGACACGAGCCACACCGAGTTCATTGCGATAGGGACCGAAGTGGAGGGCCCGCACCAGGGCGTCCAACTGAGCGGCCTCCCGATCCCAGCCAAGCTGACCGAAGGCCGCAGGTCGGTCGTGCCGACCGAAATAGGTACGCTCCTCAGGATTCTGCGCAACGCGGTTCAGTTCGCCCCCTTCAAGGGACGGGATCAAGGCCTCAAACCCCTCCAGAGCGCTCATGAAGCATTGCGTATTCAGTGAAAGCGAAGTCTCGTTCTGGGAAACCGGGAACGTACGCTGCTCCAGGATGTCACCGCGGTCGGCTCCGGCGGTCATTTCATGCCAGGTGATTCCGTAGCTTTCCTCTTGATGGATCAAGGCCCAGGCGGGGGCGTTGAGACCGGCGTACCGAGGAAGAGGGCCGTCGTGAAAATTGATCGCAGCCCGATTCGGAGTGGTCAGCACATCCTGGGGGATCATCCGGAGATGCGTGATGCTGAAAAGATAGTCGAAATCCGCCGCCCTCAGAACGGCTCCATAATCAGAAGAAGCCGGGATCACGGGAAGGGACTTTTCCTGAGCCCACTGAACCAACTTCGGTGCGTCGGTGATGACGCCCCGGATCGAATGACCGCGATCCAGAAGGAGTCCCCCGCATTCGGCCAGAAGGGAATCGGATCCGATCAGATAACAGGAAAACGTATTTTCATTGCTCATGATGCACAGCCCCTGAAGACTCGGTTTTTCATAGCGGGCGCGCCAGCAGAATCAGCTGTCAAGATATCGAAGCGGGAGAGATCTGTCTCTTTGACAAAAACGCCCGGAAAACGGGTTNCCACACGCCGGCCCCGTGGCCCCCACCTCATTTCAAGATTCGTGATCATCACCGTCAATCGTGACCCGTTCATTCGTTCCCCGCTCAATCATGCTTCGCCCACTGTAAGTGACCCTATCGGCAGAAAAGGTGTGAAAGCTCCGCAGAAAAACTCCTCCAATTCCAGTGGGATCGAAGGATTCCGCATCCGCTNCAATTCCGGGTCTCGATCGGGCCCCAGACCTCATCAAATCGGCCTGCCACTCGTCCACTCAGCCCAAAGGCGGAACCTCAGTGGGCCATTGACGTGTTAAATGGGGGGCCATCTCGCGGACGAAGGAGTTGAGCCTGGCTCTCGCCTGAGGGACTTCGGCTCGATCCAGAAGGGGCGTACTGACACGGACCAGCGAGCCATCGGACCGTCCATCCAACAACAGGCCTTCCATGCGCGCCAGAACCCGATCCGTTTTCGAGAGCATCCCGCTTTGATTGTAGGACTGGTACCAGAAGCGAACGAGGCGTTTCTCTCCGGCTCGCTCCACCACCAGCTCGTTGGCGAACAGCGTGTCACTCCCGAGTGGCACCACATTCGACTCAAGAATGGTCCACCCCTGGCTCTTGTAGCAATAGGGGGGCGTATGAACAGGCTCACCGCCTCTTTCTGTCCCGTAGTACCCGAAATAGAACCAGATGAAGCCCCCGATCTCGTGCAGGTAGGCGCGCTGGATATTCACGTCGGCCTCCAGCATCTGACTGACCTTGTCGGTCATCGGAATCTCCTGGCCGTTCCACGCGCCCACGTCCATGGGCAAGTCTCCCAGCGAAGAGACGTCCACAAGGGGTGGCTCCCTGAGATAGAAAAGCCAGGCAAGAACCCCCACCAGCACAAGCGCCCCCCCCACCACCAGGGATTGCCAGTCTGAACCCGAGACAGGCCCCCGGACAGGGCCCACCGGGCCCGAGGACGTGGGAGAAACCGCCCGAGGAACCGATTCCTCCAAATCGTCCGACCTCGGCTCAGAGGTCGCCTCCTTGGACCGAGACGGATCCTTCTCCGGTCGCTTGGAGTTGAGCATATTTGATCCGAGGCTGGCTTTACGATCCATGACTAATGAGTACTCACAAGAGGGCCGAGGGTGACAAAGAGAATGGTGGGCCCGCTACCATCATACCAGAAGACCGACAGACAGAACGGAATGGCCGGACTGATGCAAAGTAAAACGGAATCTGACACGCAGCGGGCAGGGCAAGGTCGATCGGTATTTCTCGGCCTGGCTGCAGTTTTTGCGTTGTCTCCCGTCCTGTGGGATTGGACCCTGCACCTCGCTCAAACACCGTCCGCTCGCTATGCGGCGCTCTTCCCCATCCTCTATCTGATTGGGTTTCGCCGCGATTCAAGACAACCCGCCCGAAAAGACGGCTACCTCTTTCTCGCGCTGGCGGTCCTCGTGGTCATCCTCTCCGTGGGCGGCGGCTTCACGCGCTGGGGCCGCATCGCCGTGCCGGTCGCCCTGATCGCCCTGATCCGCCTGAACGGCTACGCCTCTCTTCGCGGTTCCCTGACCCTGCTCTGGTTTGTGCCGCTTCCCCACTTCATCAACACCCTGGTCTGGCCCGAGCTCATCCTTTTCTACAGTCAGGCAGTGGCCGGGCTGCGAATCAGCCTCGAAGCCACAAGCGTCTTCATCCAATCGGGCGAGGGAGGCCTGCGTCTCTCTCAAGGCGATGCCGGGATGGCCCTCATGGTGGCCCTGGGTGGAGTCAGCTACTTCGTCAGTTGGCAGCGAGACGAATCGGCTTCGCGTACCACCACCCGCCTGCTTTTTTCCGTTCTGGCCGCACTCCCTCTCCAGTTTCTCGCCATCGCCCTGGCGCTCTTCCTGCTCAAAAGCGGTTTCCCCCAGCCGGCCCAGACCCTCGTGAACGTCACCATCTGGGTCGTATCCCTCGCGTGGATCCTGATCTTCGTTCCAGGTGACACCTGGCGTCCCCCGAAAAAGGTGAGGGGGTAGGGGACCCGAGCCTCGAAGCCGATCACATCAAACCGCCGCCGCCCCGGCGGTCGTGTATTCTCAATGAACCCAATTTGAGGAGATCGCGTGATCTGTCGAATCGTTCCTGGTCAAAGACACCTCGCTTGCTCGTGGGGTCTGGTCCTGGCCATCGGTCTGCTCATGGTTTCTACGCGGGCCCTTCACGCCGCGGACTCCCATTTCTGCGACTGTCGAACCGGTGCCCAAGGAGACTGCGTGGCCGGCTCCGACCAGACCGGCGACGGGAGCGCGTTGCGTCCGTGGCAATCCCTGTCGCTCGCACAGAAGCGATTCAGGAGCATGGGCCCAGGAGACACGATCCGGCTCTGCGAAGGAGGGAGCTTTCGCGCTGACAATCTAAGCTCCGATTGGGACAACCCTCGCTGCCAGGCCGACCTTCGTTGCCGGATCGAAGCCTATTCAGTCTCCGAGACCCCGTCGGAGAATGCCCCCTCTCCAATTGTCCGACGAAAAACCGGAACCATGTTCAATTTCGAAGAACGTCGGGGTCCCCCCACTCGCGGCGTCGACATATTCCGTGTTGATTTCATCTGCGACGACTGCACCGGGCCGAATCAGGGGATTCGAGTCGCCCGCGGCGCGGGCGACATGACGTTTGATCAGATCACCCTCGATGGCTTCGCGGTCAATTTCTACGTACGTCACACGGGAGCCGCCCAATCCAATGTCACCTTGAAGAACTCCCGGATCCTGAACGGCCAACGTCAGGGCGTCCTCGGCGGTAGTCCCAACATGCAGATCCTGGACAACTACTTCGAGAACAACGGCGGGCTGAAGCATATCTACGATCACTCGATCTACTTGAGCGGCGACCGAAAAGAAACAGGACCCGAGATCCCCTACAACATCGTCATCCGAGGAAACGAAATCTACAAGACTTCCCATGTCGGCGGGTCCTGTACCGCCTCGGCCATCGTCGGTCACAGCTACTTGAATGGAATCATCGTGGAAGAGAACTTCATCCACGAGGATCCGGGCACCGCCAACCGCTCCTGCTACGGGATCGACTTCACGCCCGCCCATACCGAAGTCGAGAAGATCGAGAACATCATCGTTCGCCGGAACCTGATTTCCAACATGGGAGGCGTCGGAGTCTGGCTGGGCGCTACCCGAAACAGCCTGATCGAAAACAATGTCTTCATCGACAATTCCCTCGAGCCCAGCCGCATGGGGGTCTACCTCAAGGATTTCGACGAGAAGGGTGGCTACAAGAACGAAGACGTGACCATCCGGAACAATTCCGCCTATTTTGCCGACTCCCCTCGCGCGCGTTTCGTGCAACTGGACAAGGGTGCCCGCGGCGCTGTCATTGCGAACAACGCAATCTATATCGGCCAGGCCCAGGACAGGGGCTACTGCTTCAGACTGGACGCAGCCAGCGTCTCCCAGATGGACAACAACCTCTGCCTCATCACCGGGTCGGCGGCCGATCATTGGGTCTCATCCGCAGGCACGCTGGCCGAGTGGACAGCCAAGACGGGCTTTGATCGGAACTCCATCATGGGCGTGCGCCCGGAATTCAAGAATCCAGCGGATCTCGATCTGGCGCCAGCCTCGAGTGCCTCGCCTCTTGTGGGGGCCGGCTCGCCCGGCCTCGCATCCAGCAACGCCATGCCGGCATGCGACGCCCGGCATGGAGCGTGGATCGGATCCTGCGCGCCACCGCCCGTGCGAGGCACAGACCCCGACATCGGGGCGTACCAACTCAATCCGGCGGGCGCCGTTTCTCGGCCACCCGCCGCGCCCGTACTGCTTCCTCTACACACGCAGGAAGCCAAGGCCAACTGATCCAGAAGCTCAGCGTCCCGGACCGGCTCCAAGAAGGCCAGAAGAGAGGCTCGATGGGGATGGTTCCGCAGTCGCCACGGCCTCCGAAGGCCTTTTGGGCGGGCCCACATCCGGACCTTGACTCGACTCCCTGGGCAAAAGCTTGAGCAGCGTGAGCGAAGCCCCTGCCAGAACAAAGGGGAGGTTCATGAAGAAACCGTTCAAGAGATGGTCCAATGCGAAAACAGACACCACCAGCAGCAGGCTGGCCATCAGCACCTGATCGGGACCGCGAATCCGAGGCAGTTGACGTATGCCCAGAAGCACGGGCCAGAGCAGGAGAATGTAGAAGCAGGCCCATTCCACAAAGCCGCCGGTGGAGAGAAGGATCATCCACTGGCCGTCGGTGAGGGTGATGTCCCGTCCATCCCGTGTGTCGTAGACCCGATTCCGGCCATAGCCACCCCAACCGAAGAAGAACCGATCCCAGTTGTGGCTCAGCATGCGATCCTCATTGTCGAATCGAGTCAAAAGCGAATCGGCTCTCTCTGGACTCATCGAGGCGGCCGTGTCCACGATGGCGGCCGTAGGAATCAGGTCCTGGGTGCGAAGCAGCGGATAGAAGATGACTACCATGGAAAGAGCGACCGCCACGAGGTGAATACTCCGGGGCCGCATCCAGGCCACCACAGGAGCCAGGAGAAGCCCGTATCCGATGGCGGCGACACTCTTGCACAAGACCAGGATCACGAGCAGGTAGGGTCCCACCAGTCGATAGGGCACAAAGCCGACATTCAGCCGGGCGCGGCCCAAGGCGAGCCCCACAACCGAGGTCACCATCATGAAAAGACCCACCGCAAGCCCCCCCACCAGGAAGACCATGGGTCGATAGCCGCCCCAGCGCATCTGGAACCGGACCTCATGCGGGTGATAGCCATAGACCCAGTAATGCAACTGAGGGCTGAGCCTCATTTCCACCAACGCCAACAGGGAGTAGATCAAACCCGCACCGGCCAGCCAGATCATCAAACGTCGAAGGTCGCTTGAACTATGGAAGAGAGCGCGGCCGACGAGATAGGGCAGGCCCACATCCATGAATGTCCGCGAAGCCGCGGAAAACCCATCCCAGTTGGTCAAGCCCTGAATCGACCGGGGCCCCCAGGAGATGACATCGGTATTCAGACGAGCCGTGATGATCGGGGCCACACAGATCAGGACGATGACCAGATCCGGCCAGCGCCCCAGGTCGATCCCCCGCAATTTATGAGGCCACAGCACGACGGTGGCCAGGACCAGGATGACATAGGGAAGCGTTCGGCCACCCAAGGAAGGAATCGCGGGAAAGTCAAAGCCCGCGCCCACAGGAAGAAACAGGGTGCCGCCCAACGTGAGCACAAGCACTGCGTAGATGGGGCGATCCGTCATGACGAGGACGAGCCCAATCGAAATAAACAGCAGGAGTGCGATGGTCGCCGTGATGGATGACGGAATTTCCATGGATTCCAGGCTACCCCGAGAAGGGGGACCTATGTGCCCCCCGGCTGATCAATTCGATGTCGAATCCTTGTACTCGATCGGATGCGAAGGCCGCGCCAGAAGCTTACGGATGCTGTAGAGGGCGACCCCCAGGAAGGATGGCAGTTTTCCCACCGTGCTGCTCAACGCATAGCTGAACCGAGCGCCGGGGGAAAACCCGGGCTTGACCCCCGAGCGATAGATACGCAGCGTCAGCGCCCCCCAGCCAGCGAGCCAGAGCCACAGAGCCCAGGACGAGAAAGGCCACAACCCGAGACTCAAGACGGGCAGGGCACCTCCCCAGAAAACCGAGCTACGGAGGTTGCGGCCATAATGGGCATGCTCTTTGACACCGTGGCGGTCGACTCCCTCCGCGTAGGCGTGTCCCGCACGAAGCATTCTCGTCCACCACTGGGAAAAGCGCATCATATCCGCATCGTGAAGCGTCATCTCAGCGTCGAGCCTTCGTATCTGCCAACCCTGCTGCCGAAGGCGCAGACAAAGATCCGGCTCCTCTCCGGCCACCACCGCATCATCGAAACCGCCGACGGCCGAGAAAGCCGCTGCGCGGATCAGCGAATCTCCACCACACGCTTCGGCCTGGCCCACAGCCGTATCCCATTCCATGTCACACAGCCGGTTGTAGATCGAGCGCTCAGGAAACCTTTCCCGCCGCCGCCCACACACCACCGCAAGCCCCGAGTCCAGCATCGCCACCGAGGCCGCCTCGATCCAGTCGGAATCGAGTTCACAATCCCCATCCACAAACTGGACGAAATCCAGATCGGGCCTCTGGGCTCGCATGAATTCAAAACCCGCATTACGAGCGCGAGCAGCGGAAAACGGCCGATCGGTGTCCAGCTCCACGACGTGGACAGAAAGGCTTCGAGCCAGCTCACAACTCCCATCACTCGAACCGGAATCCACATAGACCACGTCCTCGGCGCTCCTGAGGCACGACTCAAGACACACGCGAAGGCGCTCTCCCTCGTTGCGCCCGATTGCGACGATGCCTATGGACAAGTCAGATCCCCCTTCGAAGCCCGAGAATCACCCGGAGGCTTCCAGGGTAGGTGTTCAGCCAGCACGCTCAGGTGACGCTCGGAAGGGCACTCCAACGCAAAGGAAGCGCAAAAGTCTCACCGGATCCGCAAAAGACCCGACCCGCCAACCGGGCTAAACCCCCAGGTCCACACAGAACCCGAGTTCTCTTTTTCTCACGACGCGATCAGAGAACTCAGCTCTTGGTGACCTTGGAGCGAGTCGCGCCGCACACCGCACAGGCTGCCATAAGCAGGCTGACGTACACCAAAGCACCGAACAGACCCAAACTCAGCATTCTCCCACTCCCAAACCGGAGCCACGCATGATCTCGTCGCTCAGAGGAAAAACTCTGCGTCGAGCATGGTAGCCAGTCACGAGGTTCCTGACACATATAAGGTACACACCCTATGCATCGGGTTCCCTGGAACGTTTTGCATACGAAACCGTATCTTGAAAAAATGATCGATGATGTGATATTCCCCACAGATTCGGTTGAATATTGAGGGGTTGCCGGTCATAATTGCTTTCGTGGCAGGTCAGGGGGGAACTGACCGTGCCGTGTAACCTCCCAGTCTGGCATCGCAATTTCGCCAGAAATTTCCTCAGATCAGGCAGTTTTCAGTCACCTTCTTGTTCATTTCGCACACTCACTGGGCGAAACGAAGGATCGGAAAACTGTGGGCTCCGTCCTGACTCTGAGGGGAATTGATACAGGCATGCTCCGCGAGAACAGCAAAATTCTTTGGTTTGGATGGATGGCAACATACGGGGCCGTGGCCGGCCTTACGTATGCATTCCTCTTTCAAATTCCAGCGCTTACGCCCGAGACCTCCAACGCTTCAGCACTTTCTGCGAGCGGCCATCTCTCGATCTGGATCGGACTGGGCTTCCTGGTCGCGCTTGGCTGGCCCGCCATCCTCAGATCCGTCGGTGTCTTCAAGAGCCAGCGGCGGGATCTGTTCTTCAAGCAGGTGGGTCGCATGACCCTGGGCCACGGACTGGGGGCCATCGCCTTGGCGGCCGCCGCCTTTACCCTCAACGCGCCCATGAAGCCCATTTTCCCGCTTGCACTGGCAGGGATCCTGCTGACTTTCCAGGTCACGATGCACATCGGTATTTTTTTCGTGCTCCATGGTCTTCGCAAGCGAGGAAGAAACTCCAGGAATGTCATGATCCTCGGATCGGGTCCGCGGGCGCTGGCCGCACAACGGACCATCGAGGCCCATCCGGAGTGGGGCTATCAGGTCATCGGCTTCCTGGATGACGCCGACTCGAGCTTTCGACCGGCTGTCAGCGCCGACAACACCTATGCGTTCAACGAGTTCCCTGAAATTGTCCGCACACAGGTGGTGGACGAAGTCCTCATTGCCTGCCCTCGCTCCATGATCGGCAACCTGGACGAAGTCGTGGGCACCTGCATGACGATCGGCATCGAAGTGACCATGCTGACCGATCTTTTTGGAGCGCAACTGCCTCCGGCCAAATCCGGGGCCTTCGGCGATGTGAATACCCTCAGCTTCGCCCCCGTTCA
>NZGT01000159.1 GCA_002691025.1 Spirochaeta sp. | reverse complement strand
TCCGTTGGCCGTGCCGGAGCCGGCCTGGAGTGACGCGGGGATAAAAGCCGACATGGAATCGAATTCGGCGTGACGGGCGGCCAGTCCCCGAGCCCCCCGTGTAAGCCTCCCCACACGTCCTCAGTCTGGCCGAACCGCGACTCCCAGGAGGAGGTCAAGGGCCCGCCGGAGACACAGGGTTGTCCACGGGCGTCACGCGAGCGACGCCCTCCAGAAAACAGAGCCGGAACCAGGGCCAGCGGCCTCGTACAGACCCTCCATCCTATCCCGGCTCCGCAACACCACCCCCCCGCCCACAACCGGTCCAGGATCCCACTCCGGCCTGGCCGTTTACAAAAAGGGGAACTCCCCCGGAAACCTCAACCCACGAGACGCATGCCCTTTGGGTAAAACCACCCAGAAACACTCTAGCTACGCCAGAATCGACTTCCCGAAGCAAAGTGATTGCAATCCTTAAACAGTCGCCATAATATACTAAGCACTCTAAACACTCTTCCCTTGCCACTGCAGCGCCAGAAGGCCCACCATGTCTCCTGATATAGGCACGCGACTCCGCACCACTCGTCAGAAACACGGACTCTCCCAACGGGCGCTCGCCAAGAAGAGCGGGATCAGCAATGCCACGATCTCCCTGATTGAGTCCGGCAAGCTGAATCCATCGGTCGCCGTACTCAAGAAGATCCTGGACGGCGTCCCCATGGATCTATCGACCTTTTTTTCCGATGACGACCCGCAGCCCGAACCCGCCGTATTCCGATCGGATGAGTTGGTGGCCATCGCCAGCGGAAAGATCTCCTTTCGACAGGTCGGCCGAGACCTCTCCGGCAAGAACGTCCAGATCCTCCACGAGCACTACACGCCCGGAGCCAGTACAGGACAATCGACCCTCAGCCATGTCGGACAGGAAGGCGGCGTCATCATCCGGGGCCACATCGAACTGACCCTGGAGGGCGAAAAGTTCATCCTCGGCCCGGGCGACGCCTACTACTTCGAAAGCTCACGCCCCCACCGATTCCGCAATATCGGCACAGAAGAGTGTGAGCTTGTCAGCGCCTGCAGCCCGCCCAGCGTATAACCGACCCTTCAGCGAACCGGGTCCACCCAGGACAGAGCCGAGCCCACTGCGACTAGGATCGGTCTACGGGATTACGGCGTGCTCCCGACGAAAGGAGATCCCCGAACTCGGCTCTTCATCGAGTTCTCGGGCGTAGCGGTGGCCTGCGTAGACGCAGGTCGCAATCGTGCCCGGGGAGTGGCAATCCCCAATCCGGCTCAGACCCGGATGCCCCTGAAGGGCGTGGTAGAGGGCATCTCGAGGGGCNCGAGACGTCACCATCACCACATTTTCAGCCTCAANNTCNCGCTCTTCCTCGGTATACGTGCAGGATACCTCCACGTAGCCTTCCCCGATGAAATCGAGAGCCGTCGCGGGTTCAACGCGAATCCCGAGTTCGAGCAACCGGCCCTGGATCCGCTCCTGTTCATTGGTCTTGTGCGCCCATGAGGAAACCTCGGGCTGGGTCGTCAGGAGAGTGACCTCATGTCCCTGAAGCCGCATTTTTTCGGCCAGGACGCCCCCCATGTAATAGTGGTCGTCATCAAAGATCACCACCGAGCCNGAGATCGTACATCCGTCCATCACATCNTCCGGCGTGAATACGGTCCCCCGGTCGGATCCCTCGATCGGTTCNTCGTGCCAGCGCCCGACTCCGCTCTTCTGCCAGCGCGCGCCGGTGGCCAGCACCACATAGTCCGANCCGAACTCGTGCACTTCTTCGGCGGTGACAGGGCTTTCGAAAAAGACCTCCACGTTCGCCAGCTTGTTGATTTGGGTTTCTCGCGCGTCCCTGACCCGCGCCCACTCCGCGAGCCCCGGAAGCCTGGACTCTCTCGTCACACGGCCGCCGAGTTCTCGCGTNGCCTCCACCAACGTCACCGGATAGCCCCGTTTCCCCAGCGCAACNGCGGCNTCAAGGCCCGCGGGCCCCGCACCCACCACCATCACACTCTTCTCGCTGCCCTTGGCGGGCACGCGCTCGGGGTGCCACCCCCTTCGCCACTCTTCTCCCATGGTGGGNTTCTGGGTGCACCGGATGGGGGTGCCCGTCTGATCCCCGCTGTAACAGATGTTGCAACCAATGCANTCGCGAATCTCATCTTCGCGTCCTTCGCGNATCTTGGTCGGCAAGAAAGGATCCGCGATGGACGGCCGCGCTGCGCCCACCAGGTCAAGGACCCCCTCCTTCACCAGCCTGACCATGGTCTCCGGCGACGTAAAGCGGCCCACACTCACCACCGGCCGATCGGTCACNTCTTTGACCCACCCCATGGTCGGAGCGAGGCTGGCCTCTTTGATGAACCGTGAACTCCCCATCTCGAAGCTGTAGTCCGACACCGTGATATCCCAAAGATCAGGGAGATCCGACAACAACTCGAGCATGGCGCGAGGCTCTGCCGTGTGCTGATCCTCATCCGGACCGCCTGTACTGGCCGAAAACCGCACCGCCACCGCACAGGCGTCTCCCACCGCCTCTCTTGTGTCTTCGATCACTTCTCTTACAAGACGCACGCGGTTTTCGATGGAGCCTCCGTACTCGTCNTTNCGCTGATTGGCCGGNGAAAGAAACTGNTTCAACANATACCCGTGACANGCGTACACNTAGACGATGTCGAACCCNGCCCGNNTTGCCCNCTTCGCCGCTTCAAAATGCCAGCGTCGGAACTGCGCGATATCCGCCTTATCCATGGCGCTCGCCTGAATNGGCGTATCCCCATCGACGGGAGTACTGAAGGCACTCAGGGGAGCCTCTCTTGAATAGAGGTTTCCGCTGGCCGCGCCCCCATGCCAGAGCTCGATGGCCGCNAGCGAACCGTGCGCGTGTACCTTGTCCACCATCAAGGCATGGGCCCGAACATCGTCTTCGTCCCAGATCGCATGGGTCGGATACGGATCATCGTCCGAGGTCGAGTGGATCGAGCAGTACTCCGTCGAAACGACGCCCCACCCCCCCTCNGCCTTGACGCCTCGCATCTCAGCCACGGTTCTCGGCCTGCGATACCCCATGCCGGTGCAGTGAGGCACCTGGTAGAAACGGTTCGGCGCCGTCACCGGCCCGATCTGGACTGGCTCAAACAAAAGGTCGAATCGGGGATCTCGGCTCATGTTCTATNCACCGGGGCGTACCCGAATCCAATCGAAAGGTGCACCGCCGGCGCCTCCTCTTTATTTCTNCGATCGATCGGCAAGCCCGTCCCCCGTCTCTCACCGCCGTCCTCGACGGCCCCTCAGNTGTCTGCCAAAGAGGCAGAGTATCATTAACACAGCGCCTCCGCCGCGCTTTCGCANCTCAGAGGACTTCTCGAGAGGCCTGCGCCAGGGCGGGTCTCGAAAACTACGCCCCATCGACATGGGCCCTACTCGCCTTAACCCGTCTTTCCCATTTGATTACAATAGCTTGGANATCNCCACCTAGGGCCCAGGGGCCGACTTTCGCTGTCNCACAGCCCAGTCGCTGCCAGGATCCANAACCTGTCGATGCAAAACACAGCCACAGCGNGCTCCNCCNTCACAGACGNTTGCGATAGGAGCCNANTGCCACGAGGCTGATTGCTCATTATCTTAAACACTCGGGCCGGGGGCCATGAGGNCCACGCGAGGCCAGCGGGCCTCGTCTAAACGACCGGCTCGACGGGCCACAACCCCAGAACGAGGAGACCCCCGTGCGCTCAAAAGCCAAAGTGGTGATCATCGGAGGCGGCGTCGCCGGATGCAGCCTGCTCTACCACCTTGCCCGACGAGGATGCACCGAGGTCACTCTGCTCGAGCAGGACGAGCTCACCAGTGCCTCCACCTGGCACGCGGCTGGACTCTGTACCCAGTTCGTGTCCAGCTTCAATTTCCTGAAGGACATTCCCGACCTGTGGGACGTCACCCTGGAAGACTATTCGTTTGAGATGGGAACCTCCCGATTCGTCAAGGAAGCCAGCCTCGAGTCCACCATCTCCTACGTCAAAGACATCACACAGAAACCGGTGGTCAGCGTGGGCCGCTTCACGACCCCCGACACCATGCTCCGAATGGTGAAGGACGGCGTGGTGGATCTGATCGGCTGTGCTCGCCCGTCCATTGCCGACCCCTTCCTCCCGAACAAGATCAATGAGGGTCGCGAGGATGAGATCCGGGAATGCATCGGCTGCAACATCTGTTCCACGGGTGACCAGACCTACAACCCCATCCGGTGTACCCAGAATCCAACCATGGGCGAAGAGTGGCGACGCGGCTGGCATCCCGAAAAAATCGCCAAGAAGCGCTCCGACCGCTCCGTCCTCGTGGTCGGCGCCGGCCCCGCTGGCCTTGAAGCGGCCGTGGCCCTGGGAAAGCGGGGCTATGACGTCGCCCTGGCCGAGGCCACGCGTGAACTCGGCGGGCGCGTCCTGAAGGAAGCCACTCTTCCGGGACTCGCCGAATGGATCCGGGTGGTGGACTACCGGGTCGGTCAACTGTCCCGACTTCCGAATGTCGAGACCTTTCGCGAGAGCATCCTGGACGCGGAACAGATCCTGGAATTCGGATCCGACCACGTGGTGCTCGCCACGGGTTCCGTCTAGCGGAACAGCGGCGTCGGGTACTGGCACACCGCCCCCATCGAAGGCCTTGAAGACGCGGAGATCTTTACCCCGACGACCTCATGGCAGGCAGGCTCCCTCAGGGTTCCACCCTCCTGTTGGACGACGATCACTACTACATGGGCGGGGTCCTGGCCGAAAAACTCCGAAAAGAAGACATCGAAGTCACCCTTGTCACGCCTGAAGCCAAGGCCTCTTTCTACACAACCAAGACAGAGGAGCACGTGCGGATCCAGGGCCGGTTGATCGAACTCGGCGTGACACTGGAACTGAACACCGGCCTGGACTCGTGGGAAGACGGAGAGGCCATCCTGGAGTGCGCCTATACAGGACGCACGCGCAGCCTTGAAGCTCCTTCCCTTGTCCTTGTCACCTCCCGCGAGCCGCAAGATGCTCTGTACCGCGAACTGGTCGACCGGGTCGACATCACACGCATCGGCGACTGCTTGGCCCCGAGCACCATCGCCGCGGCGGTCTACTCGGGCCATCGCTTCGCTCGCGAATTTGAAGAACCCACCCACGAGGGGCCTCCCTTCAAACGCGAACGCATCGGTCCCTGCGACTGAGCCGCCGACAGCCCAACGGGACTCTGACGCGTAGGCGAGCTAGAGTGGGTCCAAACCGGAGGCCCTCACCATGCAATCCATCCCGTTCTATTTCGACTACGCCTGACCCTGGGCCTACTTCGGCAGTTGCCGAGTCGAACGCTACTTCCCGGATGTCGAGATCGATTTCCGACCCGTGATGCTCCGCAAATTGATTGAGCTCCCGGAGGGAGCCTCCACGCGACCCAAACCCGCTCCGCTCGGCCCCCGCAAGAAGAATGACTACGAGAACAACGTGCGTCACTGGGCCGATCTATGCGAGGCTGACTTTTCTCCCGAGTCCCGCAACTTCTTCAAGACCGACACCAGCCTCGCTCTCCGCGGCGCCATGGTGGCTCAAGAAGAGGGCCGATTCCGCGAGTACCACTACCCCATGTACCGAGCCCGTTGGGCGGAACCCCGCGACCTCTCGGAACCGGCCGTGGTCCACCAGCATCTCGCCGAGGCCGGANTGGANGCGGACGCCACCCTTGCTCGAGCCGAGTCAAGCGAACTGATCGAACGCCTCGAGGCCGAAACCCACAGCGCCATCGAACGGGGTGTCTTTGGCGTGCCTGCTCTCTTCGTCGGGGACGAGATGTTCTGGGGCAACGATCGGTTTGAACTGGTTCGCCACTACCTCGACAAGCAGCCCNCGTCCTAGCCGCGAGCCTCCTCTCGCCCCACTTCTTTGCCACGGCCCAGATTCCGATACGTGACGAAAAGCATCACCACCGAGAGCAGACCGAAGGGCAGGTTCGTGAACTTCCCCGGCGGAGTGCGGACGAAGAACTCCTCTGTGAGAGGATGCAATGTAGCCACCACGATCCGGAAGCCGATTTCCACCAGCATCAACACGAACATCAACGGGATCAGGTTCCGATAGCGAAAAAGCACGATCAGATAGATCAACAGGATCACCGTCTGATAGAGGCCCCCGACAGCGCTGAACATGTAGATGACGGCGTTCGGATCGGGCGTGCCTTCAAAAACATGAATGGTCGCAATGGAATTCACCCCACTGTCACCCTTGAAGAGGTGGACCAGGGACCGGAAGGTCACCGGCAGCAGCATGAGGCAGAAACCGATGATGGGAACCCGGCCTCCCTTGAACTCGTTACTGGCTTTCTCGGGCAGCACCATCTCAAGAATCGACATAATCCTCTCCACGACCTGACCCCAAGGGCTCACAGCCCACCCTCAAGCACTCCCTCGCCGGGGCCCTGCGAACAAGAATATCGTGCCTCCGACCCATGAGGAACCCGCTAGCCCTGCGCAAGCGAATTCAAATGACCTTCGGCCGCCCGTCGGGTATCTTAGTCGGCCAAGGAAGCCGTGGAGGAAAGCGATGAGCGCCAAGGTCGAAGACCCGGAAATGAAACACGTCGTCTGCACCATCTGCGACATCGGGTGCCAATTCCGGGCCGAAGCCANGNATGGCCANCTCTCCCGCATCCTGCCTCACGAAAACCCTCTCCTGGCCGGCAACATCTGCTTCAAGGGGGTCGCCGCGCCGCATATCCACAACCACGCAGACCGTCTCCGCACACCGCTCAAGCGCGTAGGCGAACGCGGCCAGGACCAGTGGGAAGAGATNTCCTACGANCAGGCCATGGACGAGATTGCCCATCGGCTCGGAGGCATTGTGGATCAGTACGGGCCGGAAGCGTTCGCTGTCTCGACCTCNGGCTGGAACACCCAGACCACCCACAGCATGGATCGACGCTTCATGAACCTGCTGGGCAGCCCCAACTGGATCAGTGGCGTCTCTTTGTGCGCCGGCAACACCGCCGCAGTCAACCGCATGACCTATGGATGGTTCCCCCAGCCCGACTACCTCAACACCCAGTGCATCGTGCTCTTCGGACACAACCCGCGCAAGCATTCCTGGACCCCGATCTACAACATGATCAATTTTGCGCGATCCCAAGGCGCCAAGGTCATCGTGCTCGACCCACGCGTCTCGGATCAAGCCGAAGTGGCGGATCTCCACCTACGACTTCGCGCGGGAACCGACGCCGCCATGTGCCTGGGCTGGCTCAAGGTCATCTTTGACGAAAAGCTCTACGACGAGGAGTTCGTGCGGGACTGGTGCGTGGGCTTCGACGAACTGAAGGCCCGGGTCGACGAATATCCCCTCGAGCGGGTCGAGGCCATTACCGGGGTAGACCGGGAACTCATCGCCGAGGCCGCCCGACTCTACGCCACGGCGGAAGGGGCGGTCATTCCCTGGACCCCCATTACCGATCAACAGATCTCTTCGACTTCNGCCATCCGCCTCCACTCGATCCTCCGAGCCGTCACGGGAAACCTGGACAGCCAGGGCGGCGAAGGCCTCTCCGGGTTCAGCCAGGCGTACATTCCTGAATCCGAGCTTGGTCTCCACGAAGCGCTCTCCCCCAGCCAGAAGGCGAAGCAGATCGGGTACGAAGAGCACCCGGCTTTTACCTATCGCGTGGCCGAAATACTGCGTGAGCCCACNGAGAAGACCTGGGGCTACCCCTACGCGGACATTGTCATGGGCTGCCATATGGCGAATCCCTCNGACCTCTTCCGCACCATGGTCACAAGCGACCCCTACCCCATCAAGGCCTTCTTTGCCCTCGGCAACAACGCCCTGCTCAGCTACCCGAATCAGCATCAGATCCACAAAGCGCTCCTCAATCAGGAACTCATCGTGGCCCATGAGATCTTCATGACTCCCACCGCCATGCTCGCCGACTACGTNCTCCCGGGAGACGTCTTCAGCGAACGCAATCATGTCGCGGACTCCTGGAGCTGGGGCGCCCGCCTGACCCTCTCGGAACAAGTGGTCGAAAAGCCCGAAGAGGCTTCGAGCACCTTCCAGTTCTGGACTGACCTCGCCCACCGCATGGGCCTGGGGGAACACTTTCCATGGGAGACCCTGGAGGACATTCTCGANCACCGNCTCTCTCGCTCCGGACGGAGCTTTTCCGAGTTTGCGGNCGAGACCAGTATGGAATCGCCGCCGCCGGATTACAGGAAGTACGANACNCGCGGNTTCGCAACGCCATCGGGAAAGGTCGAACTCTACTCNAGCGTCCTGGAGGAACTGGGCTTCGACCCCCTTCCCTACCANCGTGAAGGGCCGGCGCCCAGCCCGGATTACCCCTACCTCGTCTTCACCGGCGTACGAGAGGACTCCTTCTTCCAGACCGGCCAGCGCAATATCGAAGTCCTGCGTAAACGAATGCCGCTCCCCCGGTTCTTCCTCCATCCGGAAGATGCCCACCGGGAGAAAATCCAGGACGGGGACTGGGTCAGACTGGAGACCCGACACGGACACGTCACCGGGCAGGCCTCGGTCCAGGAGTCCATGAAGGTCGGCCACCTGAGAGTCCCGCACGGGTGGTGGTACCCGGAACTCAGGGGCAAGGAAGAACTCGCCGGCGCCTTCCTTTCAAGCGACGCCGTACTCTGCTCGGACGAAGCCGAATTTCTCGACTATGAACAGGGAGTCCCGCACTTCAAGGGGTTCCCCGGGCGCATCGTTCGCACCGAAGCCCCCAAGAGCCTTCCTGATATGGCCGTCCACCCGCGGTCATGAAAGAAGCCTGNTCGACCCCACTGACCCGAAATGAATCCCNGAGCACCNCCAGTCCACGATGACCCTTGTCTTNCTCGTCTACCTCGTCGCCCTGATGGCNCTGGCCCTGTGGAGCCGAAAAGAAACCCATACCCTCCAGGGCTTTTTCCTGGCGGGAAAAAAGCTGCCGCCCTGGGTTGTGGCCTTCAGCGCCAATGCCACTGGAGAAAGTGGATGGCTCCTTCTCGGCCTGACCGGCATGGGNTACGCGGTGGGGGCCCAGGCCTTGTGGGTCGCCGCGGGGGAAGTCCTGGGTGTCGCACTGGCGTGGGGGGTGATGTCGCGTCGTCTCAAAAGGCGGGCCGACCAGACCGACTCCATCACACTGCCCGATGTACTGGAGGCGAGCGTACACGACCCGAAACAGATCCTGCGAAAGATCAGCCTCGCGATCATCCTGATCATGGTCACCTTCTATGTAGCCGCCCAGATGGTGGCGACAGGAAAAGCCTTTGATGGCTTCACGGATCTCTCATACACCCAAGGTCTGCTGCTGGGTTCGGCCGTGATCATCGTGTACACGCTGGTCGGAGGCTTCAAGGCCGTGGCTTGGAGTGATCTTCTCCAGGGCCTGCTCATGCTGGCGGGCCTCATCGTGCTTCCCATTGTGGCCGTCCAGGCCGCCGGCGGGCTTCCCGCCATGTTGAGCACCCTGGGCCAACAGGATCCCGGCCTGCTCTCCGCATGGGGTCCGGAGGGCCGGAGCACGGCAAGCGGGATCGCCATCCTCAGCTTCCTGGCCATCGGGATCCCCTTCATGGGCGTGCCTCAACTCATGGTCCGGTTCATGTCCGCCCGATCGGAAAAGAGCCTCGCTCCGGCCATGACCATCTCGGTGGCGGTCATTGCCCTTTTTGACATTGGCGCCGTTCTCACGGGAATGGCCGGACGCGCCCTTTTGCCCGGCCTCGAAGACCCGGAAACCATCCTGCCCGTCCTGGCTTCGACTCTCCTGCATCCCATTCTCGCCGGCGTCATGATGATCGTCGTCCTCGCCGCCATCATGTCGACGGTGGACAGCCTTCTCATCCTCGCGTCCTCGGCCGTGGTCCGCGACTATCTCCAGAAGATCCGGGGCTCTACCCTCCAGGCGGAAGCCCTGGTGCGGTTGGGAAAGTGGGTCACCTTGGTGATCGGCGGCATCGGCGTCGCCTTTGCGCTCAACCAGACTCCGGTGATCTTCTGGTTCGTTCTATTTGCCTGGTCGGGGCTGGGAGCCGCCTTCGGCCCCCCCTTGCTCTGCCTGCTCTGGGTCCCCGGCACCAACCTGAAGGGCGCCACCAGCGGGATGCTCGGTGGTTTTCTCACCACCGTACTCTGGGTCCTGATCTTCAAGGAGCAGACCCACGACCTGCTTGAGATCATTCCCGGGTTCCTTGTGGGATTGGCCCTGACTCTCGGCGTCAGCCGAGCCACTGCGGATCCGGGATCAGACGCAGCCCGAAACCCAGTGGAACCCTCCGCCTGAGGGCGAAGAGACAGACCTTGGCCTGAGTCCTCTTGGCCCAGCCATGGCTAGGCGAGACGTCCGCGCCGAAAATCCTTCTCGATCTCCCGGCTTGCGTTTCGTCCAGCCGCTCCCATGACGCCCCCGCCCGGGTGCGCGCCCGCCCCGCAGAGGTAGAGGTTGCGCACCGGCGCCCGGTACTGAGCCCAACCCAGAAGAGGCCTTTGGCTATACAGTTGATCCGCCGCCATATCGCCATGGAAGACGTTGCCCCCGGTCAGTCCGTAGACTTCTTCCAGACTCGCCGGAGTGAGGACATGCCGCCCCACCACGATGTCTTTCATGTTCGGTGCATACTCCGACAGGACATCCACAGCCAGATCTCCCAGTTCCTCCTCGCGATCCTTCCACTGCCCTTCGGCCAGATCCATCGGCATGTACTTGATCGAGATGGACATGACGTGACACCCGGGTTCACACAGGGAATCATCCACCGTCGAAGGGATCACGATTTCCATATACGGGCCCGCCGAGGGGCGCCCTTCGCGAAAATCCTGGAAGGCTCGCTCCAGGTACCCCATCTCCCCCCCGCAGATCTGGATCGAGCCCCGAAGATGCGGCCCATCCCCAGGCAGACTGCTGAAATCAGGCAAGCCCGAGAGGGCCAGATTCACTTTCCCTGAGTTGCCCACACAACGAAAGTTTTCAATGCCCCTGCGAAACTCCGAGGGAAGCTCCGTCGGCGAAACCAGATCAAGATAGGTGCGTTTGGGGTCCGCATTGGAAATCACCACCCGGGACCGGATCTCCTCTCCGCTTTCAAGAATCACACCCCGAGCCACTCCATCTTCAATGAGCACACGCTGCACGGCGGCGTCCGTTCTCAAAGTGGCCCCGTGACTTCGGGCCGCGGACGCCATGGCCTGGGTGATCCCACCCATCCCGCCTCGCACAAAGCCCCACGCGCCGGGCTCCCCTCCCGCTTCGCCCAGGAGGTGATGAAGAAGCACGTAGGCGGTCCCCGGCGTACTCGGTCCACCGTAGATCCCAATCGTCCCCGACCCCGCTAGATTCGCCTTCAGCTTGGGAGACTCAAACCACTCGTCCAGCATGGACTCCACACTCAACGTCATGACCTTGATGAAGAGTTCACGATCCGACGGCGAAAGCCGCCAGACCCGCAAGCCCTGCTTCAGGAGTTCAAAGGCATCCCCCAGCCCCGGCGAAGCCAGGTCGGGCGGCGTCACATCCAGGGTCGCCCGGATGAACTCCGCCATTCGCGCCATCGCCGCATTGAAACGAGGATAGGCTTCGGCGTCACGGGAGGAGAGTCGAGCGAGCTGCTCCGCATCCTGCTCCTCACTGACACCGAGAAGAAGGTGACTTCCGTCTGGAAACGGCGCGAACGAGGTATCGCAGGGAAGCAGATCGAATCCATGCTCTCGAAGGCGAAGCTCCTCCACCACCGCCGGCCGAAGAAGGGAGCAGACATAGGACGTGGTCGACCCCCGGAAGCCGGGATGGATCTCTTCGGTCACACACGCACCGCCCAGAATAGGCCGTCTTTCCAAAACCAGAACCGACCGCCGAGCCCGTGCGAGATAGGCGGCTGTCACCAATCCATTGTGACCGCCCCCGACAACAATGGCATCGTAGTCTGTCCCCACGCGTCACCTCCCCCCGCGCAGAAGCGAGCGGAGCACACCCCTGCTTCGAACCCGTTTCATGACCTGCCGTACCCGAGCCCGGCGCTCGACCCGGCGAACCGCGCCCTCCACTTCAAAATACCCTTTGGGTGTAGAGCGGGCATCTACGGCACGAAGGATCGGGCTGATGGGGTGACTCGCGGAATGCGAAGCCAGGGCGTGTCCATACGGAGAGGACATATTCAGATGCAAGACCGGTTCATCCCGCGTACCCCGATTGGTCGGGCACCGGAAACTGACCGAGCTTCTCTCACGCGGCGTGCTCGGATGCGTGCAATGGGGAATCGCTCCATTGAAAGCCAGGATCTGACCCTTCTTCAGCGAAAGCTCAAGAAGACCCAACGATTCTCCCGTCGAGTAGAGCCGGTACATATCCTCGTGCAACATGGTCCGCCCATAAAGTCCCTTTTCATCCAGGTAGAACTCGCAGTTCGGAGGGGGCCAGACCTGAGGACGAAGAAGCATCAGGTGAGGCTCATCAAAATGCGATTGCGAAACCCATAGGGTGAAGGTGCGCATATCCGCAAAAGTCGCGCCCTCCCAATCCGTATGGAACGGCAGCGGGCGGTCCCCCACATCCGTCGCGAGGACAAAGTGGGGAATCACATCCCACCCCGTCCGTTCGTACAACTGGCGACTCACCTCGAGAATGCGATCACTGAATTG
This sequence comes from Spirochaeta sp., assembly GCA_002691025.1. GTDB lineage: Bacteria > Myxococcota_A > UBA9160 > UBA9160 > UBA4427 > MED660. Next base: position 7,912 of record NZGT01000159.1, on the reverse strand, counting down.
CGGGTTGTTGGGCGCCACCCTCATGGAAGCCGGGTCGTCTGAGAGCGCACAGATCGACTCGAAGAGCTCCATGTCTTCAAACACACAGACCCCCCCTAGATTTCGGGGGTCCGGATCAAAATCCTCTAGACCAACGCGGTGGATGTCGTCGAAAAAATCTTCGGCCAATGTTTCTCCTGAAACCGTCTCCGACTTCACCCAGAACAGGGGCCGAAATCAAGAGCACATGTCAACTATACCACCCTACACCCTTGTTCTCGCAGGGAAATTTCCCACCACTGCACTCACGTCAACGGCATGGATCTGGCCCATCCGAAGCACCCTTCAAAGTCGAAAGAGCAACCTGCGAAGACGCCCGAGGCCAGGGATTCGATTGACGATCCACCTCGCTCTGACCTTGCGCTCGATGTGCCGAACCGAGGGACCAACCTCGAAATAACCTTTCGGCGTCTTTCTCGCGTCGACCTCACGGACAAAGCGACTGTCCCCGCACGGTTCGGCCTCGCGAAGCAAGGCCAGTGCATAGGGCGACGTGACGTTCACTCGCACGCGCGGCTCCGCTCGCGTACCCAGATTCGCGGGACACCGCAGATTGACCGAGGACCGCCGGGGCGAGGCCAGCGGATGCGTGCAATGAGGGACCGCCGCGTTGAAGGCCAGGACTTCTCCTTCCTCCAGCGCGAGTTCCACCATCCCCAGCCCCGAAGAGGTGGCGAAGCGGCGGTAGATCTCGTCGCTGTGCATGGTGCGGCCGTAGAGGCCGGTCTTCTCCAAGGAAAATCCATAGTGGGGGGGCGGCCAGACTTCGGGATGGAAGAGCATCAACTGCGGCTCCCCGAAATGAGACAACGGGGCCCAGAGCGTAAAGAGGCTGGGATCCAGAAAGGTCGCGCCCTCCCAGTCGGTATGAATCGGCCAGGCCCGATCTCCCACTTCAGCAGCCAGCGCAAAGTGAGGAGCCACATCCCACGCGTAATTCCGATTCAGCTGTTCTCCAAGACCCAGAACCTGGTCCCGAAAGGCCGCCGAACCGGGCTCTTTATTCCAGGCCGCCGGCCACTCCTTCAGCGCCGCCAGGGATTCGTAGAGCTCGGGATCCCGAAGAATCCGGACTCCTCCCACACTGCGCGGATCGGAATCAAACGCATCGATACCAATCCTCTCCACCTGACCCAAGCGATCTTCCGCCATCTCTGCCTTCTCTCCGGATGGAACTGCTCGAAGCCCCGACTCAACCCAACTGCTGCGCCAGGATCGCACGCCCGGCGAGCACCCTTTGCTCAAGCCGAACGATTTCGTCTTCGGCCACACCCGCTTGCTCAAGGAGTTCCCGGGTATCCGCCCCGAGTTCAGGAGCGTGGCGCCGAGGAAAGGGTTGCCCCGGATCAAACTGGACCGGAGGCCTCGGATATCGCATGGCCCCGATCAGGGGGTGCTCCGTTTCGACCAGCGTCTTGGCGTATTCCACCTGGACATCCTCGGCCACTTCATCGAGGGAATTCACCCGGGCCACCGGCACTCCGAATGCGTCCAGGTTTTCGCACACCTCATCCGCACTGACGTCCGCGAGAAGCGCGTCCACGGCCTCACGCAAGGCTTCGGAATTCGCCTGACGGTCCGGAAAGGTCAGGAAGCGCGGATCCTCGTGAAGGTTCGACTGACGCCAGATACTGAGAAACTCAAGAGCCTCATCCCGAACCAACACAATGGAAACGTAGCCGTCGCGCGCTTTGAAGATCTGGAACCAGTCGCCGATCTCTCCGTTGTGGCTGACCCCCTCGCCGAGGAGCGTCCTCGACCACATCATGTCGGGCCACGTGTAGTAGAGAGCCGAATCCAACATCGAGATGGGGAGGTACCGTCCCTGACCGGTCTTCTCCCTTTCCAGAAGCGCAGCCGTGAGCGCCTGCGATGTCAGAAGAGCCGTCACCTTGTCGAAGAGGATGGTCCTGACGTTCTCCGGGCGGTCTCGACCGTGGTCGTCACTGACACCGGTGGTCGCCTGGATGGAAGGGTCGAAGACCTTTCTGTTCTGATAGGGCCCCGCCTGTCCGTAGCCGGAGATCGACGTATAGATCAAGCGGGGATTCACCTGGGCGAGCGTCTCGAAGTCCAGGCCCAACTTCTCCACCACGCCCGGACGAAAGTTCTCGAGGAAGATATCCGCATCCTCTACCAGCCGAAGGAAAACCGCCTTGTCTCCCTCGTGCTTGAGATCCAGTTCGAGGGATCTCTTGTTTCGGTTGAGCACGGCAAAAAGAGCCGCCATTCCGTTGCGCGCACTCCCGAGATAACGCCCGGGGTCCCCCACGATCGGGGGCTCGATCTTGACGACGTCCGCCCCCTGATCGGCCAGCACCATGGCGGCCATGGGACCCGACACCGTGGTCGTCATTTCCAGCACGCGATATCCGTCGAGGGGGCCTGCCATGTCTCTCCTTGTTGTCGGTCTCTTCGCACACCGATCCTTCGCAGGATACACCCTTTCCCAGTCCGATTCAGTTCAGATTCAAGCCTGAACCGCCGCTTCCCTGCCCTCTCCGGCACGAGACGGACGCGGGTTCGGTACCCTCAGACGCCAGGAGGTGGATCCATGAGCGGAATCCGGGACTGGGCTGAACGAATGTGGACGGGTGATCTGGGCAAAACCAACATCCACCCCGGACAGGCTCGTGTGCAATTCGAGGAAGTGGACGAAAGCCTGGGCTTCATGTCGGCCTTCTCCAATGCGCTGGTTCTCGACACCGAAGAGGGCCTTGTCTTCATCGATACCAGCAGCCTCTTTCATGCCGACCCCCTCTTCGAGGGTGTCCGTGCCTGGTCGAGCAAACGGGTCCATACAGGAATCTACACACACGGTCACGTGGACCATGTCTTCGGACTGCTCCACTTCGACGCCGAAGCCAGGGAAAAGAACTGGCCCACGACCCGCATCCTGGCGCATCAGTCCTGCCCGGACCGCTTCGATCGCTACGCTCTTACACAAGGATACAACGGCCACATCAACGCACGACAATTCAACTTCCCCAAGCCCGTCTTCCCGGGTCGCTTCCGTTACCCGGACGAAACCGTGGCCAAGGAACGTGCCCTCGAAGTCGGTGGCGTCCGCATCGAACTCTACCACGACAAAGGAGAGACCGACGACCACCTCTGGGCCTGGATCCCCCATCGCAAAGCCCTATACACAGGAGACCTCTTCATCTGGGCTTCCCCGAACTGTGGAAACCCACAAAAAGCCCAGCGCTATCCGCGGGAGTGGGCCGTTGCCTTACGCAAGATGCAAGCACTTGGCGCCGAAACGCTCTTCCCGGGCCACGGTCCCCCGATCTTCGGAGCACAACGTATTTCACAAGCCCTCGGAGATGCGGCTCGCCTGCTCGAAATCATGACGCAACAGACCCTCGACCTGATGAACGAAGGCGCCACCCTGGACGACATTCTTCACAGCGTCGAGCTTCCTTCAGAACTGCTGGAGCGACCGTATCTCCGACCGATCTACGACGACCCGCGCTTCATCGTCCGCAACTTGTGGCGACTCTACGGCGGTTGGTACGACGGCAACCCCGCGCACCTCCTGCCGTCCCCGGAGCGGGACCTGGCACGCGCCCTGGCAGAGGAAGCCGGAGGATCTCGAAGCCTCGCCCGAGCGGCGCGCCGATATGCCGAAGAGAGCAAGGACTCCCTGGCCTGCGAACTCATCGAACTGGCCTGGCGAGCCGACCCCGAAGACCCGGAAGTCGCAGCCCTGCGGACGGAGATCTACCGGAATCGGGCTGAATCAGAAACCAGCCTCATGGCCAAGGGCATCTTTCAAGCGGCCGCGCGTGACTCCGACCCCAGCACCGACTAGTGAGACGCGGGCTTCGAACGCCTGAAGATCGACCGGATGAAATCCCGCAGCATTCGCGGACGACCTGAATCCGTCTTCCCCTGGACCAGGCACCGAAGGCGAAACACCGAGAACCCCACCACCCACAAAAAGTCGGCCCACGCCAGATAGGCCAACCCGTGATTCTTACGAAGGTAGTGGGCCCGGGAATCAAACCAATACTGAGGCATGGGTTCATCCAGCTTCTTCATGCCTGTCGAGACCGAACCGATATGCACCACCCGACTCGCCGGCAGATACCACGTTTCCCACCCCGCACTCAGAGCACGGCGGCAGAAATCGGTTTCCTCGAAGTAGAGGAAGAACGTATCGTCAAAGATCCCGATGTCTTCGAACACCTCAGACCGGATCAACATGCTGGCCCCGGCCAGCCAGTCCACACGACGGTTCTCGGTGGGCATGGGTTCAATCGGAACCCGGCGGTTCGACAAGAGGCGAGTCAATACACCGAGCTTCATACTGCCTTCGAACTCGCTCCACACCGAAGGAAAGCGAAACGCCGTCACGTGGGGTTCCCCGTCGGCACCGTAGATGAAGCTCCCCGCGATACCGATCTCGGGATGCTCCACAAGAAAATCCAGCAACACATCCACGGACTGTGGATCCGGAAAAGCATCCGAGTTGAGCAGATACACAAAGTCCGGACGCCCGGCGGGCGGTGGATTCTGGAAACCCACATTCACCCCGTACGCAAATCCCCCATTGCGCGGAGACTCCACCAGGGAAACCCGATCGGACCAGCCCTGGAGCCGAATCTCCGCCGACAAGGCCTCCACAGAGCCATCCCCCGACGCGTTATCCACCAGGGTCACATGCACGCCCGGGCGATCGCCCATCTCCCTCATGAACGCCGCCAGTGACTTGAGCGTCATCTCGGGCGTCTTGTAGTTGATCAGGATCGTCTGGAGTTGCATCGACTATGAGCTTACCAGGGGGGGTAAAGCAGATTTACAGACCGTCGCCGAAGGACTCGTCCCATCGCAATCCTGCCAGCACAGGGAGCACAGAGACCCACGCACTCGATCTTCCGAGACGCAGTATACGGCTCAACCGGTCCATCGTGCCAGAGCCTCACTCGCCCGTGTTGAAACCCCGCGCACCACCGTCTCCCGTGAATCCGATCAGGGCCGTATGATTTCAAAGCGGGGGTCGAATTGCTCAAACAAACCACCGAACGTAGCCAGAGCAAGGGGGTTGCCGGAAAACTCCACACGCCCTTCCAGGAGCAGTGCGGGGGCGCTCGCCTGCCCCGAGATCAGCGCCAGGAAGTCGGGTCGCGTGATTTCCAGAGCCAGGTCCGGGTCGGGATGCGAAGCGCCTTCCCGGGCATGAAGAACCCCATTGTGCACGTCAATCACCCAGAGTTCGTCCCGGTCCGGGAAACGGATCTGAAGCACCAGATCCTCTTCCGCGGCCTGGAGCCCCTTGAGCCGAACGGCCATGAAGTCGAAGATCATGGAGGAAGTCATACTCTCTACCACGGCTGAATTCGCCGGATCCACACGCGGCCCTCCCACCACGCCATCCCGCAATTCGCCCGCGGCACTGAGATAGAAATTTCGCCACGGCCCGGACTCCGCCTGATAACCCAATTGCTCAAGAGCATCGGCCTGCAACCAACGAGCCCGGTCATTGTCGGGTTCCGCGAAAACAAGATGATTCATGACTTCACTCACCCAGCGATACTCGCCCCGATCCAACGCGGCCCTTCCCTTCTCGATCATTGCGTCCGCACCGCCCATCCACTCCACATACCGGACGGCGCCCTCGGAAGGCGGAAGAGGATCGAGATGAGCCGGATTGCCGTCAAACCAGCCCAGGTAGTATTGGTAGGTGGCTTTGGAGTTGTGACGCAGGGTCCCGTAGTAGTCCCGGTTGTACCACTGCTGCCCGAGGCTCGGAGGCAAGGAAAGCTCTTCCGCAATCTCGCGAGGCGTGAGACCCTGGTTGGCCAGCCGCAAGGTCTGGTCGTGCACGTAGGCGTAGAGATCGCGCTGGTTCGCCAGGTACTCCACGGCTTCCTCGCGCCCGAAGCGCGGCCAGTGGTGGCTCCCAAACACCACCTCCAGGTCTCCACCGAAACGCACAATCGCCTCTTCGAGCCACGCCGCCCAGTCCTTTCCGCTCCGCACCTGGGCGCCTCGCAAGGTATAGAGATTATGGAAGACCGCGTTCGCTTCCTCGGCCGGCGAAAACGCCTTCCACTGGGGCAGGTAGAACATCATCTCCGCGGGTGCCTCGGCGTTGGGTGTATACATGAAGATGAACTCAATGCCGTCCAGGGTGATCTCCGTCGGGGTCTTGCGAATGATGTCCGTCGGAGGAATCAAGGAGACTTCACCACTCGAGGTGGTCTTCCCCAATCCTGCGTCGACCCGGCCTTGCGGTTCTTCATCCAGGAGCCCGCCGAACATATACTCCGCGCGCCGTGTCATCACGTTGCCGGCGAGAACATTCTCGCTCACCGCATGATGCGTAAAACCGTCCGGCGCGAGGATCCGCACACGACCCGCCGCGACATCCTCCGCACTCACCACGCCTGCGACGCCGCCAAAATGGTCCGCATGACTATGCGTATAGATGACCGCGACCACAGGCCTTTCCCCCAGAGTCTCATTCACAAGAGCCAACGCCGCTTGCGCCGCCTCCACGGTGAGCAGGGGATCCACCACGATCCAACCGGTCTCTCCCCGGATGAAGGTGACATTGGAAAGGTCGTAGCCTCGAACCTGATAGAGACCGTCCACGACTTCGAAGAGCCCATGAATGTTGTTCAACTTGGCCTGTCGCCAGAGACTCGGGTTCACCGTATCCGGGGACTCTCCCTCGATGAAGTCATACGCGGCCCGGTCCCAGACCGTCTCGCCGTCCTCCCCGATGACCACCAGGGGTTCTGGCCCGGCCAGAAAACCCCTTCGGGCTCGCTCAAAGTCGGAATCATCGTCGAAGGGCAGTTCTTCCAGAACCGCCTGATTGGCCGATCGTGTGAAAGCACTCGCCGGCTTTACCTCAGGGTTCAGGACCTCGGCGGGCGAGGTCCCAGGCTCAATTCGGGGCTCCGCCTCGCAAGAGACCAGTCCCCACACCAAACCACAAAGACAGAGAGCCCACGCCCCGCTCCCTCTTTGTGTCCACCCATCAGAGATCTGAATCTTCATCAAGCGACCCACCCCTTCCTCCCGCGCAACGTCCGGACTCGACGGACTGAAAACCATCTTCCAAAGACATCGCCACTCCGGTGCGGACCATAGGGCATCGGGATCGGGCGCTGGCCAAAGAGAGGGCCCGCCCCGCGTGCCTTCTCCCGAAACAGGATCTCTTGACAGGATTTCCTGAAGGGTCTCTCAAAGAGCCCGGCTTGAATGGCCCAGGCCGAGCCCACAAAGACCGACGGATTACACGAGGGCAATAAGCCCCATCGCTTGAACGTTTTTTTGGGTCCCCTGGCTTTAGCCTGCCCCGCGATCTTCGTCGGGTTTTTTTGTGACCTCCATCACCGCTGATGGCCTCTTGGGCGGGTTCAATCCGGCTCAAAGTCACTCCATGCCCTTTTCACAAGGCACTTTCTCAAGGAGAATCAAGAACATGTCCGAAGTCATCCCTCGGCTCCGCTCACGGTCTTCCATCACAACAGGGAAGACGTTCCTTCGGGCCCCTGGCCTCTGGGCACTCGTCGTAATGATTCTCGCCCTGACGCCCTGGACCAGTGGGGCGCATGGAGGTCTCGACGACCCGGCCACCCGATCCTACGCCTGCCGATTCCTCGATCAGGACGGTGAGATGTGCAGCCAGGCCTGGGACGCCAATCCACAGGCCCTCTATGACTGGATGGAAATCAACATCGGAGATGCAGGAGGCGTTCATCAACCCCGCATTCCGGACGGAGAACTCTGCAGCGCGGGTCGAGCCAAATACGGAGCCCTCGATACCCCCGGCAACTGGCCGGTCACGACGGTGTGCGTTGTTTTGGAGGCAGCGGGGGGTCGTCGACTTGTTCACCGATCGCCCGGAAGACGCGGAGGA
>NZGT01000158.1 GCA_002691025.1 Spirochaeta sp. | reverse complement strand
CGGCGCCTGGCAGTGCCGGAATGGAGGCTTGCCTGGTGAATCTTCTTGAGCCCGGCGATCGTGTCGTGGTCGGGGTGAACGGAGTCTTTGGCGGTCGCATGGCCGAGGTCGCACGGCGCGCCGGCGCCCAGGTCACGTGTGTGGAGAGTCCGTGGGGCAGCCCATTGGATGAGGCGGGCTTGCAGAGCGCGATTCAGGAACAGCAACCGCACGTCGTGGCCCTGGTTCATGCAGAGACATCGACCGGCGTGCGGCAAGACCCGGAAGCGGTGGCCGCCATGGCCCGCGAGGTGGGCGCCCTGGTCGTCCTCGACTGCGTCACGTCGCTCGGCGGTGTGACTGTGGAACTCGACCGGTGGGGGATCGACGCGGCGTACAGCGGCAGTCAGAAATGCTTATCGTGTTCGCCCGGGCTCTCTCCTCTCTCCTTCAGTGAGCGAGCGCTTGAGCGGGTCCGAGCCAGGACCTCTCCCGTTCAGAGTTGGTTTCTCGACGTCTCGCTGCTGGACGGTTATTACGGAACGGAACGCGTCTACCATCACACGGCCCCGATTTCCGCCTTGTACGGCTTGCGGACCAGCCTTCAGCTCGTCCTCGAAGAAGGCATGGACGAACGGGTTCGACGCCACGAGCAGGCGTCAGCCAATCTCATCGAACGAATGCACGCGTTCGGGTTCGAACCGTTGGTGGAGGACGCCTACCGGCTTCCGCCCCTGACCACGCTTCGGCTCCCCGCGTCCCTGGGCCCAGCAGAAGAGGCCGCCCTTCGAAAGCGCCTTCTTCAGGCTCACGGCATCGAAGTGGGGGGTGGCCTCGGGGCTCTCGCCGGAGCGGTGTGGCGCGTGGGTCTGATGGGCGAAAATGCGCGAATTGAATCCGTGGACCGACTGGTCGCCGCCCTGGAATCCGAGGGCGTCTAAGGGGTCGGCCCGGGCTGATGGGTTCAGCCTTCCACTGCGCGGAAGTGTCTTTCCAGGGACTCGAAGAACTGATCTCGCTCTTCTTCGTGAGGGTGATGCCCGGCCCCTTCAATATCATTTCGCATGGCGCCCGCGATGCCCTGGGAGAGCTCGCGCGAGCCCGGATGGAATTCCCGATCCGTCGTCCCGACCAGAATCGATGTGGGGAGTGCGATCTCGTCCAGACGGGCCGCCACGGAGTCCTGCTCGATCATCGCGCTGGCAAAACCGTGATAGGCGTCCGGGTCCATGGCCTGGTATCGCCGCCTATGGTGTGACCAATAGTGCTCCGCCCAGGGCGCAATCACCGGATCCGGTTCGCCCCGCCCCACGGACTCCATGGCTTTCTGCATCGTGTTGAGGTCCGAGGCTTCCAGAAACGCCTTTCCTTTGGCGAGCGCGTCGTTCGTAGTCTCGGGCAAGGCCGAGGGCGAGGTGCTCATCAGGATCAGTGACCGAAGCCGGTCGGGGTATTGGAGGGCAAAGCGAAGCCCCACCATCCCTCCCATGGAATGGCCCAGGAGGTCACATTGCGGGAGCGCGAGGGCATCGAGAAAGGCCAGCAGATCATCCACGCAGGCCTCAAAGGTGTAGTCCGTTCCCCTCCTGGCCCGCCCGCTGTCGCCGTGGCCGCGAAGGTCAGGAACCAACACGGGCCGCTTGGAAGAGAGCTGGGAAGTCACATGGATGAAGTCGTCCCGGTGGCCGGTAAAGCCATGCAGGAGCACAAGGGGCGTTCCTGTCGTTGGACCCACTCTTTCGTAGGCGACAACCAAACCCGGGATCGTGATTCGCTCCATCCTGATCGGCTCCGTTTGAGGTTTTTTGAGTCATTCCCCAAGCCAGGAGGAGACGCCCTGTCCTGACTCTACCGATGATTTCCTCTGGGCCCAAGGATCGCAGGGAGACCTTCGCGAGGGCATGAAGCACTCGGGTCCAGCTTCGCTAGAATGCCTCCACTTCATTCAAACCGCGGAAGGAAAAGATCAGATGGAAAACGAAGCCTGGATCATCGATGCAGTCCGGTCACCCAGAGGCAAGGGGAAGAAAACCGGTTCGTTGCACGAGGTGCACCCTCAGCGGATCCTGGCCCAGGTCCTCAATGGCCTTCAGGCCAGGCACGACTTTGACACAGCCGAGGTGGACGATGTGGTGATGGGGTGCGGGGCCGGAAGTGGCGATCACTCCATGGACATCGCTCGCATGGCGGCCCTGGATGCGGGCTGGTCCATTGAAGCGCCGGGTGTGACCCTCAACCGCTTCTGCGGTTCGGGGCAGCAAGCCGTGAATTTTGCAGCGATGGGGCTGCGTGCGGGATTTCAGAATCTGGTCGTTGCGGGGGGGATCGAGTCCATGTCGCGCCCGGCCCCGATGCACATCGACGGATTCAGTGCCAACAACGATCATCTCCGCGAACAATATGACCAGGTCCCTCAAGGAATCTCGGCCGATCTCATCGCAACCAAGGAAGGCTTCACACGTGAAGAATGTGATCGACTCGGCGTCGAGAGCCAGGACCGCGCAGAGGTTGCGATCCAGGAAGGGCGCTTCAAAAATGCCCTGATCCCCATCTATAAAGACGATGGAGAGTTGGCTTTGGACCATGATGAGTTCCCCCGCCCAGGCACGAAGGTGGAAGACCTGGGGCAGTTGCAGGCCAGTTTTGAAGGAATGGGCGGGCACAAGCCCGAGGGCGAGGCCTTGAGTTTCGACGAGCGCGCGCTGCTGGCCTATCCGGACATCGAAGGGATTCGTCACGTTCATCACGCGGGGAATTCCTCAGGCGTGGTTGACGGGGGGTCCGCTGTCCTGCTGGCTTCACCCGAGTACGCTCGGGCGCATGGTATGAAACCCCGTGCGCGGGTCATCATGACCGCTGTGGCCGGAACCGAACCCGTGATCATGCTGACGGCCCCGGGCCCTGCAGCGACGAAGTGCGTGGAGAACGCTGGAATGAGCTTCGACGATATCGACCTCTTTGAGGTCAACGAAGCCTTTGCCGCGGTGGTACTCAAGTTTCTCCGAGACACCGGCGTGGATCCCGCCAAGGTGAATGTGAATGGCGGCGCAATCGCGCTGGGGCATCCCATCGGAGCCACCGGAGGGATGTTGATCGGAACCCTGTTGGATGAACTCGAGCGACAGGATCTGAGCACCGGCCTCGTGACCATGTGCACCGGCGGGGGCATGGGAACCGCGACCATCATCGAGCGGGTCTAGGAACAAGGAAGCCTGAAGTGACTGGCGGAAACCTCCTGAAAGTGATCGCCCTGAGTTTGCTCGCGCTCTTTCTCGTCATACAACTGGTCCCCGTGGATCGGGAGCCCCCGATGGAAGAGGGGCTCGTGTCTGGGCCAGACGAGGTGTTGGCGGTGCTCAGGCAGAACTGTTTTGACTGTCACTCGAATCGCACGCGGTGGCCCTGGTATGGCTATGTGGCTCCCTTCTCCTGGTTGATTCAGGACCATGTGCAGGAAGCGAGGGGCGAGCTCGATTTCACGTCGTGGAACCAGTACGACGAGGACGAACGCCTTGAACTCAGGGAGGAGATCTGGGACGAAGTGGACCTCGGGGAGATGCCGCCCGACTACTACGTTCTCCTTCATCCCGAAGGGAGAGTCAGCGAGGCCGAACAAGCGATTCTCAAGGCATGGGCCGAAGAGGCGTACCGTTGATCCTGGATTTTCGGGTTTCCTGTGCCTTATTTCCGCCGAAACAAGCCTGGGCGCTGCTAGAATAGGCCGCATCTTGTAGGGAGGCTGTGAGTTCGATGAAATACCAACGACAGAGTCAGACGGACGGCGTGGAAGAGCGTTTCCGATACAGTGCGGAAAGACCGCCTTTTCGACGGGGCCGTCTCGTGCGCCTGGCTTTGGCCGTCGGACTGGCTCTCCTTCACTCCGCTGCATCGCAAGCTCATCTCGCGTCCTTCCCCATCGCCGGTGACAGCCTCACAATCTTCAAATCCACCATCGACCCCTCGCTGAACGCCTTCAGCTTTACGAGCAGCGGACAGCAGGTTCTGGACCTCGCCCACGACCCCTCGACGGACGGGTTCGAGCTGCTGGTGAGCGGTCCCCCAGGCAGCTCGGAGCGCAGTTTCATGCTCACCCTGGACGCGGCCAGCTGGTCTTGCACAGAGACCTCCGGTCCGGCGTGTATCGGCGATTGGGTCTATTCCGATCCGACGGGCAGCGTGGGCGGGATCACCAGTGTCACGCTGGGAGGAGAAGCTATTTCGATCGAAGCCTCCGGACCGAATTGGCCCTGGGATTACACACCGGCCCAGAGCGAGATCTGGGTTCAGTTCTGGATCGAACAGGAGCTCTTCTGTTCCGAATTTTCGACGGAGACCGGCGCCAGCTTCGACTACAACGTCGATGGCCTGGTGATCGCAAGCGATGCTTCCGCTCCCGGGGCCTGCCCCGCAAGCTTCTGCGGGAATGCTTTTGTTGAACCGGGCGAGCAGTGTGACGATGGGAACGACAACGAAACCGATGGGTGTACATCCACCTGTCAGATCGGGGTCTGTGACGCACCGGAATACGACAGCACCTGGGCTGCGATCCACGACATCATCATCGACACCCAATGCACCGTCTGTCACGGATCAAGCCCGCTCGGAAACTCGCTCGATCTGACATTCGACAATGCACTGGACAACATGATCCGCGTGCCTTCTGGAAACTTCTACAACGAAGACAACCTGATCGAGCCGGGGCAGCCCAGTCAATCTTTTTTCTGGAAGAAGCTGGCGGCCAAGACACTCGGAACCCCGCTGGACTCGGGCGAAGGGGCCGGCATGCCGGTCTCGGCCGGCGATGGGCTGACGCCAGAACTCCTGAGTGCCATTGAGGAATGGATTTACGCGTCCGCGCCCGAAGACGGGGTCGTACAGGCCGCGACGGAGTACTTGCAGGCCTGCCTGCCGCCCAGTACGCCGCACAAAATCGAGCCCCCCGCTCCCCCCGCCCTGGGCTCGGGGGTCCAATTGCTGCAGACCGAATGGCCCCTTCCGGGAGTACAAACCAACCCGAATGGCGAGACCGAGATCTGCATGGCGACGTACTACGATTTTACCCAGGGCAACCAGGTTCCTGAGGCGTATCGGACCCCATGCCCGGGTGTGTTCGGCGCGAACAACCCGACCGACGAGTGCTTCATGTATGATGACCAGATCCTGTACCAGGATCCCCAGTCCCATCACAGCCTCATTGATATCTATACCGGCGACCACCCGATCAGCGTCCCGGGTGAGCCACTGGAATTCGGACCTTTTACCTACAAGGATGGACCGCAAAAGGGCCAGAGCTGCGATCCGACCCAGGTGAATCTCGGCGTGGGCTACACCCCGGAGTGCAGCGGCCAGGTCGTCACATCACTCGCATGCCTGACGGGCTTTGGGCCGGAGGACTTCAGCGCGGTTACCACCAGCCGATTCTCCGGCTCGCAGGAATCCTACTCGGAACGGACGCCGGCTCCCGGGGTCTACAACATCCTGCCGATGCAAGGCGTCGTGGTCTGGAATTCCCATGCCTTCAACCCGCATGAGACCGACACGACGATGGACCAGTATCTGAATCTCTATTTTGCCGAAGGCCGGGATCAGCTCTACCCGGCTCGAGCGATTTTTGATTCAGACCAGATCTTTGCGGAGTATGTGCCGCCCTTCGAGACCCAGGAGGTCTGCAAGACCTATACGATCCCGAAGTACAGCCACCTGTACAATCTGGGCTCACACACGCATCAGTATGGTGTGAGGTTCCGCACATGGCTGCCGCCGAATCAGCCTTGCTCGCCGGTTCCGCAGAACAACGGGGCCGCCACAGGCACCGGATGCTATCCGCGCTCGGACACCCCTACCTACTACAGCACGGAGTACACGGACCCCGTGAGTCTCGACATTGAACCTCCCCTCTACTTTGACAGTGACAACGTCGCGGACCGAACGCTGCTCTTTTGCAGCCTTTATGACAACGGGTCGACACCGGACAGTCCTCCAGTCAAGCTCGCCTCGGAGGCCGCCTACCCGCCCGGCTACCTCTCAAGCTGTGCTTTCACCGCCATCGTGCCGGACTGCGGCCCTTGTCTTGATCCTTCGAATCCAAGCGCCTCACCCATCGCTTGCGTCGGGGGCACCGAGCAGGGGAAACTCTGTTTCGGCGATGACTCCCTTTGTGGTGGAGGGGGTAGCTGCAATGCCTGCCCCGTGGTGGGCGGGGTGACCACGACGGCCGAAATGTTCATTCTGCTCGGTTCATACTACCGCGCCGTGCCCGAGCCCGGAGCGGGAAGCTTGATGATGGTGGGCGTTTCTGCGCTGGTCTGGTTGGCGCGCCGCCGCCAGACGGAGCGCAAGCTCTAGTCACCGCACCTTGCATCAGCTGAACCTTCAAGACAAAGGCGTGAGGGAGTAGTGTGCGCAAGATAGGACGAGCACGCGGGTCGGCGCTCCGACTTCAGGGACTCTTCTTCGTCCTCATTCTGGCCGCGGCCTGCGCTTCTGTGGTGTGGGAGCCTCGAGGGTCGAGACGGACCACCCCCGTGCCCGGTGCCACCCCGGTGGGCACCGAGGAATGTCGGGTCTGCCACGAGGAGATTGCCGGCCACGAGACCATGGCGTCCTACCACAGCAACTGCGAAGCCTGTCACGGGAGCGGCAGCCTGCACGCTGAATCCGAAGCGGTGGGAGATATCCGCAATCCGTCCTCCGGAGACTGCCTGAGCTGTCACATTCCCGGACGCGACACGCATCTTCAATGGGGCGTGGGTCAGCACTCCCAGGCAGGTCTGATCTGCAGCGACTGCCACAACCCACACAGCACCCAGCGTCAGAACCTGCGACTCAGCCAGACTTCGTCCTTCCCCGACATGGATACGACCTCTCAGCTCTGTGTGGAATGCCATTCCGATGTGGGAAGCCGCTTCCGCTATCCGACCCATCATCCCGTGGCCGAAGGCGGGATGTCCTGCGTTTCCTGCCACGACCCTCACGAAGACGCGAGGGTTCGCCCCGGGGATCAGAACCAACTCTGTGCAAACTGTCATCAAGACACAATCGGGCCCTGGATCTACGAGCACCCGCCGGCCACCGAAGATTGCCAGATCTGCCACGACCCCCACGGTTCCGTGACCAACAACATGCTGGTGACGGTGCAGCCCGTCATCTGTATTTCGTGTCATTCCGTGAATGACCAATTCCATCAGCTCGCCATCGGTCCGGGTATTCTTGACAATCAACAGATCACCCAGGACTTCCCCACAATTCCGAATCAGAGAATCAAGCCCTTTGCCGCTGGCCAGAAGAACCAGGCGGGAACCTACCTTCGCCGCTGCACCGACTGTCACGGCGCGGTCCACGGGTCCTATACCGATGAACATCTTCGACACTGAAAAACGAGCCCGGTGGATGGCACGCTCGGTTCTGGCTGGACTGGGATGGGTCGCCCTGCTCGTCTTCGTGGTCGGTGTCGCCGGGGCCAATGAAGAGGACGGACACCACGTCGTGGCGGAGGCGACGCTGGGCTCTCAGTTCTATGTCATCGACCCGCCTTATGACACTTCGAACGTGGCCGGCTTCTTTGAACAATATCGGTACATCCGGGATCAAGGAGCGACCCTGCCGTACTTCCTGGATCTGGTTCATCTCAATGCAGGGATTCAGCGCGCCGATCAGACCTATCTGCTTCGACTGGAACGCTGGACCCGAAATGCCCTGAATTCAAATGGGTATCTGTCGCTCGACTGGCAAGGCCTGGATCTCGATCTCGACTACCGGCGCTATCGCAGCGACTCGCTGCGCTTCTTTCCAAAGGGGACCTGGGGCGGTGAGACGCCCGTGCCCGATGCATACGGGGTGCAATACCACTCGGATCTTTGCCCCCCGACTCCGACCTCGATCAGTCCCTGTGGGTCCTCGCCGTTTGGGCTGGAGTCCAGTGACGTCTTCGGGGCGAACAACCGGATCTTCGTGAATCGCCAGTCGGTGGGGGGTGAGTTGGCCCTGCGCCCTGAGGGCTTTGGTCGGAATCTTCCACTCCTGGATGAATTGCGGACCTACGCACGTTACGAAACGCGCCAGGGCTACAGGCAGGATAGCTTCGTGCTGGCCACGCCCCTGGAGAATGCCAGCGGAAACCTGGCTCAGGGGTTCCGTGGCAATCGACGCAAACTCGATCAGTCTGTCACCACAGCCGGCGCAACCCTCGTCGCCTCTCCGCTCGGACTCTTCGAGACCAGCCTCAGCTTTGACTTCCAGGAGTTCCGCGAACAGGCGCCCGTGGTGACCCTGAACACACTCGGCGTCCCGAATGTCTCCCCCGCTCCGCCCGGTCTGGAGCGGGCTTTCTTCTTCGTCCCGGACACCAATCGATTTACAGGAACGCTCCAGATCACGAAGCAGACCGAAGCGGTGGTCTTCAATGCGGGCGTCTCGGCGGCGCGCCTTAAGCAGTCCGGTCGATTCTCTCCACTGCAGTCCTATTACGGTCTGTGTGAGAATCGTGGGGCGTCTTGTGACAACGCCATCACGTTGGTTTCGGCCCATGTCGATGCCAGCATTCCTCTTCCGGGGCAGATCAATCTCGCGACCTGGCTGAAATACACCTACCGCGACAGCGACGAGGCTCGACAAGCCTTTCTTGCGGACGCTTTCTCGGTGCTGGGCAGCGGATTCCAGGAGTCGCCCTACATCCAGGAACGCAACGAAGCCCGGGGCGGACTCGAGTTCTCCATGCGACCCGTGCGAGGAATGCAGTTTGGGTTGGGCTATCGATTTGACTGGGTGAACCGAGACCTCTTGTTTCCCAGTAACGACCCTTTACCGCTTGGCATCCAGCCGTCCGTGGCCTTGATCAAACCCAAGAGCTTCGACTCAGAGGTCTACTTCCGCTTTCGGCTCCGGCTCCTTCGAAGCCTTCGGCTGTCCGGTGAGATGAGTGGCTCCTGGGCGTCGGAAGTGGCTTATCCGAACGATCTGAGTGAGGCCTTTCGAATGAGGCTCAGAGGCAACTACAGCTTGGCTCATCGCTTCTCATGGCCCGTTTCCATCGCGCTCACCGGACACGTATTGGACGGCAAGAATGATGCGTTCCCTCTCCCGAAGTCCATGCCAGGCGCCGGCCGGACCAACCACTTCGAAAAAACCGAGTGGGGCTATGACCTCACCGTGACCGCAGTTCCGAAAGAGGCCTGGGTCATGTTCGCCACGTTCTCCCAGAGCGTAGCCGAGCAGAGCTTTGGTTATGTGCGGACGGACTTCGCGCGTTATCTCGATGGCCTGATCCCGATCAACTTCTACATCGACTCGTTTCCCGAATACAAGAGTAACGTGAAGTCCTTGACGTTTGGCACTTCCGTGACCGCATGGCAGCGGCTTCGATCCGACTTTTCGGCTTCGCTCACGTGGGTCGACGTAGGGTCACGCGGGGCCCCCGACGTGGGCAGCAATGTCGGCGGGTTGATCAACCAGGCCAATCGCATCCAGGACCGGATCTTCACTCTGGATACCGATCTGGAGTATCAGATCAGCGAGAGCGTGAGCGTGGGAGCAGGCTATCGCTTCCAGCAGTTCATCAACGGAGTTCAGCTCGACCCCATCGAACTGAATGAGACGGTTCACACCATCCGCGCCCAGTTTTCCATCGACTTCGCCGCCGCCTATGCGGCGATCGCTGGATCGAACTAGTTCGAGCGCGCTGCCTTCTCTGCTTTCTTCCGCTCGGCGTCCAACTCCAGGTAATGCCCTTTTACGTGTTCCGGAATGGGATGAGCAATGGCCTGGACGGCCACATCATAATCGAAACCCGCCGTGGACCCGTCTTCTCGAATGAAACGATCCGCCCTGAATGTCGGGCTCTGATCATTGTGACAGCGTTGGCAGATACCGGAGGCATCCGAGATGGACCACAGCCCATTCTCGCGCGCCCGTTCCGGATCGGACATGACCTTCTTTTTCCGGTAGCGCCTTCCCGGTCCATGACACGACTCGCATTGGACGCCATCGGCTTGCGTCAGCGGCCGGGAGATCCGCTCTGGGGGTACGCCGTACGCTGTCACGTGACACGCCAGGCACTCCTCGGATTCGGAGGGCGGTTTGCTCAGTCCAAGCTCGGCGGCCAATTCCAGGGACTCGGGGCTCTTCAGGCTCTCCCAGGCCAGTCGATGAGGCCCCTCGCGCCAGACGTGGATCTGATCGCCCATGAGTTCCTTTTTGTGACAGCTCTTGCACTTAGCGACCCCCACGTAGTCGTGTTCGATGGGCGCGCTCGCATCGCCCAGGCGGTGAGCCGAGCCCCCGACAGTCTCTGCCGCTCCGCCAAAGGGCATGAGGCAGAGAATCAGGCCCCAAACGCCTAACTGGCGCTTCCATGGCCACAGGCTTGGGTTCGGCGGGCCCACCCGGGCGCGCGGAGTCATCAGGACCCGGGCCACCTACGAGAGCCCAGCCTCGGTTCCTGCCTTGGCGATGTGCTCGAGCCACCATTGCGGCGCGGCGCCCAAGAGGGTCTGCAGGTCCCAGTAATCGCTCCAACGGATGAGCAGTCCGTCGCGAATGTGGTGCACGGATACAAAAGGCAGGGACACCATCACGCCATCGCCGAAGTGCCAGTCTTCCGTGTGGATCGTGACCACCGTGTTGCCCTCCACCACGATTTCATGGGTGTGATGGACATACTCTTCAATGGGTTCCAGCCCTACGCGAAGGCGTGCGGCAATCTGCGCCGGGCCGGTTGCACCCGCATCCGGAGTCGGAATGTCTTCGTAGTGCCCATCCTCCGCAAAATACGAACCCACCTTATCGAAATCACGTCGTGCCAGATCCGCCCAGAAGCCCTGGATCAGAGCTCGATGGTCTTCCTCAGTGGTCATGAAGCCTCCTCGTGTTGGGCGAATCATCCGCGTGGTGGAGAGTCTATCAGAGGCCTCTGGCGATTCCGAGGTCCAGCGCTCTTCGTTGCTCTTTTCTACACCCCGGTACAATCCCGCTATGCTCATACGCGTCTACAAGTACTGAAGGAGACCGTTGTGCCCGAAGAAACCTTTGATCCGACCCGTTGGCAAGCTATCGATGGCTTCGACTTCAAGGACATTACGTATCATCGCGCGGTGGATCACGGAACCGTTCGAATCGCGTTTGACCGGCCTGAAGTACGAAATGCATTCCGTCCCCAGACCGTGGACGAGCTCTACCGCGCCCTCGACCATGCTCGAATGACCACCGATGTCGGCTGCATCCTGCTCACGGGCAACGGACCCTCTCCCAAAGACGGGGTCTGGGCCTTCTGCTCGGGTGGAGACCAACGGATTCGGGGCAAGGATGGCTACCGCTATGCCGAGGGCGCCGAGGCCTCCTCCATCGATCCCGCGCGTACCGGACGGCTCCACATCCTTGAGGTGCAAAGACTCATTCGCTGCATGCCGAAGATCGTCATCGCGGTGGTTCCGGGGTTTGCGGTGGGCGGCGGTCACAGCCTTCATGTGACCTGTGACCTCACCCTGGCGAGTCGCGAGCACGCGGTGTTCAAACAGACCGATACGGACGTGGCGAGCTTTGATGGCGGGTTCGGCTCCGCGTACCTGGCTCGGCAGATCGGTCAGAAGTTCGCGCGGGAGATCTTCTTCCTGGGGCAATCCTATTCCGCCGAGGAAGCCCACCAGATGGGGATGGTGAACCGGGTGGTGGACCACGCGGAGCTTGAGAACGTGGCCCTGGATTGGGCTCGGGAGATCAACTCCAAGAGCCCCACGGCCCAGAGGATGGCGAAATTTGCCATGAATTTGATCGACGACGGCCTGATGGGACAACAGGTCTTTGCCGGAGAGGCCACGCGTTTGGCGTATGCCACGGAAGAGGCGGAAGAAGGACGTGATTCCTTCCTGGAAAAGCGCGACGCGAACTACGGCCGCTTCCCTTGGCACTTCTAGGCCGGGGTAGAGAGTCCTCCATTCTCAGCGGCCAGGCTTCCCCGTGAGCTTCCCCAGGGTCGGACTAGTCGAGGAATCGGGAGTCGTCGGCTTCGGGCACCGGCTCGCCTTCAAGCCAGCAGCGGAGCATTTCATTCACGACTTCAGGCTGATCTTGTTGGACCCAGTGAGAGGCATCGGGGAGATACCGTAGAGTCAGGTCCGCAACGAGCTCATCCGTTCCCAGCGTCGTCTCCTTGGTCAGGGCGATATCCTGTTCGCCCCAGAGAAACAGCGTCGGGACCTCGATCTGGGGGTACCCGATGAGTGCCTGCCGACGCGCGCCGCCCCCTCGAACCAGGGCGCGATAGTAGTTGACCATCCCCCGTGCCCGTCCCGGACGCAGCGCCGCTTGCTGATACACGGAGAGGATGTCCTCGGGAAATCGTTCGGGGTGGCAAGCGGATCCCTTGAAGGCCTCCGCCACGAGAGCCCCTCCATTCCGTGTCAGGGCCCACTCCGGAAGCCGCGGGAGCTGGAAGAAAAAGATGTACCACGAACGCAGGGCTTGCCTCCAACCGGGCCTCTTCGCCGAAAGTACGCCTGGGTGAGGCACATTCATGATCACGAGCCGGACCAAAGGGCGCACCCGACGCGTGGCGAAAAGCCAGGCCAAGATGGCTCCCCAGTCGTGCGCGATGAGCATGACCTCTTTCGCTCCGGATGCATCGATCAAGGCCCCGATATCTTCCATCAGGGTCTCGACGGAATAATCGCTCACGTCTGAAGGGGCGTCTGACTCCCCGTACCCACGCAGATCGGGCGCCCAGACCCGCCAACCCGATTCCTTGAGAAATGGAATCTGGTGGCGCCAGGAGATCCAGAGCTCAGGAAAACCATGCAGACAGAGCGCGAGCTTGTCACCCTTTCCGGCCTCGACCACATGAAATTGCAGTCCATTGGCGGATACCGTCAAATGGGTCAGGTCTTCAGAATCGATTCCTGGATCATTCACCAACGGGCGTCCCCCCTGCTCTTCTACTGTTTCTCAAGGATGACACTCCCAATCGAGTACCCGGCCCCGAAGGAGCAGAGCATTCCCAGAGCCCCGGGAGGCAGGTCCTCATTGAATTTGTGAAAGGCGATGACGGACCCGGCACTGCTGGTGTTGGCGTATTCATCCAGAATCACAGGAGCCTCGTCGGCTTCAGGCACCCGGCCCAGGACCGTCTTTGAAATGAGTTGATTCATGCCGAGGTTCGCCTGGTGGAGCCACATCCTTGCCAGTTCGGCGGTCTCCCGGCCCTCCGCCATGAGATGCGTGCGAATGTGCTCCGCGACCATCGGGCAGACATCCCGAAAGACCTTCCGGCCTCTTTGCCGAAATACCAGTTCATGGGGCTCCCGGGCTTCGTCCTCCGAGCGGTTCATGAAACCGAAGTCATTTCGGATATTGTTCGAAAACTGCGTCTGCAATCGTGTCCCAAGAACCCGCCAGCCGGGTCGAGAGGCCTCGTGTTTTTCGATGACAAGAGCCGTGCAAGCGTCCCCGAAGATGAAGTGGTAGTCGCGGAGCTCGAAATTATTATGGGCCGATGTGATCTCGGGATTCACCACCACGGCGCACGTCGCCGAACCCGACTGGATTGCGTCTACCGCCGCCTGTAACGCAAAGGTGGCCGAGGAACAGGCGACATTCATATCGTACGCCCACCCACTCGCGCCCAGGGCGTTCTGCACTTCTACCGCGACGGCGGGATAGGCCCGCTGGAGATTCGAGCAGCCCACGATGATGGCGTCTACTTCGCTTGCATCCCGTCCGGCAGCGTCGAGCGCTTGTCGGATCGCCTGGGTAGAGATCTCGCATTGGATCGAGTCCTCCTCCTCTCCGCGTGTAGGGAGGTGCGGTCGCAGACGCAGGGGGTCGAGTACACCGGTCTTCTCGATCACATACCGATGCTGGACCCCTGAGGCCTTGACGATGAACCGCTCACTCGGGAGGTCGCGCTCTTCAAGGTCTCCCCGCTCGATCTCCTCCGCGTGCTCGGCATTCCAGGCCTGGACCGCCCCTGTCAATGACTCCACCAGCTCCGCATTCGTGATGCCGTGATCCGGCGTCCAGAGTCCGCTTCCTGTGATCATCGCGTTGGCCAAAGTGGATCCTTTCGTCGTGGGGAAGGCTGAAACGTAGCCTAGCGACGGGACTCTGCCTCAGCGGCAAGGGCCCGGGGTGGAAGGCGAGTCCGGGAGCCGGACTCAGGCAGCCGGGTCGGCCTCCATGGCATCGACGCCATCCACCTCTTCGATCCGCCCCTCTCGACCTCGGCGTCGGAACACGATCTCGACCCAGGACGACAAGACCATACTCAGGACCGAGGCCATCACGATCACCAGAAACGCGGATTCATCAAAGATCTTGGCATGATACGCACTTGCCGCGAGCACCATGGAAAACTCCGACCCCTGTCCGATGGTGAGTCCGAACCGCGAGGCGTCACGCGGGGCCATGCCGGTGGCACGAGCCAGCCAGGCTGTGGTCCACGGGCGAACGGCCACGATCAAGACCGTGGCCAGCACGATGGGCCACAACTGATGCCATCCGAGATGACCTACCGGGAGCGTGGACCCCAGGAAGATGAAGTAGATGGTGACACCGAACACCTTGAGAGGCTCGATCCGGACCTCGATCGCCGACTTGTGAGGCGTGAACGAAAGTGCGACACCCGCCAGGAACCCCGCCACGCTCGGTGAAAATCCACTCTCGACGGCAATCCCTCCGAGGCCGGCGGCCCAACCGAGCACGAAGATGAGCAAAAGTCCCTCGTCGTAACGGATCTTCTCGATGATCTTCACCATCACGGTGCGACCGATCAGTACCGCCACCACGGTGGCCCCCACGAACTGCAAAAAGAGGAAGGACGGAGAACCCGCCGCCGCACTGAACCCCTCGTTTCCGGGTAGCCCGATCAGGGAAAGCCCGATCACGGCCACCACATCCTGAAAGAGCATGAGCAGAAGAATCGCCTGACCGAAGGGCGTATCCGCAGCGCCCCGGCTTCGTAGACCCTCTACCACGAGAGCGGTGGACGAAAGCGTCAAACACAAGGCGGAAACCGCAATGCCTGCATTCCCTTGAACCGACATCCATCCCAAGGAGGAAGCCCCGATCGTGAGTAGCGCGCCCAGAAGAAGCCCGACTCCCACCTGCATGCCCGCCAGCAAGAGCATGCGCCAGTTGCGAAGAGCCTGATCCACATCCACCTGCATTCCCGCGACCACCAGAAGAAGGACAATCCCCAGTGTCTGCAGGTCGAGCAGCGTATCCATGTGAAAGGGGGGGATCGACGGCCTGAAGAACTGCAGCAGGAAGCCCCCCACGATGCAGGCCACAATGGTCGGCTGTCCAATCCGCCGGAAAAGGAAGATCAGCAGCGTGGCCACAAGGAAGGATATACCCAGGGCGCTCACTTCAGATGCCCTCTTCGTTCGGCAGAACGGATTTGCGTCGGCGGGTCATGGGTCCAATCCTGATACAGGCCGGGTGTGGCCCGTGTTTCAACTCGAGACGAACACCGAGCCCGCGAAGGACCCTGGGATATCCGGATCATAGTCAAGAAGACCCCCGTCGACATCAAGGAGGAACCGGTACGGGAAGCCCCGCGGCTTCAGTCGGCCGAGGCCTCCGCTTCGCTCCGCTCCACGATATCGACCCATCCCCGGTCGCCGTCCACGCGCACCCAGTCGCCGGTTCGCACTCGCTGGGTTCCGGATCGCGTGTTCAGCACTGCGGGGAGCCCGTACTCCCGCGCGACCACCGCCCCGTGTGACACGGCACTCCCGAGATCCGTGACCAGCCCGGCGATCACCCCGAAAAACGGCGTCCAGCCGACATCCGTGATCCGAGCCACGAGGATCTCTCCGGGCTCAATGGCCTGAGCCTCTTCAAGAGACTGAACGACCCGGGCCCGGCCCTCCGCGCAGCCTCGACTCACGGGTTTCCCCACGATGCGTCCCTCAGGCAGATCGGGATCCGCATCTTCGTGTCCCTCTTCGGATTGTGGGATGCCCTGTCCGACGTCCGCAAAGTCCAGGGTTTCCTGATAGGCCAGCGCCTTTCTCCGTAAGACTGCCTGGTCGGCCCAGATGGAATCCGTGCTCGGAGCGCGGACCAGTTCTCCGAGTTCTTCGTGCAGCAGGAAAAAGACGGCATCCGGATCGGGAAGCCGCCCTTCGTCCACCAACTGCTGGGCAAGACCTCGGTAGGCCCGCTTGAACCGGACTGTGGTGGAGACCAGAAGCGACTTTGCGCGTTCCCTGTTTCGTACCGCACGATGGGCCCACGGTGTCAGGAACTGGAGGATACGCTCGCCTCGGCCTTCCAGATCCATCGGCTTCGCGGGAGACGAGGAAGCGGGTCGCGACGCCATCGGTTTGGCCCGCAGGCGCACCTGATGCGCGAGAGCCTGCACGACGGGACGAGTATCTTCGGCCCACTCCGGCTGACGGATATCGAGTTCTCTTACGCTGCGATGCCCATGCTTCTTCAGGTACCCGGCGTACGCGTTCCCCACCTCGCCTGCTGTGTCCCCCCCAAGCCACGCTCCCACGGCCTCGAGGTCGCGCTCTTCAAAACGGGTTCGCGCCGAATCATCGGCCACAATCATTTCGGCCAGGGATTCAAGACCCGCCACGATGTCCGCACTCTCTACATCCTGTGCCCCTGCCAGCACTGCGGCCACACGAGCATGGTCGTCGAGGGAGGGCTCGGCGTTCTGCCCCGCCCGGATTCCAAGAAGGATCGGGGCCATCGCGCCCGCCACCGAGGAAACCTGGAGATGCAAAGCGTAGGCTTCGTAGAGGTCCTCCAGTTGGGTATCGATNGCNAGCCAGCTCTCGCGGGCATCNTTCCCTTTCGCNAGGGGCTTTTCGGCCAGAGCCTCCANGCGACGAATATTCCGCTTTACCGCGAGNAGTTGGCGAACCTGGCGCAGGATCCGCGGGAGCCTGACTCCCCAGGATGCCGCTACCGGGTTTGAAACCTCCGGCACGATTCGTCCACAGATCGCAAGCGACTGCTGGTCCGCACTCGCCCCGGTGACTTCCGCGGAGAACCGGGCTCCTTCCGACAGGTTGATGAAGAGGTGCCCCAGGAACATGACCACATAACTCTGGCGGGGATCGCGTTCTTTTTGCACCCCGATCGCAATGGCGTTGTCTTGCCAACCCATCTCGATCCCGCGTGCGCAGGTCGAAAACGTAAGAGGCGAGACTGCCCCGGGCATCATTTCGCCCACATTNCAGCGGGTCCACACGTCGTCCGCGCAAGGAAGNGGTGTATCCAGCTCGCGAGGGTCCGCACCCAGGGTGGTTACGGGCCTGGCCTGCAACCAGAAGAGTTCCCCTGCCGCATCGATGGCCCACTCGAGATCGAGAGGCTGCCCCATGGCGGCCTCCGCCTGCAGCGCACCCGACTTGATTTCATCGAGTTGAGCCACGCTCAGCGCCGGCTCGTCGGCCGCCGGGTCGCGCTCGCTCCATCGCTCAGCGGATCGCACGTAGACATCATGATCCGCACTGACCTCTCCGGAGACAAGCTTCTCTCCGAGCCCGGCCACCGAGTCCACCACCAGGAGATCTCGGCGCGAGCTNACCGGGTCTACGGTAAAGCAGACTCCGGCCGCCTTGGCNGGCACCATCTTCTGGACCAGGACGCACATNGGAGCCACGCNCTCCTCCGCGTCTGCGCGCCCGTCCCGATAGGCCTGAGCCACATCGCCCTCGGCGGAAGCCAGGCANCCCTCCACGGCCTCGATCAGGNCGGCTGAATCTTCGATATCGAGAAAGGTCGAGAATTGACCGGCAAAAGAGGTGGCTTCCCCATCNTCGTCCAGGGCCGAAGAACGCACNGCCACAGCGCCCTCGCCGAGATCCTTCCAGGCCTGGATCAGCCCGTCCGGCAGATTCCCNCGGCTGGCTCCGACGATGACAAACCCGGCGGGTACGCGAAAGCCAAGCCCGATCAGCCTNGTGAGACCCTCCGCCTTGCCACCGAGGGGTTCTGTCGTCGACTCCCCAAGCGGGACTATCCNTGCCAACTCGTCCACTCCTCTTTCTGGAAGCNTGAAGCGGCCTCTCGCCATCCTGCATGGACCACGAGGCCCTGGNTTGGGGGGCCGCCAAATCTCCCGAAGGCCACTACAGTAGCCGTCCAGACAGGGAAAGCAGCCCCGGAATGGGCTTGAAGGGACTCCAGGACTCTCATGAATCGGTGGGCCGACCTCTTTGTTCGCTGGATGCCGGACGCGTTCTCCGTCGCTTTGATCCTGACCTTGATCTCCGCCGTTTGTGCAGTGGGGCTGGCCCACTACCCCGTGAGCCAAACCGTCGAGGCCTGGGGNGATGGCTTCTGGAACCTCCTTACGTTCACCAATCAAATCACACTCACCCTGCTCCTGGGCTACGCGCTCGCG
This sequence comes from Spirochaeta sp., assembly GCA_002691025.1. GTDB lineage: Bacteria > Myxococcota_A > UBA9160 > UBA9160 > UBA4427 > MED660. The sequence goes on along the minus strand of NZGT01000158.1, from coordinate 9,480 downwards.
GCCACGGTCCCTGTCCAACGTCTTCTGAAGAAAGCCGCCGGTCTGGTTCGGTCGGCNCGGGCGGCCTANATGACGGCGTGCTTCTTGACGGGCGTCCTGGCTCTCTTCTCCTGGGGGCTGAGTCTGGTCTCGGCCGGAATCATCGCCCGCGCCATCGGCTCGGCCTGCCAAGAGAAGGGAATTCGCGTCCACTACCCTCTTCTTGTGGCCTCGGCCTTTTCCGGTTTTGTGATCTGGCACCAGGGTCTGACCAGTTCGATCGGCCTTGTTCTGGCTACCCCCGGCCATTTCCTGGAGGANGAAGTGGGACNCATTCCCACGGGNGAAACGATCTTCACCCTCTGGAACCTTTCGCTGGCGCTGTTCATCCTCGTCATCCTCCCGCCTCTCATGGCGCGACTCCATCCCGGTGATGAAAGCGTCATCCAGGAGTTCTCGGGGTCCGGCCAAGACGAAGCGGCTCCAGAAGAGACGGATGCGCTCAGCCCCGCCCAGCGCATGGACCAGTCACCCTGGCTCATACTCCCCATCCTCCTCATGTCCTTGGCCTATGTGCTTTGGCACTTCCTGGCCCGGGCCGAGGGGCTCGAACTCAATATCCTCAACTTCATATTCCTCTTTGTGGGAGTCGCCCTGGCTGGCTCTGCGGGGCGCTACGCCCAGATCATCATTCAAGGGGGAAGAGTCGCCGCTCCCTTCCTCCTGCAATATCCGTTCTATGCCGGAATTGCCGGAGTCATCGCCGAATCGGGCCTCGCCTCCATGATCATCGAGTTCTTTGCGTCGATCTCGACCCCGGTCACGCTCCCCTTCTTTGCGTTCCTCTCCGCGGGCCTCCTGAATATCTTCATTCCTTCCGGAGGGGGGCAATGGGCCGTACAAGGCCCGCTCATGATGTCGGCGGCCCTAGAAGCCGGTGCCGACCTGCCCAGAGTCGCCATGGCGGTGGCGCTCGGTGACCAGTGGACCAATCTGATTCAACCGTTGACGCTGATTCCGGTGATTACCATTTCCGGTGCCCGCCTTCGCGAGGTCATGCCCTACACCTTCGTGGCTCTTCTCTTTACCGGAGCCGCATTCGCTCTCTCGCTTTTTCTCTAGGGCCAGGAGCGTCTCGCTTCGTCTCAGGCGCCTTCCCCGGCGATCACTGAAAACATTCTACTCCGAGGCCACTTGGAGAAATACAAGGCTGTCCAGGAGAACAACACTCACGGCCTCTTCTTCTGGGCTCCCTTGGCGGAAGAGGGCCTGAGGCTCTTTCCATGACCTGACCCTAGTTCGAAATACACTCTCGGGCCGCGGCCGCAAGAACCGGAGTCAGGGAACCCAGGGCCTCGAATCGAGCATCTTTGGTCTGGCCTTTGACCCAACGCACGTAGATCTGCTCCACCACCACAGCGGTCTTGAAGAGAGCAAAGATCTCGTAGAACGAGAGATCGGAAAGATCAAAGCCGGTTCTTTCCTGATATCGCTCCGTCAACTCCTCTCGGGTCAGGAAGCCGGGACATTTGCTCACCGGCGTTCCTGTGGCAGCTCGGGGCCCGACATCGCTTGGCTGGGACCAGTAACCCAGGAGCGTTCCGAGATCGACCAGCGGATCACCGAGTGTCACCATGTCCCAGTCAAACACACCCACGAGACGGCCGGGGTCCTGGAGGTCATAGATGGTGTTGTCGAGTTTGTAGTCATTGTGCAGCACCGAGACCTGATTGGACGTGGGCCTGTTTTCCAGCAACCAGTCGCGTAGCCCGTCCATTTCGGCCAACTCCCGCGTTTTGGCCCGCTCCCAGCGCCCCGCCCAGCCCGTGATCTGGCGTTCCAGGAAGCCTTCTGGCTTTCCCAGAGCGGCCACTTCCGGTCGGGTCGGATCGACGCAATGAAGATCAGCCAGCGCATCAATCATGGACTCACTGATCCTGCGGCGGAGAGACTCATCATCCGGCAGGGACTCCGGCCACTCGTTACGGATCACCACCCCGTTTCTTCGCTCCATCAGGAAGAAAACGGCCCCGATGATGGATTCATCTTCACACAGATGGATGGGACGCGGCGAGTGCGGGTAAAGCGGGGCCAGTGCGTCCAGACCACGAAATTCCCGTCTCATATCGTGGGAACGGGGAGCCACTGGGCCCAGAGGGGGACGGCGCAGGACGCACTGCGTGTCTCCGAAGCTCACCGCATACGTGAGGTTCGCACTCCCGCCGTGGAACTGCTCCACCGACATGTCGCCCTCCAACTCGGGAACCTGTTCCTTCAGGTAGCGAGCGAGTATGGACTCGTCGAAACGTTCGTCGGAGCGGATCTCCCCAGGCAGGTCTTGACTCATTATTCCTCCTCGGTCCGTGGCCCGATCAAAGTCCCTCCCAGGAGAGACTCTGGCTCAGACAATGGTCTGGCCGCCGTCGATGACAAAGTTCTGACCGGTCGCAAACGTCCCAGCGGCAGACGCCAGGAACACGGCGACGCCGGCGAGTTCTTCGGGCTCACCGATCCGTTTCAGCGGGGTCGTAGCCGTGGCCGCCTCGAGGATCTTCGGATTTTCCCACAGAGCGCGAGCGAAATCAGTCCGGATCAGACCCGGCGCAATCGCATTCACGCGAATGTTGTGGGGTCCATACTCGGCCGAGAGATTGCGCACCAGCGCAAAGTCGGCGGCCTTTGAAATATTGTAGGTCCCGATGACCGTGCTTGCCTTGAGGCCACCGATACTTGAAACAATCAGGATGACTCCATCCTTGCGTTCGACCATCTCCGGGAGGACCATATGGCAGAGCCAGTGGTTCGACTTCACATTGGAGGACATGATCTTGTCGAAGGCCGAATCAGGCGTGTCCTTCGAGGGCCCGTAGTAGGGGTTCACCGCCGCATTGCAGACCAGGATGTCGATCTGTCCCCATTTTTCCCGCGTGCCCGCGACCAGGGCCTCCAGTTCTTCCTTCTTTCCGATATTCGCGGGAATGGCAACCGCCTCTCCGCCCTTGTTCGCGCAGGCTTCGTTGATCTCGGCGGCCACAGCCTCGCAGGCCTCGGCTTTCCGGCTGGAGATCACCACCTTGGCCCCGTGTTCCGCCATCGCCATCGCGATGGCTTTTCCAATCCCCTTCGATGAACCAGTCACAATGGCGACTTTCCCACTCAGATCAAATAGCGACGTTTCAATCATCGTATTCCTCTTCTTTTGATTCTCTTCCCGCCCGGTACGGGTCAGGATATTCAGTTCTTGGAGTCATCCGCAAAGGCCCGAGTCAACCACTCGGCGGGATGAGCATCTCCTTCAAAGAGGCTCCCCTGCCATCTTTGCATGCCTCCGATCCAGCGGTCGACGTCGGCGCCCTTCCGGCGCACGTATTCTCCCACTTCAGGATGGGTGAGGATATGGAAGCGCCCGTCGGCCAGAGCGCTCATGACCTCGTCCGCGGCATCGCTCGGCTGGAGGACGCCGTCCGAACTGGCTACACCGTCTTCGTCCGCCGTCAGGTCGCCGAGTTTGTCTCGATCGGGGCTGTTCTGTCCGATATTGGTTTTCACCGCCTGGGGACACAGGACCGACACCTGAATGCCCTGGTGGCCATGTGTAATCGCGAGCCACTCAGCAAGCGCCACAGCGGCGTGCTTGGTGATGGAATAGTGAAGTGAACCAAACTGGGACAAGAGGCCGGCCGCGGAGGCGGTGTTCAGAAGCGCCCCACTCCCCCGCGCGATCATCCCAGGAAGGACGGCTCGAGCCGCATAGATGTGAGCCAGCACATGCACCCCCCACATCCGCTGGAGATCCTCCACCGGCGCTTCCAACCCGCCCACGGTGACGTAGCCGGCATTCGAAAAGAATAGATCCACGGCCCCGTGCTCTTGCTCGACGGAGTTCACCAGGGACCGGATGGCCCCCTCGTCGCTCACGTCCAGGGCAAAGCTCGTTCCCCCGATGTCCGAGGCCACGCGCGCCGCTTCCTGCTCGTTCCGATCCACGACGACCACATGGCGCGCCCCTTCGGAGGCAAAACGCCGAACGACACCCTCGCCGATCCCGCTAGCCGCACCCGTGACGATTGCGACCTTGTCGCGCATTTCCATCTTCCGCCCCTTCTCTAGAGTCCGAACCCGGGCAGGCAGAGACGGGGCTCTGTCCCGCAGTGAAGCGATCGAAGACCTTCGATCCACCTCGACCCAGGCCCAGCAGGCTCACGGTCCGGACCGCGCAAGCCGCCGTCCGGACCTTCTGCTTGGAAAACGGTTCAGTCGAGCCGTTCGATGATGGTTCCTGTCCCGAGTCCACCACCACAACACATGGCAATCAGGCCGTATCGACCCGACGTTCGTTCCAGCGTGTGGAGCGCCGTGGTCACGAGGCGGTCTCCCGTGGCCCCCGTCGGATGGCCAAGCGCAATGGCGCCCCCATTGGGATTCACGCGAGCGGGATCAGGCCCACAGGCCTTCTGCCAGGACAGCACAATGCTCGCGAAGGCCTCATTGACTTCAAAGGTGTCGATGTCGCCCATGGAAATTCCCGTTCGGTCCAACAGCTTCTTGGTGGCCGGGATCGGGCCTTCCAGGATCTTCAGCGGGTCGCAGCCCACAATGGTGGAATATACGATCCGCGCCCGCGGCTTGAGGCCGAGTCGCTTGACCGCGGCTTCGGATGCGAAGACCACCGCCGAAGCCCCATCGGTCACCTGAGAGGAACTTCCGGCCGTATGGATGCCGCCTTCCACTACCGGCTTGAGGTGTGAAAGACCCTCAAGGGTGGTGTCGCGCAGGCCTCCATCCCGGTGGATGGTCCTCATCTCGTCTGTGGGTTCTCCTTCGCCGTCGAGGACAGGGGCTTCGATGGGAATGATCTCCGCTTCAAAGTTTCCCGCGTCCCAGGCTTTACGGGCCAAGTCCTGGCTCCGCAACCCAAAGGCATCGGTATCGTCGCGGGTAATCTCCCAGTCCCGGGCAATCATCTCGGCCCCCTCGAACTGGGAATTGAAGCCCCCAATCGTCTCGAGGTAGTGCGGGGAGATGGGACGTCCCTGATACTTGGAGTTGGATCCCAGCGGAATACGGGTCATACACTCGACCCCGCATGACATCACGATGTCTTCCATGCCAGAGGCCACAAGACCCGAGGCCAGGGTGCTGGCCTGCTGACTCGATCCACACTGGCTGTCTACCGTGGTGGCGGGAACTTCAATCGGGAGGCCGGCTCCTAGCCAAGCTGTGCGTGCGACGTTGAAACTCTGCTCGCCCACCTGGGAAACGCAGCCACCGATCACCTGGTCGATTTCACTCGCTTCCAGTCCCAGACGCGAAACCAGTCCGCTTTGCACAGAGCCCAGAAGGTCCACGGGATGCATGCCCGCGAGCTCGCCCTTTCGTTTCCCCAACGGGCTTCTTGCGGCCCCCACAATATAGGCTTCACCCACGAGCTTCTCCTTTGTCAGCTGACTCAAGTCTTTCTTCAGACCCGAGAGGTTTTCATGAAATGGATGGCCATAGTCTGACTCGTATCGAAAATCCGGCAATCCCCTATGGGGGGGACCGGTGGCCGCAAGGGGTGTACCCTGCCTACAAGCCGACAGAAGGCTTCTGCAGCCCAGCGCGCCTGACTCAGGGCGCGGGCCACCGGACCTGAACGAGGCACAGGCGGGAAAAGATGGAATCCGAGGGACAGGAACAAGCAATCATCGACTGGATCCGGCGCCATCTCGACGCGGAAGTCATTGGACTTGAGCGACAGCCGCGCTGGCGGCCGGCATGGTTCGTCGAGGCGCAGAGAGGCTCTGAAACACTCCGACTCTATGTACGGGGTGAACGGGTCGACGCTCGCATCGGCTTTGACCTTAACCACGAGATGAGGCTCCAGAAGTTACTTCACGATCATGGCATCCCAGTGCCCCGGGTTCATGGCTGGATGGACGAACCCACCGCTTACGTGATGGATCGGGTGGAGGGCGTCGAGCACTTGAACGAGACCCCCGTCGAGGCACGCGCTGGGATCATGGAAAGCTACATGAAGGCCCTGGCCCAGATTCATGCTCTCGATACGACTTCCTTCATCGAGGCCGACATCATACGGGCCGGTGAGAACTCCGCTCCGGGGCGCATCGGTATGGAGGTCTATGAAAAAGCCTATCGAGCCAACAAGAAACGGCCGGATCCCTTTCTTGAGTTCACGCTGAATTGGCTCCGACGCAATCCTCCGCCCGCCTCAGCACGGGAGAGTGTCATCCTCTGGGATACCGGGCAGTTCCTCCACGATCATTCCCGCCTCCAGACGCTGATTGATCTCGAGATCGGACATCTCGGAGACCCCATGATGGATCTCGCCGGTTTTCGGATGCGGGCGCGAGAGATCGGCTTCAGCGACTTCGATCGTCTCTATGGCTGCTACGAAGCAGAGTCGGGGCAACGCGTGAACCGCGAAGCCATTCGCCATCACTATTTTTCGTTCGCGCTCTGCAACCAACTGGCTTTTCACGCCGCGCTGGCGGAGCCCCCGGCCGGTTCCGACTACATGATGAATCTTCGTTGGTGCACGGAAACGAATCTCTATGCCATCGAAGCGCTGGCCGATATCGTGGGTGTGGCCCTCGAACCCGTGGAAGAAATGCCCCCGAGTCCCGCCCCCACCCAGCCTGCCCACACGCTCCTCGTGGACTGGCTGCGTCACTTCACACCCAGCGACCCGCAGGAAGCGCACCAGACACGCAGTGCTTTTAGACTGGCTCGTCATCTCGAGAGAGCCAGCCAGATTGGACTCCAGGTCGAAAGCGCGGATCTTGACGAGGCAAGCGGCCTCCTCGGCTTTCGCCCTGATTCATCTTTCTCTGGCGACGCGGCTCTTGAAAAGTTCATCCAAGTCGACGACGGGGCCCACGATGAGGCGCTGATCCACTTGTTTTATCGTAGGCTACTGCGGGGCCTGTCTCTCCTTGGGCCCAAGGGCTCCGCGATTGCCACCCATTACCCCGTGCCCGGAGTGAGCCTGAGCTAACCGAGATGGCCCAGTCGGATCGACCCCGCGCTGGCCGATGATTCCATCAAACTTCAGTTTGACCCAGCGCGAAATCAGGAAATTCAAGGGTTTCTGCTATGCTCGGCCGAATAAATTCCTTTGTTCCAGACCGGAGACATTGAATGAGAGCAGTACTACTAACCATAGGAGCCGCGGCGCTCCTCCTCAATTTTGCGTGCAGCCAGAACGAAGGCGACGCCTCGGGCAGTACAGGTCTGAGCTGCGACGGTGTTGGCACCGCCCCGGCGTGCTTTGCGTGGAACGGGACTGTCTCAGCGTGCTTTCCAGCCTTTCCTGGGTTTCCCGCCACCGCACCCGAACCGGTTCCCGCGACCTTCCTTCTCACGGTTCAGTCCGGTAGTGGCGGTGAGTACTGCACTATTCCCGGAACCGTCGGTGCGCTGGATGTCGTTTCCGCAAACCAGAACAACGTTGCACAGGGCACCTACCAGACAGGGACGATTGAAGTCTCTGAAGCCCTCCTGGACTGTAGCGAGACCCTGCAGCCGGTTGTCAGTTCCTCCTTTGCCTATTACCCGAAGGCATACGGAGCCAGCATCTTCAATATCGATCTCTCCAACAAGGCCAACTTCAGCCTTTACCTCTCATCCGTACTGGGCGGAGACCTGGGACCGCAGACCTATGCCCAGTTCTGTTACCAAACGGATTCGAGCGGCACGTACCGCCTCACCAGTGAAGACGGCAGCCAACAGAGCGGGACCTGGACGAGATAACCACGTTCCTCGCCCAAATCCCCGGGTCTGTCGTGATGGCTATCCCTCAGGGTTCACCACAGGGGTATCCGGCCCCGACTGGAGCGGGCTCGGCATGCTGACGTAATCGAGGTCCGGCTCACCCGCCAAGGCTTCCAGGAAGACGATGATCTGCGCCCGGTCGTTGGGTGAGATCCCCACGCCCAATTGATGCCACCCCATCAGGCGCACGGCTTCGTCCAACTCCACCACGCTTCCGTCATGAAACCAGGGGCCGGTCTCGGTCACGTTGCGAAGCGAAGGCACCTTGAAGACGTTCCGGTCCTCTTCTTTTCCCGTCACGGCGAAGCGACCGACGTCACCGGTGCTGTACGGGTGCACCTGGCCCAGAATCCGATAGAGACCTCCGCCGAAGCCCGGGCCATTGTGGCAGCTGACACAACCCAGGGAAACGAACTTATCCAGTCCCGCGCGCGCCGCGGGAGAAAGGGCCGCATCGTCTCCGGCAAGGTAGCGGTCGAAGGCCGACGGGGTGACAAGTCCCCGTTCAAATGCGCCGATGGCGATGGCCATGTTCTCGTAGGTCACCGGATCTGACGTGTCCGGAAAGGCCGCCGCAAAAAGTGGAGGGTACCCAGGGATCGACTCGAGGACCTCGACCACTCGCTCTTCTGAAGGCATGGCCATTTCGATCGGATTCAAGATGGGGCCCTTGGCCTGCTCTTCCAGATCTGCCGCCCTTCCGTCCCAGAACTGCGCCACATGAAGGCCCGCATTCATCACCGTGGGTGAGTTGCGCCCGCCACGCTGCCCCTTGTGGCCCCGCGAGGTGGGCTCTCCATCCACCCCGTGGTTGTCGAGGCCGTGGCAGGAATTGCACGAGATATCCTGCCCCTTCGAGAGGCGTGTCTCGAAAAACAGTTGTCGCCCCAGAGCCACCCGCTCGGGAGTCATGGGACGTTCCTGTGTAGCCATATCGGCCGGGAGTTCTCCAAACATGGCGCGGTATCGGTTTTGGTTTGCTTCCTCGGCTCCACTCGGTCCCGACCATCCGGCCAGGAAAAACACGAACACCATGGCGATCAGCGTTCGAGCTATGACGGTTCGTTGCGTCATTCGGCGTGCCTCCTTTCTGTCTCTTACCATACCCCGTTCAGGAGCAGACGACCCGGATGGAGCCCAAGGATCCGCTTCTCGACCGGACTCCGTCAAAGCTTCGCCCCGAGGACCAGGGGGCGTCCGGCCGCCCCGCGACTGGCCGAGGCGGATTTGATTCCGCCGGGGAGATCGACCATGCTCTCCGATTCACCCGGAGGACCCGCATGAGACCGACAGAACCAGTTCAGGTGGATGGCTTGATCTTCGGACTCGGGAGTCTCGTGCTGCTGGGTGTGATCGTCCCGATCGTCGTCGTGCCGGACGAAACCACCGCCGTGATCGAATTTCTTTTTGGATTCCTGACAAGAGAACTCGGCATCCTCTACATCCTGCTGGCCATTTTCGTGACCGGCTTCCTGACCTACATCGCCGTGAGTCCCTTCGGTTCGATTCGCCTGGGGAACACGCCCCCCACGCACTCGCGCTTCAGTTGGGCGGCCATGTTGTTCTGTGCTGGAATCGGCGCCTCTCTCCTTTACTGGGGTGCCGCCGAGTGGGTTTTCTATTACACCGCGCCCCCGTTCGGGCTTGAACCGGGGTCTTCCGAGGCAATCGGGTGGGCGGCCAGTTACGGAATCTTTCACTGGGGGCCTGTGGGTTGGGCCTTCTACT
>NZGT01000157.1 GCA_002691025.1 Spirochaeta sp. | reverse complement strand
CTGAATATCCTCTACGCCCCGGCCGGATTCGCGGTGGATCCCGCATTCATTTCAGGGTCCGGAATGACCAGATCCGTACTGATCTCGAACTCAACCANCCGGACTCCTTCGACCGCCGTATCGCCATCCGTTCGAATGAGATCCACATTTCCGAGATATTCGGAAGAACCCAGGGATCTCAAGAAGTCCGCAATGACATCGTTGTCCAGGCTGTTTCCCTCGAGAAAGAGGCGTCCATCGCGCGCCGAGATCTCGGTGAGCCAGAGTCGATCCGGCGTGCGTGCCGCCAATTCATCAAACACCCGAACGGGTCCCTTGCGGGCCAGATCAAGCCTCCGGATCACGCTCAATTTTTCTTCCAGGTCCTTCTTCTGGGCCCGGAACTCAGCCACCCGATCCTGCTGGGGCTTGAACTGGGCAATATTGTTTTGAAGCTGACCAATGGTGATCTCCGCCCGATCGAGCTGTCCCGTCACACGAGAATCCAGCATGAAGGCGATCATCATGACAAGAAGGGCCCCCAGCAAGAGTACGATCACACTCTCACGCAGGTCCGCGATACGCTTGGCCTCCCGATGCGGGAGCAGATTGACCTCCAACATCAGTGCTGAATCCTCCGTGTCGCNAGGCCGACGCCCACTCCGAGAGAGGGAGCCACCTGCTGCAAGAACTCGGGATCAAACTTGTTGTTCGGAATCATCTTGGCGAGAGGGTCCAGCACGTCCACTTCAAATCCGGTTCGTTCTCGGAAGGTCTCGACAAAACCCGACATCTGGGATCCGCCGCCGCAGACCATGACCCGCTCGATCCGGCTCTCGACCGACGTCGCCGTAAANAAGTCCAGAGAGCGGGAAATCTCACCCACCAGGGAATCTGTCATGGAGCGAATGGCATGCTCTACTTCCTGGGGGACCAGATCCTGGCTTTCTTCACCCACCGCCCCGCCCCGCTTGAGCCTTTCAGCCTCATCGAAGCTGATCGAAAGAGCCTTCTGGATCTGCTCTGTGTACTGACTCCCGCCGGTNGTGATGTCCCGGGTGAATGCAGGAACACCATCCTGAACCACATTGATGTTGACGACCTGAGCCCCGACGTTGACCAGAGCGGTGACACCCTCTGNTCCGGATTCGTAGTTGAGCTCATGAGCATTCTCTACAGCGAAGGAAGCGATATCGATNGCAACNGGCTTCAGCCCCGCTTCGGCAATCACGTGAACGTAATCGTCGATCAGATCCTTCTTGGCCGCGACCAACAAGACTTCCATCTGATCCTCGGCGGACTCGCCTTCCAGGATCTGGAAATCCAGGTTGACTTCATTCACATCGAAGGGGATGTATTGTTCGGCTTCCCACTGGATCTGGTCCGCCAATTCATCACGCGTCATGACCGGAAGGCTGACCTTCTTCACAATCACGGAAAGACCCGACACCGCCGCCACGACTTCCTTGCTCTCGATCTGCCCGACTTCAACAGCTTCTCGAATCGTGTCGACAATCGCGCCCGAGTTGAGGAAGGCTCCCTGAACAATGGACTCTGCGGGCATGGAGGCCACACCCAATCCCTTCAGGTCAAAACCTTTTTCGGCNCCCTTGATATTGAGTTCGACAGCCTTGACGGAACTGGAGCCGATATCCAGACCCAGCACCGACTTTCGCCCAAAGCTCGGTAGCGAGATATTCATTGCGATCTCCTCGACTCATGGAACGCAGCCTCGTCTCGCGAGGAGTCAAAAGAAGACGTCCTGGCCTTCTCCGNGGCCACGGGCGGAGCCAACGAGAAGGCGCTCACAGGGAGACCGAAGACCGACTGGTGATCGCCCACCTCAAGACCCAGGGCCCGGAGNATGCGTCGCTTGGTGTCCATACGACACGGACGCCCTGCTTCCACCCGGTCGATGGTCAAAGCCGAGAGCCCCGCCCGGCGAGCCAGTTCGGCTTTGCTGAGCATGAGATTCTCGCGACAGATCCTGACTCGGTTTTCAGACAACGTGGAGTGCCTCCCTGCCCGCTCGAGGGTCAATCCCTTCCAACGGACGAAGTCGTCATCGGCCATATCTTTCAGGGACTTGAGGGATGGGAATTCAACTCAATTTTGTGCGCTGGATCACACTTCCGGATCTGGCCAAAAGGTGGGCTCAAAACCACCAGAAAGGCCCTNGGGCTCAAGCCAAGGCGCCTCTCTGACCGATAAGGCATCAAAGACCGGATATCCCCCCAGGGTCGGGGGAACTCCTGAAAAATCAGGCCCAAAGCGGAATCCATCCGTCATCCACCCCCGAAGGAANACATGAACATCCTCTCGCCCATTCAGCAGATCCTGATCGTGGAAAGCGATTCAGCCGAAAGCGAAGGTATCCGGCCCCTTCTCGATACCCTCAGGATCAGGTGCCGGTCCGCGAAAACAGCCGTTGAGGCCATCAAGGCCCTCCAGGACCATCACTTCGACGTGATCTTGAGCTGCCCGGATGCCCCGGACACCGAGGCACTTCCCCTCCTCGCCCAGCTTGCGCACATGGCTCCAAACACGCCGATCCTGCTGCTCAAGAAAGCGGGCGAACGGACAGACACACCGACCTCCGTAAACATCTGGGAAACCCTCGATTGCCCCATTGTGGTGGAGAGGCTCGAGGGTGCTCTGGCACGGGTCGCTGTGACGTTGGCGGCCAAACAGCAGATCACAACCCTTCAAGAACAACTTTCGAACGCTTTGGCCCCGCCGCCCATCGTCGGCTCGTCGGAAGAAATGGTCGCGCTGCTCGAGGGGATCGAAGATGCCGCCTTCAGCGATCAACCCACACTTCTGTTCGGAGAAGCAGGGAGTCATCGTGAAAGCATTGCCCGCGCGCTCCACGACCTTTCCGCTCAACGCGCAGGGCCCTTCACGACCCTTGCCTACGAATCCAGTCAAACCCACCCCCCCTTGTCGAAACAAGAGAATCGGAGCTTTCTCGAATCATTTCTCCAGGCGACTCAAACCGCCGCGGGAGGAACCCTCTTCCTATCCAACATCGAAAGGCTCAGCCTTGAGGAGCAAAGCGAGATATTCCAGTTCCTCGAGCGCAAGGAACTCCAGGACCCTTCCTGCACCTCGGAAGCTCCCCTTCCCCGGCTCGTGGCCTCGACCAACCTGGACCTCCATCACGAAGTCCAGGCCGCTTCATTCCTCAAAGAGCTCAACGATCGCTTCGAATTGAACCGACTGACGATCCCTCCCCTGCGTGAGCGCCGTGAGGACATCGCAATCCTCGCTGATCACTGGTCTCGGGTCTTCAGCCAGACCCACGGGCGAGTCGTCTGGGGGATCAACGAGCAGGCCATGGCTCACCTCGTCTCCCACTCCTGGCCCGGGAACTTGAGAGAATTGGAAGCGGTGATCCGGGTCGCCGTCAGCCGCTGCAATTCGGATCACATCGCCCCCACGGACCTTCCTCTGGATCTTTTCGACTGCCCTGGGAGCGAAGATCCTTCCCAAACCGACTCGAAGAGATTCGATTTGAAGAGCAGTCGTCAGCGGGCCGAAACCCAGACCATCCGCCGCGCCCTTGAGCAAACCAACGAAAATCGAACTCACGCGGCCAAGCTGCTCAACATCAGCCACAGGGCGCTTCTCTACAAAATCAAAGCCTATGGGATCTGAGGTCAGGCCCGTTCAACCCGACTTCATGCAGGCCCCTCGCCCTCACCGCCCAACTCGTCTTCTCGTGACCTCGTCCTGGCCAACTTCTGCCAGCGGTAGCGAAAGGACCGGAACGAGATCCCGAGGCGTCGAGCCGCCTCTGTCTTCACACCCTGACTCTGCCTCAATGCGTGTTCAAGAAGAGCGTATTCATAGTCACGAAGAAGCACTTCAAGATCGCCCGTCCCGGCAGGTGGAAGCACAGGCTGCGAACAAGATGCTTCGCTGATCACGTTCGCCGGGAGCAGATCCACATCAATCTCATCCGTCCGCGCAAGAGCCATGGCTCTTTCCACCAGGTTCTCGAGTTCACGAATATTCCCCGGGTAGTCGTAGGCGATCAGACTTCGCATGGCCTCATCCGAGACGGTACGGATCTCTCTTCCCATGCCTGGCGCGTACTTGCGCATGAAGTGGCCCAGCAAAAGAGGAATGTCGTCTCGACGATCGCGCAGAGAAGGCAATTCCACTTCCACCACATTGATTCGATAGAAGAGATCCTTGCGAAAACGCCCCTCATCCACCTCGGTCTGAAGGGTTCGGTTCGTGGCCGAGATCAGCCGCACATCAAGAGGCCTGTCCATGGTTCCACCCACTGGACGCAGTGCCTTGTCCTGGATCACTCGCAACAGTTTCACCTGGAGGGAGAGGGGGAGTTCCGCCACCTCGTCCAGGAACAGGGTTCCGCCTGAAGCCACCGAAAAAAGTCCCTCTTTCGACCGTGAAGCCCCCGTGAAGGCGCCCTTCACATGACCAAAGAGCTCACTTTCCAGCAGGTTCTCGGGGATGGCCCCGCAATTGACCGCCACGAAAGGCCCCCTCGCGCGAGCGCTCTGAGCATGGATCGCTCGAGCCACGAGTTCCTTTCCCGTTCCGCTTTCTCCTGAAACCAGGACATGGGTCTTGGTGGCAGCCAGCCGTCCAATCAAGTCGAAAACAGGCTGCATGACCTCGCTCTCACCCACCAGCTGCCCCGCTTCGCGCCCGGACGGACTCGTTGCCCATACAGTGCCCGCCTGAAGCACCGGGGAGTCCTTCTCAAGAGCCCTGTCCACCGCCAGGCGAAAAGTGTGAGCATCCAATGGCTTCTCAAGACAAGCACTGGCCCCTTCTCGAATCGCAGCATCCACGGCCGCACCGTCAGAAGTGGGTACAAGGGCCAATACCGGGAGGCCAAGATTCAAGGCGCCCTCAAACAATGCGCCCTCCATGGCCGCGGACCGGGGCAGATCGAGAATCACCAGATCGGGATCCACGGTCTCGATACAGCCCAAGGCCTCCTCCACGCTGGGAAGATGGGTGACCGAATGTTCCTTCCGACGCAAAAAGACATCAATACGTTCGCTCAAACTCCGCTCGGATGTGATCACCAGGATGTGCGCACACCGGCTCATGACACAGACTCGATTCCACGCAGACGAACCCTGAACACAGCGCCCCCCGATGTCGAGTTCTCCACCCGGACCGATCCCCCATGCGCTTCGATAATCTGATGAACCGTGGCCAGGCCCAGGCCGCTGCCACCGGCCTTCGTGGTAAAAAACGGTTCAAAAATCCGGCCCTCCACATCCACATCCACACCCGGGCCTGAATCGCGAATACAGACTTCCGCCCACGGGCCGTCTTCAAGATCAAGACAATCGCCGACCTCAGGGGCCTCACACCGTCGGATCAGGAATTCCAACTCACCGCCATCGGGCATGGCCTCCAGTGCATTCGTCGCGATATTCCAGAGCGCCTGTTTCAAGTGCTCGGAATCCGCGGAAGCCATCACCGGCTCTGACATGGAAAGACTCATCGATATCGCATCCGGACAGGACGCCTCCAACGACACCATCACTTCTCTCACAACGTGATCGAGGCGCAACTCCTTGCGGAGAGGGGAAATGGGGCGCGAGTACTGCAGGAAGTCCATGATCAACGCATTCAAGCGTTGGGATTCTCGCAACACGACATCGGTCAGTCGGCCGGCCTCCTCCGTCTCCTGGCGTATCGCACCCGTAGAAACCATGAGTTGGACCGAACCCGCGATGGAAGCGAGTGGACTCCGGATCTCGTGGGCGATCTTGGCCGCCATCTCGCCCACCGCAGCCATGCGCTCGGTTCTACGAAGAGCATCCTCCATGCCGACGACTTCACTCACATCCTGGAAGATCACCACATGGCCACGAGGCCGACCCTCCCTTGAGATCAAACGCGAGGAAGCCACCCCCAGGAAGAGACTGACGCCCGATGCATTCCGGTATTCCAGGCGGGTTCGGGTCTGAACCCGGCTCTTGCGCCCTCCCCTACGACCGATGAGGACATGAGCGCCCGGAATGATCTCATCAAGAGGTCTTCCCATGACATCACTTCGCGAAAATCCGGTAATCCGCTCTGCTTCCGGGTTGAATGAACTGATCTGACCACGAGATCCTGTGGTCAAGAGCCCACTCGTAATGCTGCCGATGATCTGATCGTGTAGATCATTCAACCGGCCGAGATTGCGAGTGCTTTCGTGCAAGGCTTCTCCCGTGCTCTGCAGTTCGGAAGAAAGACGGCCCGAGAGCAGCACGGCCAAAGCCAGAGCGCCCATCAGCGCAAGCCAGGCCCTCCAGGAAGCGGCCTCTGAGAAGCCCGAATCTCCGACGGCCTCTACGCCTGGAACCAGACCCCAGAAAGCCAGCACCAGCAATGACCCATACGCGGCTCCGCATACGGAAGCGAGCCCCCAGGCCCTCGGTCGCGAAAGGAAGGTCGCTCCGTACAAGGCAATCACCGGGTACAGGAAAACAAAGCCAGACCGAAGATCTCCGGACAGGTACAACAGCGCCGTCACGCCCAGACAATCCACACAGGACAGAATCGAAGCCCAGTCCGAAACAGAACCCACGCGTGGGCCAATCCAATGCGCTGCCCCCGCACAGACCCCAAGCAGGAGAATCGTCAGGTAGATTCCGGTAGAGGTCCCAGAGGCGCCGGCGGTGGCATCGGGGCCGAATCCAATCAGGATCAAGGCCGAAAGACCCGCCAGGGCCAACTGTGCCCTGAAAAGGCGCTCCAACCCCGCCGTCTGCCCCTCCTCAGGAATCATCCGCTCCCCCCTCGATCTCCTGTGATGCCTTCCATCGGGCGTCCGTGGACACGATCAGTTGATCGAATCCGCAATCGTGAAGATGGGCAGGTACATGGCAATCAGGATGGTTCCGATGGAACCGCCCATGAAAACCAGCATCAAGGGCTCAAGCAGCGAAGTCAGCCCCGCCACAGCCGTATCCACTTCGTCGTCATAGAAGTCTGCAATCTTGGTCAGCATGATCTCCATGGACCCGGTCTCCTCTCCGACAGCCACCATCTGGACCATCATGCCTGGAAAAACCCGGGAGTCCTGAAGAGGTTCCGCAATCGTCTTCCCCTCCGAGATGGACATTCGTGTGGCCTGCAACTCCTCCTCGATCACGACGTTTCCCGCCGTCCGGGACACGATTTCAAGCGCATCCAGGATCGGGACACCGCTCGAGATCATGGTTCCGAGTGTTCGCGTAAAGCGTGCTACGGCGACCTTCTTGATGATGTTCCCGAAAATCGGAAGCTTCAACGCCACCTGATCGGTTTGCCTCCGAAAGGCGAGACTCCGGCTCCGAGCCTGACTGAACAGTGCAAAAAGGGCAAAGATGGAACCCATCAGATAATGGACATAGGCCTGAAGCCATTCGCTCAGGTCGATCACCATCTGGGTCGGGCCTGGCAACTCTCCCCCGAAATCCGCAAACATCTTCTGGAAGACCGGGATGACCTTGACCAGCAGAAGCACGATACACGCCACCGCGATCACGCTGACCGTCGTCGGGTACACCATGGCAGACTTCAACTGCTTGGCGAGCTTGTCCTGTTTCTCCAACTGGATGGCCAAACGATTCAGGATCGTGTCGAGAATGCCGCCGACCTCTCCGGCCGCCACCAGATTCACATAAAGCGAGTCGAAGATCTTCGGATGCTTCCGTAGGGCGTCCGCAAAGGTTGCTCCGGACTCCACATCACCTCGAATGGCCTGGATGGCCCGCTTGAAGGTCGAATTCTCCTGCTGATCTCCCAGGATATGGAGACACTGGACCAGGGGAAGGCCCGCATCCACCATCACGGAGAACTGACGAGTAAAGACCACCAGGTCCTTGACCGTGACCTTGGGCTGCAAGAACGTGAAAATCTCTTCCAGATCCTTGGACTTCGGCTTCACCTTCCCCGGCAGGATGCCCTGGGTCCGCAGCTGCCCCATTACGGCATCCATGCTGCGTCCTTCCATCTCGCCCTTTCGGGTAATTCCGTCTCTTGTCTTACCCGCCCATGCGTACACAGCCATAATCATCCATTCCGGAACCCCAAGGCTCCAAGACCCAGACCGGATTCAAGACCCGATCCATCTATCCCTATTTGCGTTTCATCGCTTCCGGCCCTGAGGTCGAACTCCGCCCCCGGGAGGGCTTCCTGCCACCAACAGTTTGGAAAGTTCCTCTGCGTCGGAAGTCCTGCCCTCCGCGTCTTCCCGTGTCACTTGATGGGTCTGCACAAGAGAAGCCAGGGATTGATTCATGGTCTGCATCCCGAACTTGCCCTGCCCCACCTGCATCGCTGAGTAGATCTGATGGATCTTGTCCTCTCGGATCAGATTCCGGATTGCGGGATTCGGAACCATCACCTCAAGCGCAAGAGCACGCCCGGGCCCATTGGCCCGAGGGAGCAATGTCTGACTGAGAACCCCCTCCAGGACAAAAGAGAGCTGCTGACGGATCTGCGACTGCTGATAGGGCGGGAACACATCCACGATCCGGTTGATGGTCTGAACGGCCGAGTTCGTATGCAAAGTGGCAAAAGCCAGGTGACCCGTCTCGGCCACCGTCAAGGCGGCCTCAATCGTCTCCAGATCCCGAAGCTCTCCGATGAGGCAGACATCCGGATCCTGCCTGAGGATGTATTTCAACGCATCCTTGAACGAGGAGGTATCCGCACCCACCTCTCTTTGATTGACCACGCATCCCTTGTGGTTGTGGAGGTACTCGATGGGGTCCTCAATGGTCACGATGTGTTCGTTTCGCTCCCGGTTGATCTGATCGATGATCGTGGCCAGGGTCGTCGTCTTGCCTGAACCCGTGGGACCGGTCACCAAAACCAGCCCCCGCGGCTTGCGAGCCAGATCCTGGACGATCTGCGGAAGACCGAGTTCCTCGAAAGTCTTGATCTCGAACGGAATCGCACGGAAAACACCCGCCACATTCCCCCGCTGCATGAAGACATTGCCTCGAAATCGAGAGAGCTTCTGAACCCCGAATGAAAGGTCCAACTCGTTGGTCTCTTCAAAACGGTGCTTCTGCGCGTCGGTCAAGACCGAGTAGCAGAGAGTTCGCGCTTCCTGGGGATTGAGTGGCGGCAACTTCATCGGGACCAGCTTGCCGTCAACACGGAGTTGAGGCGGCGTACCGGTGGTGATGTGCAGGTCGCTGCCACCCTTCTCTACCATTGCCCTGAGTAGTTGATGCATGTTCGCCATGGATATTCTTCCTTCAAACGCCCGGATCGGATCTCAGAAAGAGTCCGACGCCGAGACCCTGAACACTTCACTCAGGGTGGTTGTGTCTTCCAGGAGTTTATTGAGCGCACTCCGACGCAATGTCATCATCCCACTTCGAATCGCTTCCGCCTTGATTTCAGCGGCAGAGGCCCCGTTGAGCACGAAGTCCTTGAGTTCTTCCGTCATGACCATCACTTCATAGATCGCCACACGACCCTTGTAGCCCGTCTCGGCACAGTTCCCGCAACCCTTTCCTCGCTTGGGCACGAAGTTCCTGCACTCCTCTTCACTCAGACCCGCTGTCATCAATTCTTCGCTGGAGACTTCGGGATCGTTTTCCACGCAATCGGGACAGATTTTCCGAGCCAGACGCTGGGCCACGATGCAATTGACTGCCGAGGACACGAGAAAAGGCTCCACGCCCATATTGAGCAATCGATTCACGGTGGAGGGTGCGTCATTGGTATGCAGGGTGGAGAGCACCATGTGGCCCGTCAGGGCCGCCTTGACCGCGATTTCCGCGGTCTCGAAATCGCGCACCTCGCCCACCATGATGATGTCCGGATCCTGACGCAAGAAGGATCTCAGAGCCGTGGCGAAATTCAGCCCGATGTCTTCGTGCATCTGGACCTGGTTGATTCCTGAGAGATTGAATTCGACAGGATCCTCTGCCGTCGAGAGATTCTCTGAAGTCTTGTTCAATTCCGACAGCGCGGAATACAGGGTGGTGGTCTTACCCGAACCGGTGGGACCCGTCACGAGAACCATCCCGAAAGGCTGGTGGATACACCGCTTGAAATCCTGGAGCTGCGACACCTCGAAACCCAACTTCGTCATATCCAACTGCAGGTTGCTCTTATCCAGCAACCGGAGCACGATCTTCTCACCAAAGAGGGTCGGAAGCACAGACACCCGGAAGTCCATCTCGCGTCCGCGTCCCAGCTTCAACTTGATCCGACCGTCCTGGGGAAGTCGTCGCTCGGCAATATCGAGCTCGGACATGATCTTGATTCGCGAGAGGATCGCATTCCTGAGCTTGACCGGAGGCTTCATGACCTCATACAAGACGCCATCGATCCGGTATCGGACTCGAAAGACCTTTTCGTAGGGTTCAACGTGGATATCGGACGCGGACTTCTTGATGGCGTCACTGAGAATCAGATTCACCAACTTGACCACCGGCGCATCCTCGGCCTCATTGGTCGCCATGGCGGGATCGAAATCATCGTCTTCGGTAATGAAATCAATGCCGGCATCATCGAAGTCGGCCATCACCTCTTCAAGGAGGTCTTCCTCCCCGTGATGACGATCCAGAGCCCGCCGAATCGCCGCTTCGGACGCCACGACAGCCTGGATGTTGTACCCCGTCCGGAATTTCAGATCATCCAGCGCTGAGATGTTGGATGGATCCGAGGTGGCCACGATCAGGGTAGAGCCGGCCCGGTTCACCGGAATCACGTTGTGCTTCTGGCTGACCTCGTAGGGGATCAGATCAAGGACACCGGGATCGATCTCAAACTCGTCGAGTTCGATGGAAGGAACGCCATACTGCTTGGCCACAAAACCCGTCAACTCGCCTTCGTCCAGAAAGCCGAGCTGCGTAATCTGAGCGCCCAGGCGTCCGCCCTTGGCCGCCGCTTCCGCGCGAGCCTTGGACAACTGCTCTGCAGAGAGAAGATTCTCCCTCACCAACAACTCGCCGATCCGCTCGTTCACAGCCGCCCATCCCCGTATACAGAGCCCTCCCCATCGCACGATGTCGCCGCATCCGGTTTCCGCGCTCTAAAGCGCAGGCCGGGCCGACTTCGCCAAATGGGAAAGGAAAGCTATCTGGGGGAGTTATCGGCTCTCCCTCACGGAAGCTTTACTCTCGAGAGCGCAGGAGTTCAGACAAACGCACCCGGGAGTAACGGAGTGCGACGGCTCCCTGCAGGGTCATGGACAGCCAGAAAATGAACCAGACGACGATCCCCATGGCAAAAGCCGTGGCCGGATCGATCCCAAAGCGCACCAGCACGGCCTTGAAGGCCAGCTGGTAGGGGCCAATGAAGCCGGGAGCCGATGGCAACGCCACGGCCACCCCCACGGCGCCCAGGAGCACCCAGGACGACAGCAGACTTTCCCAAAAAGAACCCATTTCCACGCCAAATGCCCAGAAACCAAGGAGAAATGGCGCCGTGGCCGTCACCAGCCAGAGCACCAGGGAATGCAGGGCAATCCAGAAAAGGTGCCGACCGCCCGAAATCGCCGCGAGCCCGAGGATGAATCCCCTCAGTATCGATTCGACACGCTCCTGAAGATGCTCGGGAATCGGACGCAGAATCCACCGACTCGTCTTGATGACGAACTCAGGCGCCACGCGCATCACGATGATGATGCCAATCGGGACAAGCGCGGCCGGCAACAGAAGCATCGAGCCTCTTTGCAATATTCCGCCCAGATCGGACTGCTGCTCCACCAGCGCAAGCGAACCAAGCGCAAGACAAAGCACCGTGACCGCATCCAGCATCCGTTCCAGCGCCACGGTTCCGATCACCGCGGGCAATGAAACGTTCCCCTCCCGATGGAGCATCCACGATCGGGCGAGTTCACCCACACGAAGCGGCAGAAGGTTGTTGACCATGAAGCCCACCGCAGTCGCTCGGTAGAGCATGGGCCTCTCCATCTCAGCCACCGGCTTGATGAGATGCCGCCAGCGCAAAGCCCGAACGAAGTTGCTCCAGACATAGAAAGGAGCCGACAAGAACAACAAGGTCCAGAAGTTGGCGCCCCGAATGGCTTCCAGGACGGAGTCAAAGGGGATTCCACGAGCCGCGTACCAGATGGTCCCGACCGTCACCGCGGCGCCGAGGCCGACCTGCCAACGCCTTTTGCTTTTTCGCGTGGAAGTCGTCCCGCCAGATCCGGCAGACCCCTTGGGCTCAGATTCGATTTCGTCCAACCGGAACTTGACCCCCTGGCGCCCTCAATCAGCCTCGGATCGGCTATCGAAGTACGCACGTCCCGCGTGTACATCCAGACCAATCTGCTCTTTCAAGGCATCCACCGAGTCGAACTTCTCTTCGCCCCGAATCATCTCCAGGAAGCTCATTTCAACGTTGACGTCATAGAGATCACCTGAAAAGTCGATCAAGTGGGCTTCGGCCACGAGGTCGCGCCCATCTTCGAAGGTCGGCCTGTAACCGACATTGGTGACGGCGCCGTAGCGCTTCCCTATGGGAATACCCTTTGCATCCTCAAGGAGTTCCACCTCGCACACATAGACGCCCGGCCCCGGGAGGATCTCATTCTGGGGTGCCAGGTTGGCGGTCGGAAAGCCGATTTCACGACCCCGACGCATCCCTCCGACCACAACCCCCCGCACCGCAAATGGCCGGCCGAGCAGAGACGCCGCTTCGCCGACCTGCCCTTCCTTGAGCAGGGATCGGATCCGAGTCGAATTGAGATCTTCTCCGTCCACCTTCACCTCGGGGATGATGGTCACGGAAAACCCCAATTGCGGACCCGTTTCCGTCAGCAGCCGCATACTGCCTTCCCGATCTCGGCCGAAGTGGAAATCGTACCCGACGTAGACTTCCTTGGGCTGGATCTTCTCATATACATATTCATGGATGAATGTTTCGGGCTTGGTCCTGGCGAACTCAAGGTCAAAAGGCTCGGCGATCACGACATCCAGACCCGCCTCGGCGAGGAGTTCGAGCTTCTGGTCAAAGGTTGCGAGGAGCCTGGGAGGATGATCTGGCTGAAGGACCTTGCGAGGATGGGGCTCAAAAGTGTAGAGAACCGCCTCGCCATCAATGGCTCGAGCGCGTTCGATCACCTTCTTGAGAATCGTACCGTGGCCGCGGTGGACTCCATCAAAGTTCCCGATCGTGAGAACGGGATTCCTGATCGTACGGGTGAGAGACCCGACCCCCTTGAACAACTCCAATGCTAGACTCCCAGCCGTGCGCACGCTTTCCCGATATTTCATCGTACGCTACTTGAGCTTCTTTGTTGCGATCCTCGTCGTCTCGACCCTGACGATCACCCTGGTAGAGGCGTTCGTCAATATCGACGAGAGTTTCAGCAGCGATGCTGGCGAGAGTAGCCTACTTCGGTACCTCCTGATCCGAATTCCGTCCTACTACTTGAGAGACCTTCTGCCGATTTCTGCGTTCGCGGCGGCCTTTTTCTCGGTTGCCATTTCCGTCCAGCGCTCGGAATGGCTCGCCGTCCAGGCTGCAGGCATTCCAGCCTGGCGCATCGTCGTCCCACTGACGCTGGCTGGACTGGGAATCGCCAGCCTCTCCCTCCTGATCGGCGAAGCACTCCTGACCCGCGCCACATCCCACTACGCTCTCTACCAGACCCCGGACAAAAGCGAGCAGGTCTTCGACGGAGGACGCTACTGGCATAGAAGCGGGAACGATCTCTACCGCATCAAGGGGTCCAACCCCGATCTTCGTACACTGGATCGTGTCGAGATCTTCAAGCGATCGCCCAAGGGAAGGCTCCTGTCAATCACCTATCTACGCGGTGTGCAAGTGACACCGGATGGCTCCTGGCACGCGAAGAACGCGACTCTCAGGGAGTTCGACCCGGAGCACCCCGAAAGACCGCCTACGGTCCAGAATGGCCTGACCCTCGATCTGCCAGGCATGAGCGAAGCCCTGGACTGGCTCGTCTTCAGCGAGCCCAAAGCACTCACGGTGCCCGAACTCAACCATCACATCGACCGCACCGCGGATCATGAAGGGATTCGAGCCCAGAAGCTCCGAAGGCGGCTTCAAACCTTCTTGCATCACCGATTGAGCGATCCACTGATCATTGTCCTGCTGACGTTGATCGCCATTCCCTTTGCTCTACGGGTCCAACCCGGTGGGAACATGGTATGGCCCGCCGTGATGGGCCTGGCGGCGATCGTCAGCCTCTTTTTCCTGAGAAGCCTGCTTCAGGGGCTGATCCTGAAAGGACTCCTCCCTCCGGTGTGGGCCACCTGGTTTCTCCCCCTCGGAATGACCCTCGGAACACTGATCGCCCTATCGCGCAGCAGTCGGCCGCGATAAAGGCGGGGCGGGAACGGCTTTCCCGGATCAGTCCGGCACGGCCGGCTCAATCCACAGGCGCGGACAATTCCGTCGCAACCGGAGGAACTTCCGTTTCGGAACCCTCGCCTCCAACTTCCCCTGACTCCCCTCCCGCCGGCGAGGCCAGGTAGCGGAAGAAGGTCTCATCAGGAGAAACGATCAGGGTTGTGCGATCCTTCAGAGTCGCACGATAGGCCGCCAGACTGCGCGTGAACGCGTAGAAGTCCTCGTCACGGCTATACGCCTCTGCATAGATGGCCGCGGCCTTCGCATCGCCTTCACCCCGCGTCAAATCAGCCTGGGATTCAGCCTCAGCCAGAACGGTGCGCGCCGCCCGGTCGGCCTTCGCTCGGATCTCGCGGGCTTCACGCTCACCCTTGGCGCGGTATTCCCGAGAGATGGCTCTTCTTTGTTCTCTCATCTGATCGTAGGCCGCCGAGAGCGCCTTCTTCGGCAGTTCGGTGCGATTGATCCGGACATCGACGATATCAATGCCTTTGGCCGCCATATCCTTCCGCACCGTGTCTCCAAGGTCTTTGATCAACTCGGAACGGGCCAGCAGTTCCTGCAGCGTCATCCGCCCCACAGTGGCCCCCACAAGGGCCTTGAGCCTTCTCTTGATGATCAAAGAGGCCGCCTCATTGCCACCCGGAAAGCTTCGACGAAACAAAAGCGGGTCCGACATGCGCCAGACCGCATAGTAATCCACTTCGAGACGCTCACTCTCGATCTGCATTTCAACCGGATCCGCATCCAGGAACTGCAAACGTTTATCCAGGGTGACCATCTCCTCGACCAGAGGAATCCGCCACGTCGGGCCGGGTTTCACAATCGGTTCACGCCAAGGGGATCCCAGCAGAAGCGGAATCTTGTCTTCCCACTCGTTGACGATGACGAGCGGCCCCCATCCGAATTGCCCGGCCCAGAGGGTCCCCGCCCCGATTCCAAGTAAAAGCATCAACGACGTAATGAACTTCATTGACTCCCCCCTCCCTTCTCAGGTGAGGTCGCAACCCCTTCGGCCCGAGCCTCGTGCGGCAAGGGAGGCGCCGGCAAAACCGGACCCAGGCCCGACTGCCTCCAGATGGGAAGTACTTCGACAAGACCCGGCTCTACCACCACCTTTTCCACCGAAGGCAGGACCTTCTCCATGGTTTCCAGGTAGAGGCGTTCACGGGTCACACCCGGGGCGCGTTGGTACTCAGCCAGGAGGGCCGTAAAGCGACCGGCCTGCCCTTTTGCCTCCAGAACCAGGGCGTCCCGGTAGGCCTCTGAACTCTCTCGCAACTCCGAGGACTTCGCACGGGCACTCTCGATGATCTCCGCTCGCTCGCCCCTCGCCTCATTGACGAATCGTTCTTCATCCTGTTGAGCCGCCGCCACTTCGGCAAATGCCGCCAGAACACTCTCCGGCGGATTCACCTCCTGGAGGTTGATCTTCTCGATCACAAAAGGCTGCGACCCCTCATCTGTGCCGAAATACTCCTGCAGGGTCGTCCTCAGAATGGCCTCGGCTTGCGACTCGATCTCATTCTTCCGCTTGATGAGGACCTCGTCGATACTCATGTCGCCGATCACCTTCCGAACGGCGGCCTGGGTTGCATCGAACAAGATGGGCGAGGGTTCAACCATCCCATAGATGAACTCGTACGGGTTGTCGATCCGGTACTGCAATTCAAAAGTCGCGCTCACGATGTTCTTGTCGGCCGTCTGGATGAAGATCCCGGAATCGGCGGAGCCATCCTTGGCCTGCCCCTCGCGTCCGAAGAACTGGGTCCGCTGCCTCTGCGTATTGACGGGCCGGTCATACTCAAGGGGCTCGGGCCAATGCCAGTTCCAGCCCTCTCGCTTCACATTTCCCTGATGCTCACCGAGCCGTAGGATGATCGCTTCCTCACCCAACTCAAGCTTATAAAGCCCCGTACTCAGCCAACCCGCAATCACCGCCAAAGCGGCGAGCGTCAGGAGCCACCCCAAGAGGCGGCGTGTGATGCTCTTGCGAACACGCTTCTTGGAACCCTTTTCGGACGAATCGGCCAACTACTCCTCCTCGGTCCGGGCTGCGCTCGGCTCGATCTTCACGCTGCCTCCCGCCCCCCCTGACTCGCCTGAATCCATGAAGGGCTTCATGAGATCGATGGGGAATGGGAAGACCGTGGTGGAACTGTTGGTACCGGCAATCTCGCCCAGGGTCTGGAGATATCGGAGCTGAAGGCCTGCCGACTCGGAGGAAAGAGTCCGGGCGGCATCCGCCAAGCGCTGCGCCGCGAGCAATTCACCTTCGGCCAGGGTGACCTTCGCCCTCTTCTCCCGCTCGGCCTCCGCTTGCTTGGCCATCACCCTCTGCATGTCCTGAGGCAGATCGATCTGCTTCACTTCCACCGCACGCACCTTGACGCCCCAGGGCTCCGTCTGCAGATCAATGATCTCCTGGAGTTTCTGGTTGATCCGCTCGCGTTCGGCCAGGAGATCGTCCAGTTCGGCCTGACCGCAA
>NZGT01000156.1 GCA_002691025.1 Spirochaeta sp. | reverse complement strand
CGATCTGGAGCGGTTCGAAATGGGTTCTGAGGTTGGTTTGGGTTTGAACGCCGGGTGACCCGGGAGGAGAAGAGCATGTCGATGGAAGGCCGTCGAGGAAATCAGGGAACGTCTGCGGAGGTATTCGGTGAGCAGGCCCCGACCCATTATCGGGCCTTTGCTCCGATCCCGCTGGCCGATCGGTCGTGGCCAGAGCAGGTGATTGATTCGCCGCCGGTCTGGTGCAGTGTGGATCTTCGAGACGGCAATCAGGCTTTGATCGACCCCATGGGTCCGGAGGCGAAGCAACGCTTCTTCGAGGCGCTGGTGGCCATCGGGTTCAAGCAGGTTGAAGTCGGTTTTCCCGCGGCTTCGGAGACGGAGTTCGAGTTCGTGCGTTCCCTGATTGAAAGCGAACGCATCCCCGACGATGTGGCGATCCAGGTCCTGACCCAGGCCCGAGATGATTTGATCGAACCCACGTTCCGTTCCTTACGCGGGGCGGGTCGCGCGATCGTGCACCTCTACAATTCGACCTCGGAACTGCAGAGGCGGGTGGTCTTTCGCGAGGATCGGGCTGGGATCATCGAGATTGCCCGGCGAGGAGCGGCGCGTATCCGGGAGCTGGCTTCGGCGACCCCGGATACTGAAATCGTTTTCCAGTACTCACCGGAGAGTTTTACAGGGACCGAGCTCGACTTTGCCATCGAGATCTGTGAAGCGGTGGCGGAGATCTGGGAGCCGACTGAAGCCGAGCCCATGATCGTCAACCTTCCGGCCACGGTGGAGATGTCGACGCCCAATATCTATGCCGATCAGGTCGAGTACTTTTCCCGGTTTGTGCGGAACCGGGAAACCATGGTGCTCTCGGTTCATCCGCACAATGATCGCGGAACGGGCGTGGCCGCCGCGGAGCTGGCCATGATGGCCGGGGCGGATCGCGTGGAGGGGACTCTTTTCGGGAACGGGGAGCGCACCGGAAATGTGGATCTCGTGACGCTGGCCCTGAATCTCTTTACCCAGGGCGTGGATCCCGGCCTCGACTTCTCCGATATCAATGAAATCGCGCGCACGGCGGAGGGTTGTACTGGGCTTCCGATCCATCCGCGGCACCCCTATGTGGGCGAGTTGGTTTTTACCGCTTTTTCCGGGTCGCATCAGGATGCGATCCGGAAGGGGCTGGCTGCGCTTTCGAAGACGGAGGACCCGACCTGGGAGGTCCCCTATCTCCCGATCAATCCGGCGCATGTCGGACGCGGGTACGATCCCTTGATCCGGGTGAACAGTCAATCGGGCAAAGGTGGCGTGGCTTTCTTGCTTGAAGAGGCCGAGGGTTTTTGTCTGCCGCGGAGGATGCAGATCGAATTCCAACGTTGCATTCAGGCCGTGGCCGAGACTTCCGGGGGTGAGGTGGAGAGCGCGGAGATCGTCCGCTTGTTCAAAGCCGAGTACCTGTCGGGGGAAGGTCGGATTCCCCTGAGTGGGGTGCAGTGTCGATTTGAAGAAGACGTAGAAGGCCGATGTTGCGTGTCGGGGCACGTGGAAGTGGATGGCGTCAAGACCGAGCTTGATGCGAGCGGGAACGGTCCGATTGATGCGGCCTTTTCCGGTCTGCAAAAGGCGCTGGGGTTCTCGTTGAGAGTCAGTGACTACACCGAGCACGCTCTTGGGCAAGGCTCGGGGGCCAAGGCCGTGGCCTACGTCGAAGTCAGCGATCCGGCGGGTTCATCTCATTTTGGAGCGGGGTGTCATGAGAGCACGCTGCGGGCTGCGCTCGAGGCCGTGCTGTCGGCCGTGAATCGGGCCTGGTAATGGGCGCGGTGAGTGGCAGATTGCAAGAAGAGGGGAAGGCTTCGAAGCCGGGTGCGGTCCTTGTGGGTGGGCGGCTTCGCTGCATGGAGACCTCTTTTGTGCGACCATGGAAAGCCTGTTCATATCCGGAATGGATGCAGTAGAGGGGTTTATTTCAAGGCGATGTCGGTGATCCAGCGACCCTCGTGCATTCTTCGATTGCGCAACCGAAGACGGTGGTGCTTGCTTCCTCTGCTTTGCGCGTTCGCTCTTTTCGGGGGCGGCTCCGCCGGTGCCATGGACGAAGCGTGCCTTCAGACAGACTTGAGCGGTGCGGATCTTTCGGGGCTGGATTGTGCGGGACTGGACCGGCCCGGGGCCAACCTGTCTCCCGCGGTGGGCCCCCCTGAGGTCCCGACGCGGCTCGTGGGAACGGATTTGAGCCAGTCGACGCTTTCGGGGGCGAATCTGGCTTCTGTCGAGGCGGCGGGCGTCAACCTGACTCTTGCGTACCTCGAAGGGTCCACGGCCCTCTGTGCGCCCGATGCCTGCCCAGCCACGTTCGACAGCGCCATTCTGGAGTTTGCCTCTTTGCAGCAGGTCGACTTCAGCGGGTCCTCCTTTCGATTCGCAAACCTCCAGGATGCCAACCTGGCCTGGGCCACCCTGAATGGGGCGGACCTGACGGGGGCGGATCTGGGTTTTTCCTGGATGCCGGGAGTGAGGATGGCCGGGGCTGCGCTTTCTTCGGCCCAGTTGGAATACGTTGAGAGCGGTTGCGTGGCTTCGCCTTCGAGTGCTTTGGGCGATGAATCCTGGTGTCCCGATTTCTCGGGAGCCGATCTGCAAGGCGCCGACCTGACACGGGTCAACATCACAGGGGCTCTCATGACTGGGACGGATTTGAGAGAGGCCGTCCTGTCCCTGGCGACCCTCGATGACTTGGATACGCCTTGCACCGAGCCCGTGGAAGAAGGCGCCGGTTTTGCCTGTTTGCAGATTTCTTCTCTCCTGAGTCCGGTCGCCACGGATATGAGTGACCTGCGGAGTCGGAATGCGGACTGGGCTGGAGTGGACCTGCGGAATGCATCGGCCCGAGGCGCGAGCTTCAACGGGACCTTCTTCTACAAGGTTCGCACCATCCAGCCTGAAGCGGGCGAGGCCTTTGATCAGGTCTACCTCTCCCAGTTGTCGGAGGCCGACCTCGCCGGGGGGAATCTGGGCGCCGCGGATCTGACCTCGGTGGATCTTTCCAGGGCGCTTCTGACGGACGTGATTTTCACCCAGGCGCTGCTCTTCGGTGCGGAACTCGCCGGGGCCGACGTAACCGGAGCTCTGTTTGACCAGGCGGATCTGGGTGGGGTGCACATGGACAGTGCTACTGAGCTTCTGGGGGCTGACTTTTCTTCCGCGACGCTTCGGGGTGCCGATCTCCGCTCTGTGGATTTCAAGAATGCGGAGTTCGCCATCGGGGCCGTGATAGAAGAAGACTTCTGTGTCCTGGCGCCCGGGGGCGTGGCAGTGGATCTGGTGGGGGCGCAATTGAGCGAGGCCGATTTCTCGGCGGCTCCTCATTTCTTTCAAGGTTGCATCACGGTAGACGCGACGACCACCTATTCCGAGCTGACCCGCTTTCCGGAAGGCTTCAACCTCGAGAGCGAGATGACCATCCAGGTGCCCGAGCCTCTTCAGATGGTTCTTCAGGGCGCGGCTTTGGCGGGCCTGGGTTTTCTGCGCTGGGGTCAGAAACGGATGACACGCCCGCGGCGTGAAGACGGAGCCTAGGCTTCTCGATCTCACGGAATGCGAAGTCCTGCTTCTGGATGGGCTTGTCCGATTTCAATCTGGATGAGGCGGCCGGCTGGGTCCAGTTCGGGATTTCACCTCGGGAGAGAGTCGCTATGCTGAGGCCGTGAGTGGGTCAGAACCCGAAGCGCACCCCAAGGACCGTTTAGGGCGAGAACTCTCGCTCTTTGATCTGGTAATGATCATCATCGCTTCGACGGTGGGTGCGGGGATCTTCTTCACACCGGGGCAAGTGGCCGAACTCCTGCCGTCTCCGAGTTGGATCATGCTGGCTTGGCTCGCTGGAGCGGCGATTTCCTTGGCCGGTGCGGTGGCCAATGCCGAACTGGGGGCGATGTTTCCCCGAGCCGGCGGCGACTACGTCTACCTCAAGGAGGCCTTTCATCCCCTGGCTGGCTTCCTGGTCGGTTGGCTGACCTTCTTTGCGATCTATGCGGGGACGGTGGCCGCCCTGGCCTCCGCTCTGGCCGAAGGAGTGGGCGCAAGGCTCGGTTGGGGGGAGAGCGGTGTGCTTCTCGCCGGTGTTGGCATCGTGGTGGCGGTCTCGGCCATTCATCTGATCAGCCTGCGCTGGGGGGCGCGGGCGAACAATCTTACGACCCTGTTCAAGATCGCTGCCCTGGCCGCTTTTGTCGTGTTGGGGCCCATGGTGGGGGAGGGCGCGGGGGAGCGGATCCTGGCTCCAGCCGCAGGGGATTTTTCCCTGGTCTCCTTTGCACGAGCGCTTTCGCCTGTGCTTTTCAGCTACCTCGGGTGGAACGCGTGCGTTTACGTCGCCAGTGAGATTCGTGACCCCAACCGGAATCTTCCCCGTTCTCTCTTCCTGGGGCTGGGGTTTTGCGCGGTGATCTATCTCCTGGTGAACGGAGTCTATCTCTATGCCCTGCCGATGGACGAGTTCCGAGGGATTCCAGATGCGGGTGCGGCGGCCGGGGAGGCCCTCTTCGGGTCGGTGGGCGGAGCCCTGGTGGGCGCATTTGTCCTTCTCTCGGTGCTGGGGACCCTGAACGCGACCGTGCTGGTGGGCCCCCGGATCCCCTATGCGATGGCTCTGGACGGTCTTTTCTTTTCGGGGCTGGACCGGGTTCATCCCAGCCGCGGCACCCCGGCCATGGCCATCGTGGTTCAGGCGGCGGTGGCTATCGGCCTCCTGCTCGTGCTGAAAGGCTTTCCCCAGGTTCTTGACTTCACCGTATTTGCCATCGTCCTGGCCACACTGGCGGATGTTCTGGCGCTGTATCGGCTTCGATACACCCAGCCGGATCGGCCTCGGCCGTATCGGGCGTGGGGTTATCCCTGGGTGCCGGCCCTCTACTTCCTGGCCAATGGGGCCATCGGGCTTGCGATGTTCTGGGGAAGCCCGGTGGAATGCCTGATCAGTGTGGGGATGTTGGGGGCGGGGCTGCCTTTCTATCTCTGGTTCGCGCCGCGGATGCGCCGTCAAAACCAGGGGGGGCCGTAAGGTCCCGAGTTTCGTAGACTGGGATGCCCGTCTTGTGGGGCCGCGGCCGGCCAGGGCTCGCAGTCCGGTCTCGGCGGGCTCCCTCCCGTGTTGCAAGCGGGTTTCACTCCTTTCAAGGATCCACGATAAAGCGTCTTCATGAACGAACCCCTTCCGCCTCGACCCCGACATGATTTCAACAAGCTGAACCGGCTTCCGCCCTATATCCTGGCGGAAGTCACGGATCTGGCGCGTGCGGCCAGACGTCGGGGCGAGGACATCATCGACCTCGGCATGGGGAATCCCGACCTGGCGACACCCGATCACGTGGTGGAGAAGATCGTCGAGGCGGCTCGAAATCCGCGCAATCACCGGTACTCGTCTTCGCAGGGGATTCCGAATCTGCGGGCCGCCATCACTGAATGGTACGCGCGCCGTCACGATGTGACGGTGGACCCCGACACGGAAGCGGTGGCGGTGATCGGAGCCAAAGAAGGCCTTTCTCATTTTGTATTGATGACCATCGGGCCGGGCGACGTAGTGATGGTGCCGGATCCGGCGTATCCGATTCATCAGTATTCGGTGATCATTGCCGGTGGCGACCTGCGCACGGTTCCGTTGACAGAAGACAGCGATTTCTTTGCCAACCTCGAGCAGGCGGTCAGTCGCACCTGGCCTCGACCGAAGATGTTGATCCTGTCCTTTCCTGCAAATCCGACCACGCACGTGGTGGACCTGGCTTTTTTCGAGCGGGTCGTGAGTTTTGCGCGAACCCACGGGCTGATGGTCCTGCACGATTTCGCCTACGCGGAAATCGCCTTTGATGGATATCGACCGCCCAGCATCCTGGAGGTGCCCGGGGCCAAGGATGTGGCGGTTGAATTCGTTTCGCTTTCCAAGAGTCATTCCATGGCCGGCTGGCGCGTGGGCTTTGCGTGTGGGAATCCCGAGATGGTGCATGCGCTCAAACGCATCAAGAGCTATCTCGACTACGGAATGCCCCAGGCCATCCAGATCGGAGCCATTGCGGCTCTTCGGGGCCCCCAGGATTGCGTCGAGGAGAATGTAGAGGTCTACAAGGAGCGTCGGGATGCTCTGGTGGAAGGGCTCGCGCAGCCGGGCCCTGGCGCCTGGGAGATCGCCAAGCCCCAGGCCACCATGTTTGTCTGGGCACCTCTTCCGGAGTCCTGTCGGGAGTGGGGCTCGCTTGAATTCTCCAAGAGGTTGCTCAAGGAGGCCGGAGTGGCGGTTTCGCCCGGCATTGGTTTCGGAGAGAGTGGGGAGGGGTTCGTCCGCTTCGCTCTGGTGGAGAACAAGCATCGCATACGGCAGGCTGTCCGTGGAATACGGCGATTCATAAAGGCGCTGGAAGAGGAGTAAGCCAGATGGTGGGTTCGGGAAGCCGAAGGATCGGAGTAGGGCTGCTGGGTTTCGGAACGATTGGAACCGGCGTCGTCAAGGTATTGCAGCAGAACGCGGATGTGATTTCACAACGCCTGGGTTTTGCGCTTGAGTTGGTGCGCATCGCCGACCTCGATACGGAAACCGACCGCGGCGTCTCCCTGGATGGCGTCCGGTTCGATTCCGATGCCGCCGGTCTGATTGCAGATCCGGAAGTCGATATCGTGGTGGAGTTGATCGGGGGATACGACATCGCTCGACGCTTCATGCTCGATGCCATCTCTCAAGGCAAGCACGTGGTGACCGCCAACAAGGCACTCCTGGCGCTGCATGGCAAGGAGATCTTCGGCGCCGCAAAAGAAGCAGCGGTGGGTGTGGGCTTCGAGGCGGCCGTGGGCGGCGGCATCCCCATCCTGCGCTCTTTGCGCGAAGGCCTGGCGGCCAATCATGTGGAAAGCGTGCTGGGGATCCTGAATGGGACGACCAACTATGTCTTGACCGAGATGGAGCGCACCGGAGAAGCGTTTGATGTCGTGCTCAAGCGGGCCCAGGAGCTGGGGTATGCCGAGGCCGATCCCACTTTTGACGTGGAAGGCATTGATGCCGCACACAAGCTGGCGCTGCTGATCGGGATGGCGTTCGGGGCGGAGCTCACCTACGAAGACATTCCGACGGAAGGCATTGTGCGGATGACCCCCGTTGATTTCCAATTGGCGCAGGAGTTCGGTTTCCGGATCAAGCTTCTTGGAATCGCCAAGTGCCACCGTAGCGACGACGGGGAAGAGTCCATTGAAGCGCGTGTCGCGCCGGCCATGGTCCCCTTGAAGAGCATGCTGGCCAATGTGGACGGCGCCATGAATGCCGTGGAGGTGAAGGGCGATGCGGTGGGCCCGACGCTCTATTACGGGGCGGGTGCGGGTGAGATGCCGACGGCCAGTGCGGTGGTGGCGGATTTGATGGAGATCGCGCGGGAAATCCAGCGAGAAGGAGGAGGTGGACCGGTTTCTCCTCTTTCGTATCAAGCGGAGTCGATTCGGCCCAAGGCCGCTGTGTCTCCCGATGAAGTCGAGGGGCGCTCCTACTTCCGGGTTTCGGCGCAGGATGAACCCGGGGTGCTGTCACGGATTGCGGGAGCCTTGGGCGAGTCGGGGGTGGGCATTGAATCCGTGATTCAGCGTCGTTCGGAGCAGGGGGGGATGGTGCCGGTGATCATCCTGACCCACCCGTCCTCGGAAGGGGCGCTTCGTCGGGCTCTGGAGACCCTGGATGGACTGGATTGTGTACAGGCCCCGAGCGTCCAGATCCGGATCGAGGAGGATGTCTGAGATGTCGGAAGGAGCACAATACCGAGCCTGGTTCGAGAGTCTCTCCAACCCGCAGGAGCAATACCCCCTGGACCAGGTCGTCTATAGCGACGAGGGCGGGGGGCTCCTGCAGGTGGCACACGACATGGGCGCCCTCAAACAGGTTTCGGGCGAAGCATGGCGAGAACTCTTCACCGAGCGAGGGCGTCGCAATCAATGGCCCTATGGCTCGGGTGTCTGGGGGAAGAAGGAGTGGGTCCTCCCGGGCATCGAGGACCAGAATATCGTTTCGATGTACGAGGGACATAGCAATCTCTTCTGGGCCGAGCGGTACGGTCGTGAATTGGGGATCGAGGATCTCTGGCTGAAACTCTGCGGGAATTCGCATACAGGGAGTTTCAAGGATCTGGGGATGACCGTTCTGGTCTCCCAGGTCAAGCAGATGATTGCCGACGGCGTGCCCATTCCGGCGGTGGCGTGTGCTTCTACGGGCGATACATCGGCCGCTTTGGCCGCCTATGCGGCGGCGGCTTCGATTCCATCCGTGGTCTTCCTTCCGNGGGGCAAGATCTCCCTGGCGCAGTTGATCCAGCCGGTNTCGAATGGGGCGATTGTCTTTGCTCTGGATACGGATTTTGATGGCTGTATGGAGATCGTGCGAAAGGTCTCCGAGAAGGATGGAGTCTATCTGGCGAACTCCATGAACAGTCTCCGGATTGAGGGCCAGAAGACCGTGGGCATCGAGATCGTCCAGCAATTTGATTGGGAAGTGCCGGATTGGCTGGTCATTCCTGGCGGGAACCTGGGAAATGTCTCCGCGCTGGCCCGGGGATTGGACATGATGCTTGAATTGGGGCTGATCGACCGCAAGCCTCGAATCTGCGTGGGGCAGGCCCAGGCGGCCAATCCTCTGTACCGCGCCTATCAGAATGACTTCGAAGTCTTCGAGCCGATTTCGGCGCGGTCCACGGTGGCCTCGGCGATCCAGATCGGGAATCCCGTCTCCTACGCAAAAGCCGTGGATGCGTTGAGACGCTACGACGGGGTGGTCGAAGAAGCCTCCGAGGGTGAGATCATGGAGGAATGTGCTGCGGCCGATCGGACGGGTCTCTTCAATTGCCCTCACACCGGCGTGGCTCTNGTGGCTCTGCGTAAGATGCGAGAGCGCGGTCTGGTCGACAAGGGGGACCGGGTGGTGGTGATCTCCACAGCGCACGGGCTCAAGTTCACGGACTTCAAACTCAACTACCACCGCATGGAGCNCAAGNATTGGGCGCCCGCGAATCCGAATCCGCCGATTGAGATGGCGGCGGACTACGGACAGGTACGCGATGCGATGCTCAAGGAGATAGACCTCCGCTTCGGTCGTGCGTGAGCCGATGCTTTCCCTGATCACGACGTTGATGGCGGCTTCGGCTCTGGCTCAACCTGTTTCCGATTGGCAGGAGACCATTGATGAGGTCGTGCCCGGAGTGGTGGCGNTTCGAGTGAACTCGCCTCGGGCTTTTGACTCCGAGGTCCCCGGTTATCTCCAGGCCACCGGTTTCGTGGTGGATGCTGAGCAAGGCTTGATCCTGACGAACCGTCATGTCGTGCGTTCNGGGCCCGTTCGGGCCGAGGCGGTTCTTCTGGACCACGAAGAGGTTCCGGTGGAGGCNGTTTACAGGGANCCGGTTCACGATTTCGGTTTCTACCGCTTCGATCCGGCGGATGTCGAGTTCATGGAGTTGCCCGAGTTGGCTTTGGCCCCGCAGAATGCGCGTCTGGGTCGNGAGATCCGCGTGATCGGCAATGATGCGGGCGAGAAACTCTCGATCCTGCCAGGAACCATTGCCCGNCTCGACAGGCGGGCTCCGGACTACGGGCCTTCGACCTGGAACGACTTCAATACGTTCTACATCCAGGCGGCCTCGGGGACGTCCGGTGGTTCTTCGGGTTCGCCGGTGGTGGATATCGAAGGCAAGGTCGTGGCTCTCAATGCGGGAGGAAGCCTGGCGGCGGCGTCGAGTTTCTTTCTNCCTCTGGAGCGGGTTGAAAGGGCTCTTGAGAAGCTCCAGAAGGGCGAGGAAGTGGAGCGAGGCACGCTACAGACGCTTTTCGTCTATGAGCCTTACGACGAAGTCCGACGACTTGGGGTTCGCCGAGAGACCGAAGCCGCTTCGCGTTCCGCTTTTCCCGACTCCACCGGGATGCTGGTGGTGGGGCAGGTCGTGCCCGGGGGTCCGGCCGCGGGTCTTCTGGAGCCGGGCGATGTCGTGGTCAAGCTCAACGGCGATAGGCTTGGAGACTTCATCGGGCTCGAATCCGTGCTGGATGATTCCGTGGGCGAGCGGGTCACGATGGACATCGAGCGTGGAGGGGAGATGAGGCGCGTGGAACTCGAGGTGGAGGACCTTCATGCCATCACGCCTGATCGATACCTGGAGTTCGGCGGGGGCGCTCTCAATCCACTCTCGTACCATCAAGCTCGGAATCACTCCATTCCGGTCGAGGGCGTGTACCTCGCCAGCCCGGGGTACGTCTTTTCGAGAGCGGGGATACCGAGGGGAGTCGTGATTACGGAGGTTGGAGGCGTGAAGGTGCCCGACCTCGAGAGCTTTGAAACGGAAATGGCTCGATACGCGGATGGTGAAAAGGTGCCCTTGCAGTTCTTTTCGCCGGTGAATCCCCGTACGCCCAGCGTGCGAGTGGTCCGAGCGGATCGCACCTGGTTCCCGATGCAGATGTGTCGTCGCGACGATTCGACAGGCCGTTGGCCCTGTGTGGCTTCGCCTTCTCCGCGAACGGCTCCGCCGGCTCAGCCGGCGAGTACCGACATGGTGATCAAAGGGGCCGAGGACCCGGTCAAGACCATTGGTCCTTCCATCGTTCAGGTCAGCTACGACGTCCCGTATCGCTTGGATGGGGTGCATGGAGATCGTTTCACCGGGGCCGGTCTCGTGGTGGATACAGAATCAGGTCTGGTGGTGGTAGATCGGGAGACNGTTCCGATCGCCCTCGGCGATCTGAGTATCGTGTTTGGTGGGTCCGTCGAGGTACCGGCTGAAGTGGCCTATCTCCACCCGGAGCACAATTTTGCCGTGATTCAGTACGACCCGTCACTGCTGGGTGAAACCGGGGTGCGCGCGGCCCGGTTCTCAGACGTCGAGTTGGAGCCGGGGGATGACGTCTGGTTTGTGGGCATCACGGGAGGGCAGAGGATCGTCTCGCGCGAGACTCGCGTGTCTCGCCGAGAGCCTGTGTCCCTGGCGCAGACCTTTCCGCCTCGTTTTCGCGACCGGAATATCGAAGTGGTCTCCCTGGACGACGTCATGGCCACGGTGGGGGGCGTACTGGTCGATGAGGACGGTCGGGTGCAGGCCTTGTGGGCGTCTTTCTCCGCGGGGGACGGGGGCAGGCGGGATTCCTTCTTTGGTGGAATCCCGGCCCGTTCACTTCGTCCCGTGGTGGACCGACTGAAGGCGGGTGAGGCGGTGGCCTGGCGCTCTCTTGGCGCGGAGTTCATTCCCCTGGCTCTGTCTCAGGCGCGGGGTCGTGGCCTTTCTGACGAACAGGCCCGACGTCTGGAGAAAGCGGATCCCGAAGGCCGCCGGGTCTTGATGGTTCGGCAGGTGGATACGGAGCCCCAGTCTTCGCAGTCGTTGTACCCGGGCGATTTGTTGCTCTCCGTAAATGGAAAAACGGTTACGCGACACCATGAGATCGAGCAGGCGTCCATGGAAGAGGAAGTGCGTCTCGAGGTGCTGCGCAACGGAGAAAAACGGGACCTGGTCGTCCGGACCGAGCCTCGGGACGGGACGGGAACCGGCCGCGCTCTGCTCTGGGCGGGGACCCTGCTTCAGGATGCGCCCGATGTCCTGGCCCGGGAATATGGAATTTCGCCGACCGGGGTCTACGTGGCTCGCTACCGGTTCGGTTCTCCCGCCAACCGATACGGGCTTGTGGCGACGACCCGCATCGTGGAGGTGGATGGCCACCCGACGCCGGATCTGGATGCGTTCATCGAGGCCATGGGGACCCGGTCCGATCGGGATTCGGTGCGGCTGAAGACCATTGACCTCGATGGCCGGACTTCCGTNACGACCCTCAAGCTCGATCTCGAATACTGGCCGACGGCGGAAGTGAGACAGACCGCCGACGGCTGGCGGGTGAAGCCCATCGGGGAGGCGACTTCGGCCCCGGGGCCAGAGTCGTCCTCAGGCCAGGTGCTGGATCATCAGGGTGGCGATTCCCAGGAAGGAAAAGAATCCAAGGGCATCGGTAAAGAAGGTCACGAGGACGCCTGAACCCAGGGCCGGGTCCTGTCCGAGTGCCTTGAGCAGGAGCGGGACTCCTGCGCCCAGCAAGCCGGCCACCGTCAAGGTGATGGCCATGGCGGCGAGCAGAACCACCCCCAGCCANGGGTTGCCTTGCCAGAGGTANGCCAGGACCCCGGCGATGCAGCCGGCGACAAGCCCGATGGTGAGGCCCACCAGGATCTCTTTTCCGACCGCTTTCAGGCCGCTTGAGAATTCGATTTCGCCCAGCGCGATGGCGCGAGTGATGACGGTCAGGGTCTGGATTCCACCGTTTCCCCCGACGCCGGCGACCACGGGCAGGAAGACCGCCAGGCTCACCATCTGGTCGAGTGTGTGTTCGAACAAACCCACCACGGCGGCTGCCGTGAACGCGGTTGCGAGATTCAACAACATCCAAGGCAGACGCTTGCGGATGGAGACCCGGGCCGAGGTGAAGACGCGGTCCTCTTCGGAGAGACCTGCCAGGTGGTAGATATCCTCCGTGGCTTCCTCCGTGATGACATCGATGACGTCATCCACGGTGATGATTCCCAGCATGCGTTCATCCGCGTCGGTGACCGGGATGGCGAGAAGGTCGTAGCGAGCCACCAGGCGAGCGGCTTCTTCCTGGTCGGCTTCGGCAGCGACGTGAATGGATTCCCGGGTCATCAGATCGTTGACCGGAGTGTCGGGCGGGGCGGCCACGAGACGGCGGATGGGGACGACCCCCAGCAGTCGCTGCTCTTCGTCCACGACGTAGAGGTAGAGCACGGTTTCCTTGGAATCACCGTGGGCACGAATGGAATCGATGGCTTCCTGGGCGGACATTGCGCGATCCAGCGCCAGGAAATTGGTGTTCATGCTTCGACCGGCACTTTCGGGCGGGTACAGTTCCGCGTGCCTGAGCTCGTCTCGTTTCTCGCGAGGAAGTCGACTCTGGATTTCATCGCGCCGCTCATCCTGGACATGCTCCATGAGCAGAAGCCGGTCATCGATTTCCAGTCGGGCCAGGACTTCGGCGATTCGTTGGTCGGTCAGAGCGTCGAAGATCTGAGGGAGGAGCTCCGGGGGGAGGTCCGTCATCATGGAGGCCGCACGGTGTTGAGCGAAGAGCAGGTCGACCACGGCTCTGATTTCATCCGGGGTCAGGTCTGAGAGCAGAGGGCCGAGATCGGCCGGATGAACACGGGCGAGCATTCGCTCAGCGCGTTGCTGCATGCCG
This sequence comes from Spirochaeta sp., assembly GCA_002691025.1. GTDB lineage: Bacteria > Myxococcota_A > UBA9160 > UBA9160 > UBA4427 > MED660. The sequence continues at coordinate 2,684 of NZGT01000156.1, read as the reverse complement.
CCTTTCAGCAGTCGTCTCAGGATTCGACTTGTTACGACGGTTTCGGCCATGACGGATACGCTCACGCTTTTCGTGTGACTGGAGGGGGAGTTTGAGCGGGCACTTTGCAAGGGCTCGAGGCGGACCCGCTGGAGCTCCCGAGAGGNCCTGCGGTGCGGGCATTCGTTACCCCAGATTGAATGGATTCTCCACTGATTCCGGGGCCATTGTGCCAGGGCAGGGCACTCGGGCTCCGGNGCGCGTCAGGGCCCGCACTCGGAGGAATTTTCGCATTTTACTGTAAAGGCGTGCTCNCTTGATGCCGATGAAATGCTTGTCAGACAAGGCGACTATTACCAGGAGCCGTCTGACCCGGGGGGGCAAATGGAACGCACAGGATTCAGGGTCATCGAGTGGGCGGGTTTGAGTATTGCGGTGGATTCCAGCGAGGACCTCGTTTGGGACTGGTCGGACCGCGGTCTAGAAGAACGCGCCTGTTCTGGCTCTGAAGTGGATATTCATGTGGGCGTTTCCTGCGGTGAGATCGTTCCTCCGCATTGGGACCCGATCACCTACTCGTTTGATGGAGGCAGTTTTGATGTCGACCTCGTGGACGGGCAGTGGTGGATTGCGGTTCATGCCCAAGGAAGACGTTTTGAAAGATTGGCCCGGTTCAACCGCGGGTTGACCGAAGGCGAAGTGGTGATTGCCGAAGGTTTCGAGCGAGGCCTGGCGCACCCCTTGGATGGGCCGGTGCTGGATTGGCTTGTGACTCACGCCATCATGGAGCGCGGGGGCCTCGTCCTTCAGGGATCCGCGATTCTTGAGTCGGGNACTGCTTTTGCCATGCTCAACGCCCAGCCTGGTGCGACGGACATGGGTTTTCAGGGCTCCAATTGGGATGGTTCGGTTCCGGTCATGACGCCGGGGTCACGCTTTGCGATTACGCCGATGGGCGAGGGCTTCCGAGTGGATGCGCTGGAGTTTGACTCGGCGGATCGGGGTTCTTCCTTCCAGGGTGAACTCAAAGCCATACATCTCGTAGATCAAGCAGCCCAAGCAGGGATGGATATCCTGGATGTCCAGACTGGCATGGAGGCGGTCCTGTCTTGTGTGTGCGCTCCGATTCATGCCCCCGAACTGGCGGATCGAATCCTGGCCGCGGTGGCTCGACTGGTGGCCCGAGTGCCTGTGGCGCGAGACGCACAAACCGAAACTCAAAGCCCCGCCGTGTTCTCATGGGGGAGTGCCCAATACCAGATGGGCTTTGCCAAGCCGACCGAAGTCTCCCTGGACCCTGCCGTGTATCTGAACTGACCGGCACGGCGCATTCGACTCGATGAATGTCTGTGTGGGGTTTTGGCCATCTCCCTGATCCATCAAGGCTTGATGCCAGGTGGAACCACGCCTGAGCCTGTCCAGGGCCTGGGGCGAGGTTGCCGAAACTCGCTTCACTGCCACTGTATGATTTCGAGTGATTTTGTCTGCGGTCGGACTCACTTGAGACACGATTGTGGCCCCGGAGCGAAATCCTTCTTCTCGGATCGCATCAAAGAGCGTAGAATGGATCGCGGGCGGTTCTTGCCTGGATTCAGATGCCGTGGTCTGAAACCGGGTGGGCCGATATTGCGTCGGGGGAAGTTGTTGATGATGAAACAACTCGTGGAAGATATTGTTCAGGCTCTCGTGGACCAGCCAGGTGAGGTCCAGATCAAGGAAGTGATCGGTGAGCATGCGCATCTGCTCGAACTTCGTGTGGCCAAAGAGGACCTTGGAAAGGTCATCGGAAAGGGCGGCGCGCACGCGTCGGCCATCCGGACTTTGATGGCGGCTGCGAGTGGCAAAGAGAAGAAGCGCTACATCCTGGAGATCGTCGAGAACTGATCAGGCGCTTCGGATGAGGATGCGGTTTCCGGGGCTCAATGGGGGTATTTCCCCGTGGGTGGCTCCGCGCTTGACTTGGATCGGGGGAGTCCCTATCCATACGGTTCCCTGGAATTCCAGGGTTCGATTGGGCCTGATTTCAGGCATGGTGCGATTCTCATGACTGGGAATCGAGTACAAGAGAGGGATTCAAGTGGGCAGCGTGGTCAAGAAAAGGCGCAAGAAAATGCGCAAGCACAAGCAGCGAAAGTTGCTCAAGAAGCAACGTCATAAGAAGTAGATTGTTTCGATTGATAGAGATCCAAACGGCCGCGTATCCTGCAAAAGGATCGCGGCCGTTTTCTTATGTTTGCCTGAGTAGGGGACACGACTGCGTCGCAACATCACTGAATTTTGCTTTTTCGATGATTTTTGTCTCTTCAATCGCAGTTTTGTGGCGCATACCATTGATTTTTTAAGTGATTTACTTGACGACAATGAAAACATTTCTTTAATCTTCAAGTCAACGAGCGCCTGTTGGGCGTTTTATTGGGGACGGGAGGGACATGTTGTGTCCTTTCAATCCAATCCAACAGTCACCAAGGGGGTGGGGGCGATTGGTTGCCAATGTCCGCGAGGGATCACGTAAGACTTTTGCAGCGCTGGGATTGTAAGGGGCTGCAAGGTGTTTCGTACCCACACGGATCAATTGCCGAAGCTCTCTTGGCCGCAGAACGAACACAGGGTTGGTTCTGTTTGATTGAGGGAATGGAGTTCTCAAGACAGCGTCAGACAGGTGTGTTGACCAATAACGGGGGTGACCCAAGAAATGGCAGCTCGTA
>NZGT01000155.1 GCA_002691025.1 Spirochaeta sp. | reverse complement strand
TTGGTCCTGTGGCTCTTCGGGCTGGTGATCCTGGCCAACGCCATCTCGGTCTTCTTTGAAGCGGGCTTCCATCTCTTCTTGCCGGACAACCCCGTCAGCTATCGCCTGCTCGAATAAGCGGCCTCTCGTGACGGTCGTGCTTCACGCGCCGCGCAGGTAGACCGACTCTCCGTGGACCCAGGTCTCCAGGACCTCGATGGCATGAATCGAAGACGGAGCCACCTCGCGGGGGTCCGCATCCAGCACCACGAAATCGGCGAACTTGCCCACCTCCAGGCTTCCCACCTCGTGATCCGAGTGGCACTGCCACGCGGCATCCAGGGTCGAAGCCCGAAGCGCCGCTTCCACAGGAATACATTCCTCTGGAGAAAGCGTCTCGTCGGACCTCCACATGGAACGGGTCACGGCATTTTCGATACAACGCAGAGGCCCCATCTCGGTGACCGGGTCATCGGAATGCAGCGTCCAGCGAATGCCAGCCGCTTCGCATGAAGCCGTCCGGTCGAGCTTGGACGCCTTCTCAAGGCCGAAGATATCTTCCACGAAGGCCTTGCCCCAATAGTGGACGTGGCCGATCAGGAAGCTGGGCGAAACGCCCAGCGCGCTCATACGCTCGATATGCTCGTCGTGCAGGATGCTGCAGTGCTCGATCCGCGAGCGACATCCTCCCGGGTCCAGGCCCAGTGCCTGCGCACGCTCGTAGGCCGAAAGAGCCCGGTCGATGGCGGCATCTCCGTTGGCATGGATGCAGACCGCCCACCCCTGACGCAGACGCTCTTCCACGGCCCGGTCGAGTTCCGCCGGCTCGATATACGCCATTCCCTTTTCATCGCTGCCCAGGAAGGATTCTCGCTGAAGCCCGGTGCGCCCTTGGTTCGAACCGTCACTCACGATCTTCCAGCCCGTGACCCGCACCCACTCGTCCCCCTGCCCCCACTCGATCTCCGTCTGATCCCAGGCGGCGGCCATCACGTGACCCAGGCTGTAGCGAAATCGAGCGGTCATCCGGTGGCTGTCGCGAAGGGCCTGATAGAGTTCGAGTTCCTTGGGGCCCTGGAAGAGCCCCGTCCCCTGGTCGCAAAGCATCGTGATTCCGACCCGATTGGCCCGCTTGAACACTTCAAGGCAGCTCTCCGCGAGATTCTGTTCGCGCAAACCCGGGTTGTGGCGCGCCACCAGAGCCATGGCGGGCCCGGCCTTGAGAACCCCGTTGGGCTCACCGTCCGCCCCACGGCCGATCTCCGAAGCCGGAGGGGAAGGCGTCTGCGCTGTAATACCCGCCACTTCAAGAGCGAGGCTGTTGCAATACGCGAGGTGAAGAGAGGCGTTGTAGACAAAGACAGGATGGTCGGTGCTGACCTCGTCCAACAACTCGCGTGTCAACGCCTCCGGCCCGTCCTGGAGCGAGGGATCAAACTGGCGGCCCAGAACCCAGCCCCCTTGCTCGGTCTCGCGCGCGACACTTCCGAGGTGAGCGAGAGCCTCTTTTGTCGAGTCGAAACGGAAGGGCCCGATGTTCTCGAAATCATCCAGCAGGGCCAGCGGCGGAAGGTGCATATGCGGCTCAATGAAACCCGGCATGACAAAGCGACCTCGGAGATCCACGGTCTCCTCGGCTGAGGCCGACTCGGGCCGCTCCTCAAAGCGCCCCACCCAGGCAATCCGACCGTCGCGAATCCACAGAGCGTCGGCGTTGGGCGCCGACTCGTTCATCGTCAGGATCTTCGCATTCATCACCAAAGCCGAGGGCGCAGCGACCTCGGGTCTCGTGGTCAGGGCGGATGCGTGATGACCGAGATCGACCTCGGCCAGACGCAAGACCTCCGAAAACACGTTGGCGCAACAGGGGCAGGCAAACGGGTCCGAGGCATGACCGGCGGGAACCGAAGCCCGCAGCCGCGCTCCCCCCCGCCCGCTTCCAGCCGAGCCTGAATCACCCGAATCGAGAAACATCCGCTCTCCTTCGCGCCTGAAAGCGCCCAGCGAGAGGGCGGCTTCGTCTTAGTTCGGACGCATCACATAACGGGCGTAAAGATGCTTGAGGCCCACCACGAAGTTCGCCTTGATCCACTCGGGCTCACCCACCGTCTCCCAGTGGTCCACCCGCCGAGCCAACTCTTCCACCACAGCACACATGCTGCGACGCGCGAAGTGTGTCCCCATGCAGAAATGCTCTCCGTAACCAAAAGCCACATGCCGATTGGGGTTCCGGTCGATACTGAACCGATACGGATCCTCAAAGACCGATTCGTCCCGATTCGCCGACCCATAGAAGAGCACCAGGGCTTCCCCTTGACTGATCTTCTGTCCGCCCAATTCAAGGTCCTCTGCAGCGGTCCGCTTCATGTAGTTGACCGGCGAGGCCCAGCGGATCATCTCTTCCACGGCGTCCGGAGCCCGACTCAAGTCCTTTTTGACCTTGTCGAATTCACCCGGGTTTTCCATCAGGGCATGAAAGCCACCCGCCAGCGCATTCTTCGTCGTATCGTGACCGGCGTTGAACATGATCAGGTAGTAGCCGAGTGTCTCCATGGGTCCCATGGCTTCGCCGTTGATCTGGGCGTTGGCAATGATACTCGCCAGATCATCCGTCGGATTTTTTCGACGGTCTTCGATGATGGGAAGAAAGAGTTCCAGGAACTCCTGGCCGAGCTTCATGAAATCTTCAGGACTGGTGCGACCGCCCCCCAGTTCCTCATCATCGGGAGCAAAGATCCGATTCGACAGTTCCAGTACGCGGGGTTCTTCCTCGCGCGGCACGCCCAGAGCCTTGGCCAGGATACGCAACGGGTGCCGCACGGCGATCCCCATGGCCAGATCCGTTTCGCCCTCTTCACCCATCTCGTCCACCAGCGCGCGTGCGCTCGCTTCGATCTCAGGCTGCAGGGTCTTCAGAGCCCTCGGCGTGAGGGTCGGGCTCGCCACCTTCCGGAGGTCCCGATGCTCAGGCGGATCCGTCATGATCACCACCCGCATGGCGGCCAGCCCCTGCCCTTCGGCGAGCACCGGCTCTTTGGGCGCCAAGGTGATGCCATTCCCGCTCAAGAAGAGCTCCGGCGTCTTGGAGATGTATTTAAGCTCCTCTTGCCGCGTGATCGCCCAGAAAGGCTCGATGCCCTCCACCTCACAACGATGAACCGGAGACTCGGCACGCAGGCGATCCCACACCGCATAAGGAGGCCCATGTTGTTCGTAGTAATCGGGCAGAATCAGCTCGTAGCCTTCAGTAATCGACATGCTTTCAGTTCCTTCCACGGGCGCTTCGTGAGCATAGGGACTGTGCCTGCCCCGGTCCAACCTGTGCCGCGCATTCAGTCATTGCGCAGGCTCACGAAAATCAAGGTCCCGAAAAGAAACACCGTGGACCGCGAGGCCGAATCCAGACCGTTCCAGATCTCGGACTGCCACGACGCAAACCACTCTCCGCCCACGACCTGGAAACCAAAGAAGAAAAGGGACAACCCGGCCAACAGCCCCCAAAGAGCCGGCGCCTTGGCGGCATGAAAGTCCGAGGCCGACTCTCCCAGGGCCATGAAAAGCCGAAACGCGCCCCACAAACAAAAGAAGGCCATGACGGCTTCCGTCAGCACGATGAGACCAAACGCGAGCTTGTGCAACCCACCCGAGTCCANGGCGCGCCACATCAGCGCGTCACTTTGAAACGTCGTGTCCATGCTGAGGACATGTTCGACGAAGCGATGGTTCGTCGCAGGGTCCATGACATTCCCGAACGTCACCAAGGCCGCATAGGCCCCGGCAAATCCCACCAGGGCGATCTTGCTTAGCCGCATCACCGTGGCCGTCTGCATCCCACTCCCCGGTCCATCTACTGGGCGGACTGCAAAAAAAAAGCGCAGCCCGCACGAAGCCTTCCTCAGCTCGANTCGTCGAAATGTCGCGCACGCTCTGCGCGGTACTCCTCCATGGGCTTGAACTCATCCGCGTCACGAAACTTCTTCTCCACGTAGGCGAGAACTTCCTCGTCACTGAGCGTCGGATCCCATCCCTTGAGTTGGGGCTGCTTCACATGCCAGGGCGTGTCACAGAAGATCTCGATCCCGTTCTTCTCNGGATCATGGAAATAGACCGAGATGGCGTTGCCGTGCGTGAGCGGCATGACGCCAGACGCACGCTCATCTGCGCTNACGCGTTCAAACGCATCCCGGACCTCGGACACGGAATCCACCCGAAAAGCCATATGATCCAGACTGGAGGCCTCGTCCTCCGAGCGCGTCGGAGAAAACGCAATCTGGTGGTGATCCGTGGGACTCCCGCTCAGGAACACGATCTTGGGACCCTCCGGCCCCAGAAGGCCTCGGTCGGCGACCTCAAAGCCAAAGGTGTCCGTGTAGAACGAAACCATNGCCTCCAGATCCCGCACCCGAATGACACTATGCGACCATTGAACCTTCATCTCTTCCCCTCTCGATTTCGGGCCATTTGCCCTTCTCGCGCGGCAGCCCAAAACTAGCGAGCCCGGAAAGACTCTGCCGGAAAAGACTTTCTTCTGCCGTCATGGCCAACCACACACCCTGGGGAGATCTCGGGTATTCTCCGAGGGGACCAACCGGAGGCACAATCATGTCACCCACACCGCTGAATACGCTGGCCGAAAGCCGGGAAATCCCTCACTTCCCGGCCCTGCCCGAAGAGGCNTCCCTCCGGATCCGCTGGCGCGAAGGCTGGCAGGCCTTCATCGCCTCCTTGCGAGANCCCGACGANACGGCCGCCGCCATCCGGATGATCGCGGCCTTTGATGGCAAGAGTGGGGAACGGGAGTTCAAGCGCTTCTGGAACAGTCCCTCCGGCCAGACCATCCTGAATCGCAAGACGCGCCTGCTCGACGTCCTCAACGACCGAGACGGGCTTCGCGCCATGCCCGAGGGCTCCTTTGGCCGGGCGTATCTCGCCTGGGTCGAACAAGAAGAGATCTCTGCCCAGGACCTCGCCAACATCAGCGAAGAAGAAGAAGCCCGGGCCCAGATGGGAGNGGGCGAGGACGACGACCCGAGAAAGATCTACTACGACCGCTTGCGGGAGATGCACGACCTCCTCCATGTGCTCACGGGCTACGGCCGCGACCTCGTGGGAGAGTCCGGAGTCCTCGCCTTCACGTACTCCCAGACCCGCAGCTTCGGGATCGGCTCGCTGAGCGCCAGCGCCTACCTGCTCAGCTTCCTCCCCGACCCCAGCGACACCTTCAGCCGGAGCGACTCGGCCGAACTGCGCCGNGTCATCCGCGACGCCCACCGGCGCGGACGCCAGTCTCTCTGGCTCACCGACGCGGACTTCGAAGCCCTGCTCCCCGAGCCCCTCGAAAAGGTGCGCGAGCTCTACCGAATCGAACCCGGAATCGCCTACACGCCGATCCGAAGCGAAGANNCTCCCGAACTCGCCGCCTGAGGCCTGGGCGCTCCCGTNCGACGGGATCAGCCCAGAGGCGCGCTGCGGCGGACTCCAGCCCCGAGCAGAAAGGTGCCCAGGNCGATGACGCCCAGGGACCAGAAAGGCTCGAAGGGCCAGTAGGGGACGTAGAGTTCAGGGAACTGGGTCACTCCGTATCCATAGACCCAGGGTTCCGCGGAGCCGTACCAGAGGGAGCCCGACACAGCGAGCACAAGACCGCAGCCGATCACCCCCCACCCGAGCACCCGAAGCCCNGGATTCGGCCCCGTCCACTCTGGATCCTTCTTCGCCTTCTTGAGCCGATTCTTGTGCCACGCCGCAGCGCGGAATGCCCAGACCACGAAGCCCAGCCCGTAGAGGACGAAGTCCATGGGCTCGGGGGAGGCCGAATAGAAAATCGCCCACCAGTAGACACTGAACGCGTANGCCCACAAGAAGTAGATGCCCGTGGTGTGAAGGCGATGCCACTGCTTTCGGCTGAGCCTGCGACGCCCGGGGCGAAACGAAGTGATCACCATCAGGATCAGGAAGATGTACCCGACCAGTCCCTCAATGAGATCGCGAAGCAGGTAGACCTCGTCCACGTAGTAGTCGGTATGGAGAAGAATCATCCAGAGAATGAAGAGCGCTTGCCACGCCATGGCGACACCGAAACCCAGCCCAAAGTATTTCCGGTTTCGCAGAAGCCACGCGGACCCGTCCGACGAAAGCACCACATGCAGGGAAGACGCCACGAACGCGAGATAGACAAAAGGAACCGCGAGCNGAGCCGACAACTGGATCAGGGTCGAAACGCCCGGCCCCGAGGAAAGNTCNGCCCCCGCCATGCCGACCAGCATGACGACGGAGATGAACACAGCCAACCAGCGAAACAGGCTCCAACCGTTCACCGACTTACCCTTGAGGAAGCTCTTGAGATCACGCCCCATCGACTACGCCCATCCTTCGTTCATCCGGAATCCTGCGCCTGGCGTTCCTCAAGAATTCCATGAAGACCTATGCGAACCGGTCCCACTCCGAGCCAGTCCCCCGCCTGCTTTGCCCGTCGCTTCAGAAGAAGCGTAGTCTTTTTCCTGGCGCTTCAATGCCAGATCAAGGTCACGAAACCAAAAACTTTTCAGCCCGGATTTAACAGACCACGCGCAAGACAGAACACGTGCACGAAGACAACTTCACTTGAGCGCCTCATTTCCTTCGCTTCCTGCCTTTCGAAACCCGCCTCCCAGCTCGACCCCCGTGCGAAAAGAGACAATTCCGCTCAAATCGGGGCGCAGGTGTTAAGCCCACCTCTTCCTCTTTTATCCAGCGCATAAAGCACGCCAGACTTTAAACACCTGGAGTCTGGTATTCCGGAGGCAGCAACCAAGTCGTTGCGCAGGAATTCAGGCCTTGTCGGCGTCGAGTTCCGATCGAAGAGAGCGCGACGCCAACCAATAATGGCTCGCGGCCCAGAGGTTGAGGGGGATCACGACCAACATCGCGTAGCCAAGAGACCGGACGCCATAAAAGGGCTCCAGCCATTCGCTCAAGGCACCAATCACCAGCGGCCCGAGCCCCAAACCGATCAGATTGGTGACCAGGAGGATGATGGCCGACGCCATGGCGCGCACGCGCACCGGGGCCAGGGATTGGACCATGGCAAAACTCGGCCCCGTATGGACGCTCCCGAACAAGTTGGGCAGCACCAGCAGAGCGATCACCACCGCAAAGTGCTCCGTCAAGAGAATCCAGGCCAAAGCCGGAAGACCGAGCACCAGGGCCAGGGACGGCAGCCAGGTATACCACCGGCGGTCGCGACGGCTGAGCCGATCGGTCAGGAAGCCGCCAAGGAGCGTTCCCGAGACTCCGCCCAGGAGGCCTAGCGGGCCAAGCCAACTCGCCGCCTCTCCACTTCCGATCTCATAGGTCCGCATCAGGAACGCGGGAAACCACGTCATGACCCCGTAGGCCCCCAACCCGGCCAGCCCCATGCCGTACGAAATATTCCGAAAGCTGCGGATCTTCCAGATCAGGGCGAGAGCTTCGCCAAACCCCACCGACGGATCATGGGGGGCCGCCTCCTCGGAGCGTCCACGCGGCGGGTCCTGGATCACCCATTTCAGGACCAACGCCACAAGGAGACCGGGAAGACCCACCGCCATGAAAGCCACACGCCAGCCCCAGATCTCATTGATCCATCCCCCGGCCATGAGTCCCACCACCGAACCAATGGGCACGCCCAGTTGATAGATCGACATGGCACTCGCTCGTCTACCCGCCGGGAAGAGATCGGCGATCATGGAGTGCGCGGGCGGCGTGCACCCCGCCTCTCCCACCCCTACCCCAACCCGCGCCGCGGCCAACTGCCAGAAGTTCTGGGCCAGTCCGCTCAGCGCAGTCATGACGCTCCAGAGCGCAGCCGCCCCCGCGATGATATTCACGCGGTTCACCCGGTCCGCCAGCCGACCGATGGGAACACCCAGGGTGGCGTAGAAGATCGCGAAGGCGAACCCCGTCAGGAGCCCAAGCTGCGTGTCCGAAAGCCCGAGATCCGCCTTGATCGGCTCGATCAGGACAGAGAGTATCTGTCGATCGACAAAATTGATGGAGTAGACCACCACCAACAGGAAAAGCGCAGTTCGAGCTCCGGGTAACGCGCTCTGACTTTCAACCTCTGTCGATTCACCCACCCGTCGCACCCGTGGCGTTTCGCGACGAAGGAAGGGCAATCGAGATCATCCTGTCTCCCGTGGCCGAGCCCATGAAGAGTCGATCTCCCACCGCAAGAGCCACTGTCGCAAAGCCCATCGGAGCGCCCTCATGGCGGAACACCACCTCTCCCTCCATGCTCTCGCCGTCGGCTCGCACCACAGAAAAGGGCAGCGGACAGGCCCCTTCAATCTCGGCACAGGTGGTATCCGCCACGAAATGATGATGGCCGGCAATCCAGAGCTGGCCGTCTTCGTCGACGGTCACGTTGTCGGGCTGCTGAACCTCCACTTCGCCCACCACCTCGCCCGTGCGGCGATCCACGCGCACGGTCCGATTCGCAACATAGTGATTGACGAAGAGGAAAAGCCCATCCGGCGTCGAGGCAATCCCGTTGGGCGCTGTCGCGTCCGAGTTCGGCAGTTTCGAGAACCCGGTCTCTGGATCCCACAACCAGACCCAGCCGGTATCGAGATCAAACACGAAGGCCAGAGCCAGGGAAAGCGCGGAGGCCTCCTTCTCCCACATATGCGTGACTCCGAAGCCGCCCCCTGGAAAGGCGGTCACATCATTCAACATGGGGGTGCCTGGGGGTCGCGCACAACCGCGCCAGGAAAGGACCCACGCACCCGCCTCACCACCCAGCTCGAAGACTTCCACCGATTCCCGCCCGCCGTGGTTCACGACGAAGAGGGCATGGCGACCGTCGGGTCGCCTCTCGAGGTCGATGCCGTGGGGACTGAAGAGCGCGGGCTCAGGACGCGCGCACCCGGCCTCCCCCCAATCCTCGGCCGGCGAGTCCCACTCCACACGCAGAGGCTTTCGGCTCTGCGTATCGAGATCAAAGACAGAGAGCTCACCGGGCGTATCCCGCATGAACACACCCATTTCGCTGACGATCAGTTCACGCCCCCCTGGAGCCATCACCAGATCTTCTGGATTGGTGAACCCACAATGGGCCTCGATCTCCCCAACGCCTTCACAAGGAAGCAGCCCGGCATAGTCGTTTTGCCCACAGCCCAGAGCCAGAAGAAGCATCCCAATCCCCGTCACGAACGGCCCCAAACGAATACGCGTCACCCCCACTCCACCTGCCTTCTCGAGCGACCGCGCACGCCAGACCCACGGATCGAACTCACCCATCCGCCGAAGCCACCTCCACCAGGAGCGCGATGGTCTCGTCATCCACCCCGGCCTCCCTCAGCACTTCCTCGGTATGGGCCCCCAGAGCGGGAGCCGGGGCATTCCCGGGGATGGGATGTCGAGACATGGAGAACGGTGGGCGCACCGTACGAAAAGGTCCTTCATCCGGGTGGTCCACCACGGGGAAGCCTCCACGCCCGAGCACGCTGTCATCCTCGGAAGCCTCCACGAAGTTCTGGACCGGTGCCCAGATCAGACGGTATTCCGAAAGGATACGCCCCCACTCCTCAAGCGACTTGGTCGCAAAAACCCCATCCAGGATCTCGACCAGGGCCGTCGAGTTCCGATGTCTCTGCACCCCGTCGGTAAAACGTTCATCCTCGGCCAGATCGGGGGACTCGAGCGCCTCCACCAGAGTCGGCCAGTAGCGGTCCCCTTCAATCATCACGAGGAAGATGGACCGCCCATCACCGCACACGTAGTGGTTCCATAGTGGGTTGCGCGGCTTGTTTCGATCGTGCTTCGGCGGGTTCTGGCCGGTGGCCAGCGCCCAGGTAAAGTCGTTTCCTGCGATATACGAT
>NZGT01000154.1 GCA_002691025.1 Spirochaeta sp. | reverse complement strand
GGGCCCTTTTGAATACATCTCTCCAGTGGTACAAATTTTGCTTTTTACAAAGCCTCATGGCGACCGGTCAAACATCGAGTCCTGAGGATATCTCTCGCTTCGCGCAGTATGACGCTGGGCATGATTTCTACGATGGCATTTTTTCCGCGGACGGTCGGGCACGCGAAGCCTGCCATGATCTGGTTGATTTCCTGAAGGCCGTGGGTGTGGAGGGTCTTCAGGGTCTGCAGCGAGATGCGGATCTTTCTCTTCTCAATCAGGGGATCACCTTTACGGTTTACTCCGACGACCGCGGAACGGAAAAGATCTTTCCATTCGACATGATACCGAGGGTGATTACGGCCGAGCGGTGGGAAGCGCTCGAGGCAGGGCTCCGTCAGCGCTTGTGCGCCATGAACCTGTTGCTTCAGGATATCTATGGAGATCAGAAGATCATTCGTGAGAAGGTCATCCCCCCTGAACTGGTCTTGAACTCGCCCAATTTCTGTCGGGCGATGATGGGACTCAAGGTTCCCAAAGGGGTCTATGTCCATGTGGCAGGTGTGGATCTGATTGAGAACGAGAAAGGCGATTTTCTCGTTTTGGAAGACAACCTGCGGGTTCCGTCTGGCGTTTCATATCTGCTGGAAAATCGGATCGTGATGTCGCGTGTCATGCCGGATCTCCTGAGGAAGCATCGCGTCCGACGGGTGGACCATTACCCGCAACTCCTGCTTGACGCACTCCGGAGTATGTCGGAAAAACCGGATCCCTCGATCGTTGTCCTGACTCCGGGAATCTACAACTCGGCCTACTTCGAGCATTCCTACCTGGCNGCTCAGATGGGAGTCCAGTTGGTTGAGGGCAGAGACTTGATNGNCGACGACAACAAGCTCTACATGAAAACCACTTCAGGTCTGAAATCGNTNGATGTNGTGTACAGNCGNGTNGANGATGAATTTCTTGATCCGGTTGCCTTTCGATCGAATTCCATCCTGGGTGTGCCTGGAATAGCGAATGCCTATCGACACGGGAATGTCGTTCTCGCCAACGCGCCTGGAACGGGTGTTGTGGACGACAAGGCCATGTACGTTTTCGTCGCGGACGCGATCCGTTTCTATCTGAATCAGGAACCGATCCTTCAGCAGGTGCCCACTTATCTAGGGCGACGCCCAGAGGATTTGAAGTACATCCTTGCTCATTTGGAAGAACTCGTTGTCAAGCCAACGGACGGTTCCGGAGGCTACGGACTGCTGGTCGGTTCGGCGGCTTCGAAAGANGAANTGTCNGAGATGAGGGCGGCCCTCAANGTTTCGCCNGAGCGNTTNGTGGCGCAGCCGATTCAAAACCTTTCCACACTCCCNACGCTNGTGGGNTCTGACNNCCCTGAANTTGCNCCGAGGCACGTCGATCTGCGTCCATTCTGTATCAGCCGAGGCGTNGACGATATGAAGATCCTTCCGGGCGGGCTGACGCGGGTTGCGCTCAANGAGGGNAGTCTGGTGGTGAACTCGTCTCAGGGAGGTGGCTCCAAGGACACGTGGGTTTTGCAGCCGGGGGTAGGGCGCTGATGCTGAGTCGACTNGCACGGGGCCTCTANTCACTGGGGCGAGTGGTGGAGAGGTCGCAGCATGTGGCCCGTATACTTGAAGTGAACCACAAGATGAGTCTAGAGCGGTCTTCCAGCGACGACGGTGAAATCTGGTCAGCCATCTCGGAGTCGTTTGATTGCGACCTCACGGCGCCCGACGAGCGTTCTCTCTACGGGGCACTCGTTCTGTCTTCGGATCATCCTTATTCGGTCCTTCGTTGCATCTCGGAAGCGAGAGACGAAGGAAGATCCATGCGCGAGCAGATCAGTGAAGAGATGTGGATTCATTTGAACCGGACGCACCTGGAGCTTCAATCCTTGACTTACGAGAGNGTGATTGTAATCGGACGGTCCGAATTCAATCGGCGAGTTGAGGTTTTTGCTGACGCCCTGCACGGACTCGCGGACGNTACGATGATTCGAGATGATTCATGGGCGTTTCTTCGCCTCGGGAAATTCACCGAGAGAGCTCGGATGGTTTGCCGAATCCTTGAGATCAAACGAAAATCTGTTTCGTCCGACCTGAACGGAGGACCGGTCGATGTACACCAGTGGCAGGCGCTGCTCAGGAGTCTTTCTGGCTATGAACCCTATCGCCGTGCCTATGATGCGCGGGTCGTGCCGCCCCGTGTCCTGGAATTCGTTCTGCAGAGATCCGATTTTCCTCGCTCTCTTTTTTGTGCCCTGCTGGATATCCAGAAAGCGCTAGCCATTGTGTCCAGCGGGAGCGAAAGGCAGGCCGAACTCGACTTGCACCTGGTGCAGTTGATGGACGAGATCAAGTCGATCGATACATCCCTCATCGCGACGGCAGGTTTATTTGAGATTGAGCTTGGCAAGTTGGAAGAGTCTTGTTCGGATATCGAGGACGCGATAGAGCTGGCCTACTTCACAAGCCTTCGACCCTCTTCTGTGCCCATCCTGGTCTCGCCTGGTGCGGGTCTGGTGTCTCAGCAATGAGAAGATGGGATGTTGAAGACAAGGCGCTTTTGATGGTTTCCCACTCGACACGGTTGACCTATTCGGAACCGGTGGTCGAGTCGCATAGCGAAGTGAGGAAGTCGCCTGTGGATACGGGGCTTCAGCGGGTCATGACTACTTCGATCGAGGTCTCACCCAGTGCTGTGGTGGACGACTACATCGATTATTTCGGAAGTCGAGTGCATCATTTCAATATCCTGGAGCCTCACGAGTACGTAGAGATTGTTGCGAATTCAGTGGTGGAGACCACGGACGCGATTTCGTGTGGCTCTGGCGTTGAGGTCAAGAGACGAGACTTGGAATATCTTTTGCCCGAGTACCTTTCGTGGTCTCCGGCGGTTCCGAATATCCCCGAGTACGCGGATATTCCCAATCGGGTGCGTTCTGATATGGATAGCGATGGCTTCACGGATTCCCTCAAGGAGCTCGGCTCTGTTTTCAAATCCCGATTTCGATACGACCCGAATGCAACCGATGTCTATTCAAGTCCGAAAGTTCTTTTTGAAAAGGGTGGGGGTGTCTGTCAGGACCTGGCGCATGCGATGTTGGGCGTTCTGCGGCTTGGATCGGTCCCGTGTCGTTATGTGAGTGGGTATGTCTATGACCCCGGTGATTCGAAAGGGGGCGGCGGCATTCGCGGCGGTGCAGCGAGCCACGCCTGGGTTCAGGCATGGCATGCCGACCTGGGCTGGGTCGGGATCGATCCGACGAACGACAAGCTCGTGGACTGGCAATATGTGCGTGTCGCAGCGGGGCGTGACTACTCGGATGTTCAGCCCCTACGGGGTGTCTTCGTGGGGGCGCCCGAGCAGTCGGTTCAGGTCAAGGTGACCGTGACGAGAATCGGCTGACGATGGGGGCGCGTCGGGGGGAGGAACCTCCGTGCTCCCAGGGGCGTCCAGACGGTTTCTATTTCGTCTCCTGATGTTCGAGGCGGTCTCGAAGTCTTTTGAGCGCCAACCCCGGCCAGTCCACCGTGGCGCCGATCATTCCCATGGACATCATCTCGTCGATTTCGTCTGCCTGGCGCACCCCCCAGCCGCGAATTTCGAGTCCGAGTGCTTTGGCGGTCTGGATTGATTCCGGGGTTGCATCGCGAGACCGGATTCCGACCCACTGGAAACCCTCGTTGGCAGCCATTTGAAGCCAGTAATCATGGATTTCGGAAAGCGTGAGCCCTTCCAGTTCAGGCCTGAACTCGTGGCTGGTGATGGCGTCGGATGCATCACGCAGCAGGAAGGTGATGGGAATTTCGCTGTTGAGTTTACGAATTTCCACCAAGGGGCGTTTGGAGAAAGAGGTCAATGTGACGTGCTCCTGGAGCTCGAATGCATCAATGACCCGGAGCGTCAGGAGTGGCAGCCGATCATCCCAGCCCTTGAGCTCGATGTGATAATGGACGGAGTTTTCGAACTTCTGAAAAACCTTCTTCAAGGTGGGGATGCAGGTGTCTGCCTTCTCTTCCAGGGATTGGGAGGGCTCGCGTCCGGACTTTCCCTGAAACCAGGGAAGCAGATCGACTTGCTCAAGAACCTGCACAGGATAGTGCCGGACTCGTCCTGTAAGAGCTGTTTTCTTGTCGAGTTGATCGTCATGAAAGACAACAATTTCTTCATCGGATGAAAATCGAACATCCAATTCGATTTCCCGAGCCCCTTGTTCCAGGGCGCATTCAAATGAAGAGAGCGTGTTTTCGGGACGAGAAGCGGAGGCCCCTCTGTGGGCAATGATCTTGAAGCCGTCGGTCATGATCCGCCAAGGATAACATGAGATCGAACCGTATCAGCCGGCTTGAAGAGCCAACAGCTGTCTGGGGGCCACGAGTTGAGAGTCTCTGTCTAGAGCCGTGTCGATATGGTCCAGCGTGGGACCGAACTGCTCAACCGCCTGATCCCAGGATTCTTCGCTGAGGCCATCGATGGCCTCTGAGAAGGCCTCGCAGCTGGCGCGTCGGTTTTCAAGGCTCCTGGACAGGGAGACAATGCTTCTGAGCATGGAGAGATGGGTCGAAGTGGACTGGGTATTCGAGGCCAATTCACTGTCGATCCACGCAATGGGAACTTCCGTGACGGACCGTCGTTTCATGAGTTCGGCCATGAGCAGGAGTTCGATATCGAAGGCAAAGCCGCGATTCGACGGCGAGGCTATCAGTGGAGCGACATGTTCGGCCCGCATGGCCTTGAAACCGCATTGGGTATCGTCAATGTACGCGAGCTCTGGCAGCAATTTCTTCCATAGGTAGATGAAGAGTCGGCCTCTAGCGCTTCGGTTGGATTGCTTGACCACGACGGAATTTCGAGCCCGCCGAGAGCCCGCCGCGACTCGAGTTCCCGGTTTATCGAGGGCTTCCACAAGAAGACCGAGTTGGCCGAGATGGGTGGAGAGATCCGCATCGGTGAAGGCGACGATGTGTTCTCGATAGGAATAATTCGAGTTAGAGCTTGCTTCCCAGAGTCCCAGGTGGACGGCGCCGCCTTTTTGGCTGTCGCGTACCGAACGGACTCCCTCGACGGCGGGGTGATTTCGCTCAATGGCTTCTTCGAGGAAGAGGACACGAGCGGCCGCCTGGGAATGATCTCGATTCAGGATTTTCTCCGCAATCCTGCCGCTGCCGTTGGGACAGCCATCGTCGACCAGGAGGATGTCAAAGGTGTGACGCGAGCCTTCCCCGCAGGCCCACTCGATCTGCCGCAGCTTCTGTCGGATGAAGTCCTCGCCCGCAGGGTGCTCAAAGGGCCGAAGCAGTCTTTCGTGTTCACCGTAGAGGGGGACGACCACGGAAAAATGAATTCGCCCGGACCGATGGTCCAGGACGGCTTTGGAGCGGGCCAACTTCACGATCATCCGGGCCGCCAGAGGCCATTTCCCGGGCTGGCTTTCGATGAGTTCTTCGATTGTGTCGAGTTCGTCCATCTCGTCGATTCGACTGAGCAGACAGTCTGCCAGATGGAGAAGGGTCTCAAGTTGGACTTCGTCCTGATTGTCCAGATTTCGTGGTAGACGTTTGAAGACTCTCTCGGCGTAGTGTCCCTGATCTTCTGTAGCAATTCGGTGCAGTAGTGATTTTATATCCATCTTACGTCCGTTTCCCCCATTGGTTCTTGTAGTCCAAGATCCGTGCCAGGAATCTCGACCTGAGAGTCCGTTCAGCTTCTCGTGAAGGGGTGATTTGGCCCGATCGCCCAATAAACCAACAGGCGTTGCTGATTCAGAGAGCATTCTTGCGATTGGAACAGCGATGGATCACCTGCAGTGATCCGTCTGGATTCCGGAAAGGAGAGGGTGATTTTCATCGGTCAGGCTCTTTTTTCCCGTTTTCAGGCTTTGGAAATCGGGAAAGTGGCCCTGGCTTCTGGGGGTGGCCTCCGTCTGGCCGTATCATGGCGAGGCCGCCAGGAAATCGTCCAGCGAGTGACGCTGGTTTGCATCGAGAGGCGTTCCGGAGACCAGGAGTGTGTGCGATGACTATGCGATGGATTGGTAAGTCGGACGACGAATCTACCGTGGTGTTGCATCGGTTTGATGGCAATTTCCAAGTCAGCTCAGAGCCGGTAGAAGAGAAGCGCATCCGAACGGGTCTGGTCCTCGATGTGGAAGCGACCGGGCTAGACGTGGAAAAGGATGAGGTCGTCGAGTTGGCCGGTCGTTTGTTCCAATACGACCGGGTGACAGGGGTGGTGGTTTCGGTGGGAGAAACATTCCACTCACTCCGAGATCCCGGAATGCCTCTGCCGGCCATTATTACCCGGATCACCGGTCTGACCGACGAGGATCTGGCCGGACAGGTCTTTGATCTAGAGGGGGCAAGGGCCTTGCTGGATCGCGCCGATATCATCATCGCCCACAATGCGAGCTATGACAGGCCCATGACCGAGCGTTTGCTAGGTAAACAAGACAAAGTGTGGGCGTGCTCGTACCGTCAGATCGACTGGGATGGGCTTGGCTTTCCTGTGGCCAAGCTGGAGATTCTGGCCACCTATCACGGATTCTTCTTCGAGGCGCACCGGGCTGGAGCAGATGTCGACGCTGCGCTTCACCTGCTGACATTTCCCCATCCGGAGACGGGGCTTCCCTACCTGGATCATCTTTTGAATGCGGCTCGGGAAAAGGTCTGCAAGGTCAAGGCCGTCGATTCGCCTTTCGAGAGCAAGGATGCGTTGAAGGAAAGAGGATATCGCTGGGACGCGCAAAGACGATGTTGGTGGACAGAGATTCCCGAGTCGGCGATGACCGAAGAGAGCCAGTGGCTTGAAGCGGAGGTCTACCGGGGGCCCGATCGCTCTGAATCCGACTCCGTAGGGCTGGCCGAGCGGTTTCGCCCGTAGGCTTCTGCCAGGCTGATGCCGGCACCGATCTCTTTCGGATGGCTCCGAGGCGCGAAGGCCTTCGAAGGATTATTATTCTACGCTGTTTGTCTCCAGGAGATCGAGTCGTGAAAGAACACAGGAACACAATGCCTCGTTGGACACTCTTGCTATTCGGCCTCTTGCTGTTGGTCGCGTGTGAGGATGGTTCTTCTCCTGCCACGGAAGACCCCGCATCCTATCATGATCCGGGCCGTGGGCCTTTTGAGGAAGTCGCGACAGAAGATCTCGTCGGTAGGTGTGGTCTTGATCCGGATATCCTGGCCTCGATCGACGCTTCAATCAATTACCCCTATGCAATTGTTCGATACGGGCTTCTATGTCACGAGCACTATCCTGACGACGCTGAGGCGGGTCCAGAGGTCATGTCCGAGAATTTCTCCGTGACCAAGACCATGGCCGGCGCTGTGTTTGGACGTGCGGTCAAGCTGAGTGCGGAGCTTGAGTACCCGCTCAGAGATACGGATCGAATGGATTCCTGGGTGGATGACATTACCTTCAATCCGGATGCCCGGGTGGCGCATGTCCTCGGGATGGTTGCGCATAATGAGAATCTGGAGTTCGGATCTCGGGAGTTCAGTTACGACACGTATGGAAATATCCAGATCAACAAGTTGAGTGAGGTCATCGAAGCTGTGATTGCGCAGGATCCGGAGGAGTTTGAAGGCGTTCAAACCTCAGCCGAGTTTGCCGACCGGTTCTTTTTCGAACCCCTCGGTATGGATCACAGTGAGTGGTCCGGATACTACTTCGCATTCGGATGGATCTCGACTCTTCGGGATATGGCTCGGCTGGGCCTGCTTCTTGTCCATGATGGCGTGTATGACAACCAAGCCATTCTTTCGGAGGACTGGGTCTACAAGATGACGCACCCCTCGTTCGAAGATGCGAATACCGGATACGGGTATCTGACATGGTTGGGCGCGAGCAACTTCTACAAGGTTCCCGGTGGATACCCCTATTATCTTTTTGAGCCGTTTGGAGAATGCGAACCGCCTGCTTTATGGCCAGAGTACCCACACGGTTTGAGTGATTCGCCGGATTGTGGTTATCGCGGTGTCTACCCCTGTGAGCAGAATTTTGATGTGGGGGTCTTCTCGGCCAACGGTGGCGTCGGGAATATCATCCTCGGCCATCCGGCGCTCGATCTGGTTCTTGTGGCCAAGGATGCAGAGGGCGGTTTGTTTATTTCAGGGCTCTGGGATCTGATTCGGCCTGCACTGGTTGAACACGATCCCGTCTATCAGGGGGACATGGAGGCCTTTTGTCGGGATTATGCGGCGGGCGCTTATGCACCCGACTTGATCCCGCTCCCATGAGGTCTGGATCGTCGCCTCTGTGCCTCGTTGCTACAGAGTGAGTCGAGGAGGGTAAGGCATGCAAATCAAGGACAAGGTGATCGTGGTGACCGGCGCCGCCAGTGGTATCGGGCAGGCGATGGCGAGGCGCTTTTCTCGAGAAGGGGCGCGTTCGGTGGTTTCGGTGGACCTCAATGAAGAGGGGGCCGCAGCCACTGCTGCTGAAACAGGGGGGCTTGCCCTTGCTGCCGATGTTTCCGTGGAAAGCGATATCCAGAATGTCATCGAGACCACTGAATCTGAAGTGGGTCCCATTGATCTCTTCTGTTCCAATGCCGGGATTGGTCTGGGGATGGATCTCAGTGCTTCGAATCAGGACTGGGACCAGAGCTGGGGAGTGAATGTCATGTCTCATGTGTTCGCGGCCCGGCATCTCGTCCCGCGCATGATTGAGCGAGGAGGGGGCTATTTCCTGAATACAGCCTCTGCGGCGGGCCTGCTCAACCAGATCGGCGGAGCCGCCTATGCGGTGACCAAGCATGCGGCCGTGGGGTTTGGCGAATGGCTTGCTTTGACGCATCAGCATGAAGGCATTCGTGTGTCCATGCTTTGCCCCCAGGCAGTCCGCACGGCCATGACGGATGATGGCGTCGCTACGGCTGCTGCCGCGGGCGATGGTTTGATGGAACCCGATCGTCTGGCCGACTTCGTGATGGAAGGACTGGGCGACGAGCGCTTCTTGATCCTGCCTCATCCCGAGGTGCTGGAGTACATGCGTCGCAAGACAGCAGACTATGATCGATGGATCGGCGGAATGAGTCGACTCAAGCAGCGGCTGACCGGTGAGTCCGACTGAAAGCGACAGGGAGAAGGGGGGAAGGCAAGTCCAGCGGGTGATCCCGGGATCCCGTCACTCCGTGCCTCTGTAGACGATAGAAGGAGCCCCATTGTCATGACCATCCGTGAAGAAGATCTCTACCGCCTCTATGCCCACATTGGCTCACCCTATTCCATGAAGATGCGTGCCGTTCTCCGGTACCGGCGGATCCCGCATGTGGTGATGGGACAAATGAGCGATTGGGCCCATGCTTTCAAGCAGGTTCGAGTACCGGTGATGCCCGTGCTCGAGTACCCCGACGGAAGCTTTCAGAACGACTCGACCCCCCTCATCCTGGATCTGGAAAAGCGACATGTCGACCGGTCGGTGATTCCCGAGAGAGAGGCCGATGCTTTTCTCGCGGCGCTGATTGAAGACCTCGCTGATGAATGGTTGTCCAAGGCGATGTACGCGTATCGCTGGGCGTTTCCCGAGCACACGCAGTGGACAGGAAGACTGATTGCCTTGGATCAACTCTTTGGGACCGGAAGTCCGTCTTCGGTTGTCGAGCGGGCGGGTCACGACTTCGAGACCCGGCAGGTGGGACGCAATGAACTCGTGGGCTGCACCGAGGCGAATATGCCCATGCTCATGAGTATTGCGGAGCGGGTCCTGGATGCCCTGGAGCCGAATGTCGTTGAGCAGCCTTTTCTTTTCGGGAGTCGACCCTCCAATGCCGACTTCGCGCTTTTGGGTCAGCTCTGTCAGTTCACGCTGGACCTGGCGGCCCTCGAGCCCTGCCAGAAGCGAGCGCCCTACACGATGCGCTGGTGCCATCATGTCCACGATCTTTCAGGGTATGAAGGAGCGTGGCGGGCTGAGGGCACGCCTGTGAGCCCGGCGGTGGGGGCTCTGCTCACTCTGGCCGGCGAGGCGTATCTGCCTTTTCTGGTTGAGAACCTGAAAGCACTGGAGTTGGGGCGTGATGAGGTGCGGATTGACGCGCATGGTTTGACCTATGCAGGCACGCCTTTCAAGTATCAGGCCCGCTGCCTCGCTGCACTCCGAAGCGGATACGAAGGGCTCTCCGGCGACGCAAGGGATGAGGTCGACCCCGTTCTCGATGGCTACGGGTGTCTGGCTCCGCTGCGAAGCTGAGCCCGAAGTTCTGAGTCGTCGATCAATACGGGTGAAGGGGCAGGGTGGCCGCCGTGCGCGAGCCCCTACTCCTCTCTGTCAAACGATACGTCCAGGTTATTGGAGTCTTGGTCCGGGCCGGGGTCGGTCACCGTATCCGGAGTGGCTCCTCCCTGGCCTTCTCGGGCTGTAAAGCTGTATGAGTAACCGGTCGTTTGTGCAACGCCGTGACATCCCATGCATCCACCCATGTTGAACTCCTGTTGCGACGCGCGCATATTGTGGCCCTGTCGGTTGTAAGGAAGCGGGAACAGGTCGTACTCTCCCGGAGCGGTTCCTGGGTAACGGCTGG
>NZGT01000153.1 GCA_002691025.1 Spirochaeta sp. | reverse complement strand
GCTTACGAACGCGCCCGTCACCCGCTCCATTCTGACAAACGGTCTTCACGCCGATGGCTACTCGCCTCAGATCCTCAGCGAGTGGGTCTCCTTCCTGAAGCTCTATGTCTCTCGGGAAGTGCCCTACGTCGACCCGTTGTTGGCCAGTTTTTCAGAGACTCTCTTTGCAGCCTTCCTGGGGACGTCCATTGCCCTTCCCACTCTGCCCTTCAGCGATGCGGACATCCCCGGCATCACCTATGAAGAAGCCAAGGCCGGTTTCGAGTCGCAACCTTCGGTGCGAGCCATTTTTGAAAACGGATACGGCCAGACCGCCATCGACCAGGACGCCATCGGGGCTCCAGTCGGCGCCTTTGAAATCGAATTCAGCCAGTACCCGCCNNTCGAGACCACAGCACTTCGTCTCTACATGAATGCCGATGGATCTCTTCGCCCCACGCCGCCCGAAGAAGAACAATCGGCTTCGAGCTACCTCCACGACCCGGACGCCGGAGACCGTACCTTTGGTGGCAGCCAGCCTTTCTATACCTGGCCGCAGACTCCCGCCGATAGCGCTGTCATTTTTGTCAGCGACCCCCTGGANGAAGACCTCATCATGCTGGGGAGCGGAAGCGTCGATCTCTACCTGCAATCGGATTCCGAGGAGGCCGAACTCGAGGTCACACTGAGTGAAGTCAGCCCCGGCGGCAACGAAACCTATGTGCAGGGCGGCTGGCTGCGCGCCACCCAGCGATACCTGGCGGACGACGCCACCGAACTGCGCCCGATCAAGACCCACCTGGAAGAAGACGGCAGCCCCTTGCCGGCCGGCGAGTGGGAACTCACTCGAGTCGAGATCATGCCCTTTGGCCATGTCTTCCGAGCCGGATCACGGATCGTCATCAAGGTCGATACACCGGGCGACAGCCGTGAACTCTGGAAGTTCATCCTGGAGGTGACGGAGACCGACATCCGCAACCGCATTGCGCATGAGGCCGCTCATCCGTCGAGCGTGGCCCTTCCGGTCATCGCAGGCGCGGTCGTGCCGGCCGAAGCAGGACAGCCGCTGTGCCCTTCCCTGCGTGGCCAACCCTGTCGAACCTACGAACCCTACGTCAACACCCTCGAGCCCTGATCCAAAGCCCGCTTCACGCGGTGAGAGGCCCTCGATCCGAAAGATCTCGCAGCGCTGCATGCACAGCCTCGACGATCCGGTCGGCATCCTCTCGCGTAAGGATGAGGGGCGGGCTGATGAGCAGCACATTGCAACGACCCGGGATCGTGTTCGTATTGCGACCGAGCAGAACACCTCGCTCCATGGCGTGAGCGAGAAGCTTCGTCACGTCTGATTCAGCGAGAGGCGTCTTGCTCTCGCGATCAACCACGAGTTCGACACCCGTAAGCAAGCCCTTGCCCCGGATTTCACCCACATTCGGGTGCTCGCCCACGGCGCTTGTAAGTTCGGCTCGCANGTACTCGCCCACCACGGCGGCATTCGCAGGAAGATCTTCTTCTTCCACGATCTGGATNTTNCGNAGNGCCACCGCCGCCGCCACAGGATGNCCACCAAAGGTNTTNACCTGNCGGAGATGGGANGTNTCNCCNGCTTCNCCCATGAAACTCTGGAAGATCTCCTCGCGCGCGAAGGTGGCCGCCACGGGCATGTAGCCGCTGGCCAACCCCTTGGCGAACGTAATGATATCCGGAAGGGTGTTCCAATGGAGGTGCGCAAACATCTCCCCNGTNCGCCCAAAGCCCGANACCACCTCATCGAAGATCAACAGCACCCCGTNGCGATCACAGATCTCACGCACGAGGGGTAGATAATTGTCCGGCGGCACAAGAACGCCCCCGCCCGAGATGAGGGGCTCCATGATGACCGCGGCCACTGTTTCCGCGCCCTCGTAGATNATGGTTTCNTCGAGCAGTCTCGCGCACTCTTCGCCNTGCTCTTCCAAAGACANTTTCGGNTGNGCGCGNTAGGGGTACGGCGGCATGACATGCACGAAGCCCGCCGGCCCAGGCTCGTAGCCGATCTTTCTTTCGGCCTGACCCGTCGCCGCCATCGCACCCATGGTGTTCCCGTGGTAGGCCCGATAACGGGAAATGATCTTGAAACGCCNCTCTCCTCCGGCCCCGCTCTGGAGGTGATGCTGGCGCGCAATCTTGAACGCCGTCTCGTTGGCCTCAGAGCCCGAAGAAGAGAAGTAGACGTGACCGTTCATTCCAAGCATCGACTTGAGCTTGTTCGCAAATTCAGAAGTCGGCTCGGCGGTGAAAATCGGCGAGATGTAGGGGAGCTTGGACATCTGGGCGTGCGCCGCATCGGCCAGCTCCTGACGGCCATAACCGACATTCACGCACCAAAGACCGGCCAGGGTATCGAGATACGTCTTGCCNTTTTCNTCNGTGAANTAGCAACCCTTGGCCTCCACCATGCACAAGCGCGGCTTGCCCTGAAGGAGCGAATGCTGGGTCAGTGGCCTCCANAGATGGTCCGGCAACATACGCTCTTCGGATTGACTCATCGCTTGTTTCCCTTCCTGCCCGTTNCCCGCTCAGGCCGTNAACGAAACGGGTTCATGTCTTTTTTCAAGANCCATCAATCCTATCCCATACGCGGAGAAGTGCGCCCGAACCGCCGCACCGAAAGGACGGTTAACACGCAAAAGTTCGAGCCGGGTGTTAACCCTTCTGCCAGGTCAATCAAAGCGCCGCTAGATCGCGCATGAGACAGCATCAAGGCCTGAGGCCGCTCCCACGGGGGGGCGTGGTCTGCTCGGCAAGAAGGTCTCTAAAGAGACANCGGGCAGGATCTCAGCTGATGATGCGGTCGCGCCGCTTGTTGATGGACAACGAGACCCTGGTATGGAGTCGCGAAAGACCCAGCCGACGACTGACGGCCTCCAGGAGGTAATTCACGGGACCTCGAAAACGAAGACGACGATATCGCCTGCTCCAGATGCCAACCCGATCGAAACGACGTGCCATGGATACGCTGACTTCCATGGAGGGCAATCCGCTCAGTTCATAGCCTCGGCCCCTCAGATGTTCACCGGCCAGGGATTCGGCACTTCGTATATCCATTTCGGTGGCATCTTTACGCCACTGGCCAACGAGTCTGGGATCGGGCTCTCTATACGAACTGGTCTCTGTGTAGTTCATGACGTCAGACGAAAAAGGAATACCGAGAAATGCGCAGACCTTTTCAAGGGTATCGCTTGTTCCCAGAATGAGGTCCTCGTAGCGAACTTCAATGTAGGTTCCGGGTTTGAGTTCGGACTTCATCCGAGCCCACTCATCTTCGGACTCCACCCACTTCTTGATCGCTGACCAATAGCTCCCTTCCCAGTCAAGGTTGATCCGAGAACGAGCCACATCCCGACCGTCCCGGTAGAGATAGATGAATTTGGCATCGGGCCATACTCTGGGAATCTGGCTGAAATTGGAATGGACCGTGCCCATGTTCACCGCGGAGCCATCCTCCNGGGCAAATTCACTCCAGAACTTTCGCAGCAGTTCGACCATGGGCAAAGAGCGATCCACTCGAAGACCGCTTTGAACACATTCATAGTCCCCTTCAATCGCCGCCAGATACTGGCTCGTATCAGACGGAACACCTCGCTCAGGCGTGATCAGGCGGAAAGCATGCTCGATTTCGGCGTGTCTGCGGAACGTCACATCGGGATGGGACGCCAACATCACGCGAAACAGCGTCGACCCCGACCTTCGGCTTCCAACCAGGAAGACCGGTTCGGCATTTTCCGCTTTTCGCGGGTCTTCTGATTTCTGTTCGCCAGCCCTCAGGGCATCGCGATCCACAATTTCACTGGTCATAGATGATTATTCGTCCGCGTCATGAGACCACTTGAGAAATAGTCGAAAAGCCCGGAGAATGCTTTCGAATATGAAACATCAGCGTGGCCTAAAACACCCGCATTCGCGTTCGAACGGAAAAATCCGCAGTCCCGAAAGCCCATAGGCCGCCTACGCGTTCCACAGGTCCGGCTCGCTTTCAGCCAGCCTCGGAGCAGGCGCCATTCAGAGCACAGCCCCGTGAAGCAATCGCTTCCCTTCATCCGAAGGCAAGCGAGCGGGGTCCCGGGCCAGAAGCCACCAGGTCTGGCGCGGATGGTGCCAAGGAATCTGAACGCCGTGAAGAGAAGCTTCACGGATCCAGGTCTGGATGCTCGAAACCGGATGCGTAACGCAATCGGGATAGATCCACCCAGAAGACGGCTCCGTCTCCTCGCCCGGATCCGGATGGATGAAAGTCACAGCGGCCAGGCCTTGCGGCATCAGATTGGCTGCAAATTCTCTCAGCCCCCGGGCAATCAGGTCAGCACCACAATGGGAGAAGATGGACTGCGCGATGATGTAATCAAAAGCCACGTCGAAGGCACTGCAGTCAAATGTATCGTGGTATAGAAAACGGGGGGCCTTGATTCGAATCTGGTCCGCTCCGATCTCCCTCTCGATTGCATCCTCGATCAACCAACGATTGGGCTCGATCCCACAATAGTTTCCGGCCTTGAGATAGGGGATCAGGAAGCGACCCGCACGGAGAGATCCGCAGCCGAAATCAAGCAAACGGTGATGTTCTCGAAGCCCCAGTGCGCAGAGAAGGCGGAATTGTGTCGCGCCCATGAAATCGTAGTCATCAGGCGGCCCCACATAGGCGGTGTAGTGCTCGCTCCCGGGCGCCAGATCCAGCGCCTCCTCGGGAGAAATGTATCGGGTAGACATATCAGCCATAAGCTACCCTATTCCCTTCAAAGCGCCGAATATCGATTCTTTTTGCGTTTGCATCATTGCCTGATCCATCTCCAAAGCGTGGAAGAGCACCGGATCATCGCACCCATTGAGTCGCTTCAAAAGTCGAGTCTTGAGTGAATTGAATGCCGAGCGTCGATGACAACACACCCGCCTTGAAGAACGATTCTTCAACGACGCGATCCCTCAAGAAATCAATGGGCCTGCTCGCCCCGTTTCTCTGTCTGATCCAAGATCGGCAGATTGTCTATTTCCTGACGCGCAAACGTATCGTGACCCGATATCGGGGCTCGGTACTGGGTCTCATCTGGTCCTTCATCGTGCCCGCGCTCACACTCGCCATCTATACCCTTGTCTTCGGAGTCATCCTCGAATCGCGCTGGTCCAGAGGCGATTCCACCACCACGGAATACGCCTTTCTCCTCTATCTGGGACTCTGTGTCTATTGGTTGGTTTCCGAATGTGTCTCGGAAGCGCCCTCACTGGTCCACAACCATACGAACTACGTAAAAAAGGTCGTCTTCCCTCTTGAGATCCTTCCCTGGGTCAACTTGTGGGACGCCCTTTTCCACAGCACGATCCGACTCGGCGTCTTCGTCATCGCGCTGACCCTCTTCCAGGGTCCACCTCCTCTCACCATCCTGCTTCTTCCATTGGTCTGGCTCCCACTCTGCTTATGGACCCTCGGACTCTGCTGGATCCTGGCTGCAGCCGGGGCGTACTGGAGGGACCTGAGGGAAATCATCGGCTTGATCCTGGTCGGACTGCTCTTCCTGAGCCCCACCTTCTACTCCTTGGATGCGGTCCCTGAAGCCACAAGAAACATCATCATGCTGAACCCCATCTCGTTTCCCTTGATGCAGACCCGGGATGTTGCGTACTACGGAAACGTTCCCGACCCCCTGTCCTGGTTCGGTGTGCTGATCTTCTCCCTGATTTTCGCCAGCGTGGGTCACGCCGTCTTTGCCCGTTCCCGGAAAGGCTTTGCCGATGTCGTCTGACGTGGCGGTGAAGGTTGATGGAGTCAGCAAACGATACCTGCTGGGAACGCGGCCTCTTGACCGTCTGAAGTGGAGTCTTCTCGGTCGCTCCATTCCTGAAGGCCTTCAACACTGGGCTCTCCGCGACGTCTCTTTCGAACTCAGGCGAGGGGAAACTCTCGGAATCATGGGACGCAATGGCTGTGGCAAATCGACTCTACTCGAAATCATTGTCGGCACCCTTTCCCCTACCTCGGGAACCGTCTCGGTCCAGGGACACATGGCCGCTCTGCTTGAATTGGGGGCAGGCTTCGACATGGATCTGAGTGGTCGGGAGAACGTCTACGTCTACGGCTCCCTGCTCGGCATGGAAAAGAAGACCCTCGACGTCAACATGGATGAAATCATCGATTTTGCCGAACTCGAGTCCTATATCGATGAGCCGGTCAAAACGTATTCAAGCGGCATGTTCATGCGATTGGCCTTTTCCGTGGCCGTCAATGCAACGCCCGAGATCCTGGTGATCGACGAAGCCCTGGCGGTGGGGGACGAAGCCTTCCAGAGGCGTTGCTTCGCACGAATCGATGCCCTGAAAGAAGCCGGGGTCTCGATCCTCTTCGTTTCTCACGCGGCGGGAGCGGTCATCGAGCTCTGTGACCGGGTCCTCCTCCTCGATCGGGGAGAACCCCTCCTGATTGGCCCACCCCGTGAAGTCGTCAGCCACTACCACCGACTCATCTATGCGCCCGATGAAGACCAGGAAGGGATCCGGGCCCGGATCCTCGCAGGCCTTCCCGCAAACGACTCACACAAGAGCGCCCTCGAGAAGGATGGAAAAAGAAAGGAAAAGGCCACTTCACAACGCGTCCTCTCTGACGAGGAGGAAGCCTTCGACCCCGGACTGGAGTCGAAAAGCCGGCTCGAATACGCTCCCCGTGGAGCCCGCATTCTTTCGTGTGCGATCCGCAACGAAGATGGCACTGCCTTGAACCTGCTCAAGAGAGGCCATCTCTATTTCATCGAGATGGAAGTCGCCTTCGACGAGGATTCATTTGGAGTTCGATGCGGCATGCTGATCAAGACCGTGGTGGGAACCGAACTCGGCGGCATCGTCTCCGCTCCGCAGGGCAAGGGCATCGAGCACGTAGCCGCGGGAACCTCCATCCGGATCCGCCTTCCCTTCCGGCCCCGGCTCAACGCAGACACCTTCTTTGCCAACGTCGGTGTGGTGGGGCTGTCCTCGGAAGGAGAAATCTTCCTTCACCGGATCAGCGATGCTCTCACGTTCCGGGTGATTCGTGAACAGGAATCCAGAATCACGAGCTCAGTGGATTTTTCATCCGGAGAAGAAGCCGTCATCGAAATCAACTAGACCCGGACAGGTGGATCTTGAACGGGACTAGATGTCCAGATCATCGTAGTAGTGGGACAGATAGTCGGCGTAGTCAGCCACGATCTCGACGTCTGGATCAAAGCCCATGAAGTCAGGAACATCCATCCCCAACAGCCGGTCATTGATCTCAGCGCCAGACAGACGAATCGAGAGCACCTCACCCCAACCGGCCTCCTTGATTCGTCCAGCCGGCGCCCCCATATCGAAAGCCACCGGATAGAGCCCCGCCTCAAACGCGGCCGACAGGGTGTAACAGAAGGTCTCGGGCCAGACCGAGGGCAGGAAAGCAAGGGAAGCACCCGATTCAGCCAACTTCGCCTGAAGCTCGGATTCCTCATACCGGCCATGGATCCGGACCTTTCCGGTGGACAGGAGCCCTTCGTCCCGATCCGTGTATCCGATGACATGATACTCAATGGGCAGATCTCGCTTCGCTGCATCGATCGCGCACTCCACCAGGACCGCCGCTCCCTTGTGGAAACCGATCGCACCGATGACCGCCACACGCAAAGGCTCGCTTGCATCCGTTCCGGGAGAAACCGGGACGTCGATTTCCCGGGAAATCGTTTCAGGATGCGGCCGCAAACGCCACTCTACACCTTCGATGTGACTCTCCATACGCTCAAGCGCATCACGGCTCGGCACGAAGACACGCCTCGCCTCCTTGAGCAGACGAGTGGATTCCATTCGCCACTCGCTCACATCCACTCCGGTACCGAGTTCACTGCCATTGCGTTTGACGCACTCGTTGCAGACCTCCACCTCGGGCGCACCGCAATAGGCGGCCCGATCATCCACCATATTGATCCGGGGGCAGAGGGTGAAGTAGTCATGAACGGTGAAGTCCACCGTCACGCCCAAAGCGCCGGCGAGATCACGCACCACTGGATCGAAACCGATCAGATGATGGAGATGGATATGGCCGACGGGCACAAGCCGAAGCACCTCCACCACTTCCTCGAAGTCGCGCGCCAGATCNAACGAAAGATCTCCTATGGCTGAGTCGCCAAAGCGACTCAGCTTGACTCGGCCGGAGGGCTCGTCGCGGAGCAACAAGACAGGCGTCCCTTCGTTCTCCAGCGCCTCCGAGAGCTCTGAAACATGGCGCTCCGTACCGCCTCCCCAGGAGTGCACCACCATGAGGACCGCTTTGCTTTCTCCGCTCGAAAGCTGCGCGGCATCAATGCGCCTCCGAAGACTCCGAATCGGATCAGTCGCAATGAATCGGTGTACCGAAGGCTCGTATTCCGGATAGGTCTCACGCAGTTGATCCAAGCCCCGACGCACCAGATCTTCCTTGGAGTCCAGGAAAGACGCTCCCCCCTGATGCGCAACAAACACATCCGCGGCCAGCAGATGGCGGTAGCCCTTGGCTTCTGCTCTCAGGGAGAAATCATTTTCCTCCCCGTACCCGCGCGGAAATCTTGNNTCGTCAAAGAAGCCGATCTCAAGGAGGATCTCACGCCGAATATAGGTGCAGAACCCCACCGCGGTGGGAAGTGTGCTCGAGAGCCCCGGATTGNCGAGCGCNGCNAGGTCATCNAGGCGACCCAGTTCCACAAGATCNGGCATGGGNGCAGANACNCAGATCGATGGNTAGCTNCAGATCTCTCCATTGTTCGTAAAGGGCGTCACCGTGGCCACGTTCCAATCGCTTTGGGCGGTCTGCCGCAATCGATCCANCCANTTTCCGTGCACCAGCGTATCGGAGTTCAGGAGCACCACATCCCGGTCTCCGTGAAGAGCCATTCCCCGATTGGCAGTCGACGTAAAACCGAGATTCTGATCGTTACGAAGGAGCTGTATCTGGTTCTGCTGGGTCAGTCTGTCCAGCGAACGGATCAACGAGGGGTCGGAACTGCCGTCGTCGACCACGATGATCTCGAAGGGCGTCTCCACCCGATTCCTCGTCCGGATCACTGAGTCGATGCAACGCAACGTTTGTTCTCGCGCATCACAGACCGGAATCACCACATCCACGTGGCGCTCCACNATGGGCANANTCACGGGCGGCGGCAACTCTGCGCTCTCCATGGGGGCCCGGCTGAGTTGCTTGAGAAAGAAGAGCAATTCCGAAAGGCGGGAATCCAGAAGATCAAGAGGCCCCTCGCGCCGCCCCTGAAAACGGACGTAGCGACGGAGAGCCACTGCGTGCCGAGCGAGCCTCAGGATCTGACCCTGCAGAAGAACATCCAGGACTTCACGCGCTTCCGACGCAATCCCGTGCAGATCGTCCACGGACACATGCCGGCGCTGGGATTGATCGTGGAGCTGATTGACCAGATGCTGTAGGTGAAGCGATCCATCCCCCCAGTTCCGGAAAGCCAGGCGCGAGACAAGNCGCTGGGAAAAAGCGGCGAGTTTCCAGGTCGCTGAGCCTCGGAGCACACAGGAGGCTTCCACAAGATCAGAGGCGGCGAGTGTGGTTTCCCCATGTAACCAGGAAATCCAATCGAGGCGCCGTTGCTCTTGTTCGACATTGAGCTGCTCCGCCTCTCCCTGGAAGGAATGCAAGCGGGACTCCAGCTCAGATCGGGTTCGTACCCAATGGGCGTCCCGCTCGGCCGTGTCATTCAGGTACGCGTCCTTGAGGCGAGTCAACTCTCCTTTGTGGGCTCGCTCGGCGGCGGCTCGACTGGCTGCACTGACAGCCGCCTCGCGCTTTCGCGCCTCATTGAGCTCAGTCACCCGGAGATCACTGGAATACAGATCGTCGTGCACACTCTGGAGTTCCACTTGAGCCACCTCNAGACCCGCCCGAACGCTCCCCAGTTCCGCTTCAGTGGTGTCCAGCTCCACGCTTGTCTTCTCATATTCGGTTTGAAGCTCTTCCAGATCGATCCGGTTTTTTTCAAAAACCCNACGCTCGGTCCGCAGCGTGTCCTGAAGGGATCCAATCTCGAAACCGGCCTGAGCCAACTGTCCGTCGCGCTCATCCAACGAGGAAGTCCGGATCGTGAGCTCTCGCTCGAAGTGCTGGCTGCTGGACTCCCATTTGATGGCCTCGGCTCGCTCTTCTACAAGCCTGTCCTCAAAGGAATCGAGCCGCCTCAGAAGAGGACCGATTTCACGCAGACGCTCTCCGATGTCGGAAAAGCCAACTTGAAGCTCTTCCCGTGACGGCGGATCGTCATCTCGCGCAAAGCGGTGAAGCAGTGAATAGGCNCGAACAACCAGGGACGTCAGGTCCGGGTCGAGTTCCAGGTCTGCCGCTTCAAACTTCGAGCCGCGGTATTCTCGACTGAGAAAATCATCCACAAANGCCTTCGCGAGTGGAGAACCAGGAGGTGGCAAGACCAGATCCAACCCGGTCGCCAACCGNGCGAGTTCATGCGACGGATCATGGAGCAACTGGTCGTAGTCGACGCAGACCAGCCTTTTCCCGTTTGTGGCGAGAACCGCTTCCGTCATATGCAGAAGCCAGAGCAGATGAGCGGTAGACGGATCCAGGCGATTTCTTTGCTGAAGGGAGTGGGCCACGCTCAACGGGTTTCGTAAAGCGAGTACGTAGGAATCCTCGCAGCCTGCGCGTGAGAGGACGCTCTGCCAAAAGGGCAGCAACCGCGCAGTCCGAGGATTCTTGAAGGCCCAGACTGGAGAATCTGCGAAGCGGGACCGGATGATCTGCGCGGCCGACAATTCCAGNGCCGAAAGTTCTCTACTCGTCCAATCCTCGGCCTCGATCAATCGGACCGAATCCCAACGCAGGCCCAAGGTCTCCAGAACCTGTTCCGAGAGTTCCAGAAGAGGCACGTCTTCGTAAAAACCACGTGGGTTTTCCGCCTCACTGGGCGGGAGCAGGTCATCGCCTAGATGAGCCCCGATACACTCCATGCCGCGCGTGACTGCACTGGTGCCGCTGCGGTGCATGCCCAACACAATCACGGCTCGAGATGCGCTCTGACCCATCTGCATACGCGTTTCCGACCTTTTTAGTCCTGCTCCAGTATAGAACGCGGTGGTGTTTGGAAGCTTTCGTTTCAATCGCCGGCACGAGGAAAACTCACCCCATGGGGCTACAATTTTGTTCTGACCAGTCTTCCAGAATTCAGTCGGAATACTCCGCTCTCAACCAGCATGCCAAGAATGGGCCTTATTCACCCCATATCTTTTCTCGGACTTCCAACGCGTTTTGCCGCGCAGGCCTGTCCCAAAGCCCAGCACACAGATCCCAAAATCATCCAAAACGGTCCCCCGGGCGACTGAATTACCCCACCCCCGAGTGATGAGGAGTTCATCGGCTTGAGCTTCATTGGGTGGAGTTGCGCCGACCGCGCCAGATTGGGTTATGATAGCAGCTTGCGCTTCACCGCCTTTCCAGGTCGATGGGGCCGAGGTCGGGCCAACCGACCGATGAAACAGGGCAGGCAGCCAGGAGGCTGCGTGGTTGGGTTATCAGAAAAATTTCATGGAGGCCTCGGATGGTCAGGGTAAATCAGTTCATCGCACTCGGCGCAGTTTTGGCGCTCACACTGCTCACAACACACACCGCATTCGCCGGACCGGCCGGAAGTAGCGGAGACTCTCTCAACGTCGTAGGCCAGGTCGGCGGCGGAGCCAACTCCAACGTCTGGGTCACCGACCCGAATGGTGGCGGTGCCAACCTGAATGAATACACCTACCAACTCTTTGGCCCCGAAGATGCGGACTATCGGTTCTGCGCCTCCTGGGATGGCGGCGCTCAGGTGCCGGTGGCCGTCAAGGACTTCGGTAACACGTTCGTCTGGTGGTCGAAGTACGACGGCTCGACCACCGAAGCTCGTTACTTCGGAAACTCGGCGACTGACATTCCGACCGTGATGGATGCCAACGGCGACGGTTCGGACGAAATCGTGGTGGTCCGGGATGAGGGTCCCGGCGGCATGCACTGGTACGTGCGAAATGACGTGGATACGCCCACCAGTTTCGTGGACAACGACTTCGGCTTCGGACCGACTGGCACCACGCCTGCCCCGGGCAACTGGGACACGCAGCTCGGTGGCGATGAGCCCGGCGTCACGAAGGCCACCCCTTCTGGCAAGCTTTGGATCACGCAGACCACGGTTGGAGCCTCCTACACCCTCTTCGGCGGTGCCGGGGACCAGAATCTGGCCTACACGGACAACGGCCAGACTCGACCGGGTGTTGCCCAAAAAGTCTCACTCTCCAATGTTCTCGACTTCAACACAGAGACCGGACAGGATCGACTCCTGATGGGTTCGGCTGACACTACGACGCCGGTTGGTAACTGCAACCTCTAGATCGGAACAAGCGGGGAGCCGAAGGCTTCTTGAAAACCAAAGAGGGCCAACAAGACGACCGAGAGGAAGTCCTGTTGGCCCTCTCCTTTTTCCGATAGTCTGAGCCCCTTCGAACCCAGGTACGCCACCCCGCTGCCTCTTTGTTTGAGAGAGGATCGTGACTTCACCCACCGAAAGCACATCATCGGACGCACCCTTTCGCGACCGTGGCCTTCTCGTGTTCTGGGTGATGCTCGGCGCCATGGGGCTGGCCTATCAGGGCATCTTCCACGCCCATCCCTTCGAAAACGCTCGCGCACAACGTATCGACGGAGCAGAGCAGTTCTTCTTCTCGCCTCTGGCCGATGATTCTTCTTTCATCATCCTGATCCTGACGGCA
>NZGT01000152.1 GCA_002691025.1 Spirochaeta sp. | reverse complement strand
ATGTCCCCGAGTCCCGAGCACGAGAGTGCGGATGCCCGTCCCTTCCGGCCCCGCCCTTCTCCGAGCGGGCGGGAACTCCTCTGGGACGCCGTTCAGCGTCGTTTGACACTCCCCATCAAACTCGCCTCTGAGTTGAACCATTTCCGCGAAGAGAGCGACGACATGATGACCGAGGTCGGAACCCGGGTGAAGGCCGTGGCGGATCTGGCCGGGTGGGGTCTGGCGCCGTCTTCGAGCACACCCATCAATGGCTCCCTGAGCCCTCACCGCAGGGTGGACTGGCTCACCCTCCCCCTGGCCGATGTCAAGCGCGCCAAGAACGCACTGGGCTGCACGGTCAACGACATCGTCATCGCCACCGTGACCGGGGCCGTCCGTCAGTATCTGATCCATCGGGGCGTCGATCCCGACCACGTCGACTTCCGGGTCTCCGCTCCGGTCAGTGTTCGCCGCGACGACGAGCAAGGCAAACTAGGCAACCGGGTCTCCGCCTGGATCATTTCGCTTCCTCTGGAAGAAAGTAATCCTCTCAAGTGGGTTTCCCGCGTCAACAAGGTGACGTCAGAACTGAAGAAATCCCGCCAGGCCCTGGCCATCGACATGGTCATGGCGACGGCCGAGTACGTCCCGCCCAGTTGGATGGGATTGGCGGCCAGGGCTGCATCCGGCCCCATCAACATGATCGTCACCAACGTCGCCGGCCCCCAGTTTCCGCTGTATCTCCTGGGAGCGAAACTTCTTGAACTCCATCCCCAGGTGCCTTTGATGGAGGGAACCGGGCTGGGTATCGCCCTGATGAGCTACGACGGAAAACTCCACGTCGGTCTCAATGCCGATTACGAGATGGTTCCGGACCTGGGGATCTTTACCGCACTCGTCGCCCAGGCCTTCATGGCCATCTCGGATGCCGCCGAAGAGCAGAACACACCGAGGCCCACTCCGATCAAGAAGAAAAACGTCAGCCCGAAACCCGCTCGCAAAAAAACCGCGCCTCATGCACGACCGAATCACAATGGCGCAACCGGACCGGCCCTCAGTGCAAAACCGGCCCCGGACTGAAAATCCACTGTCGGGGTGACCGACGCGGACGCGTGGGCCGCTCAGGCCGGGTCAAGAATCCGTCTCGCTCTCGTACTCCGCATCTTTCTCACCGTAACGACGCACGGCTTCCACAAAAGCCTTCATGAGCGACTGATCCTTGTGGCCATCTGGCCCTTCCACGCCCGTGGCCACATCCACGCCCCAGGGCGAAATGTCGCCTACGTCCGCCAAGGCCTGCTCGACATTATCCGGCGTAAGCCCTCCCGCCACGATCACATCCAACCCGTGGGCAATCAGATCTTCGGCCTCACTCCAGTCCCACGCCTCCCCTTTGCCCCCTTTTCCATGCGGATGATCGAGCAAGAGAATGGCCCCGGGATAGAGTTCGGCGGCTTCATGGTCCGCGCCTCGAATCGCCTTGATGGCCGGGAGGTCCACCAACTCGATGTCGTCCTCCGTCTCGTCTCCGTGGAACTGGATCCGATCAAAGTCGACCCGCCGAAGGACGGTGTCGATTTCGTCCCAGCTTGCATCCTGGAACAGAGCCACTCTCTCCACCGGAAGGTCGGCCAGACCTTCCGAGATCTCCTCTGCGGTCCGAAGGTCCAGACAGCGAGACGAGGCCGGCACGAAGTTCAATCCGATCAGGTCGGCCCCGGCCTCCGCGGCGGAAAGCGCATCCGCCAGCGATCGCACACCACAAATCTTGATTCGTACGGTGCCGCTCACTGCATCCTCCGAAGTTCGCGTAACGCCAACGTCACATCCGCCTGACGCATCAGGGATTCTCCCACGAGATACGCCGACGCGCCTGCCTTCCGCAAACGATCCATGTCTCGATTGTGGTGGATCCCGCTCTCCGCCACCAGCAAAAGATCCGAGGTGTCAGGCAAGAGGGCCGCCAGACGCTCCGTAACACCCAGATCCACCTCGAAAGTCGCCAGATTGCGATTATTGACCCCAAGAAGCCGGGTTCCGCACTCAAGGGCACGCCTAAGCTCGTCCTCGTCGTGGACTTCCACGAGGACGTCCAGCCCGAGATCCGTGGCGTAGGCATGAAGGTCCGACAACTCCGTCGAATCCAGCGCGGCCACAATCAAGAGGATCGCGTCCGCCCCGGCCACCCGGGCCTCGTCCACCTGATAGGCATCCACGATGAAATCCTTGCGCAGGATCGGCAGGGCGCTCGCCCCACGAACCGTTTTCAGATACGACAGGCTTCCCCCAAAAAAGGACTCGTCGGTCAACACGGAAAGAGCCGCAGCCCCACCCCGCTCGTAGCCCTCCGCCAGAAGAGCCGGATCGAAATCCTCACGAATCAGCCCACGACTCGGCGAACGTCGCTTGATCTCGGCAATGACCGCTGGAGCTGAAGCGCCAGCCAGGGCCGAAAAGAATCCTCGCGGTGACTCGGTCACGGCCTGAGCCTGAGCCTTGATTTCAGACCCCGAAATCTGACGCCGAGACTCAGCGACCTCACTTCTTTTTTTGTCGAGAATGTCTGTAAGGATTGTCATCTCGCTATGCCACCGCCCTCGTGTGCTCGATCAGTTGAGAGAGTTTCTCAGCCGCGGCCCCTGAGTCCAGACTCTCTTCGGCCTGGCTCAACCCCTCGGCCAGCCCCTCCGCCGCACACGCGGCATAAAGAGCCCCCGCAGCATTCAGACAGACGATGTCTCGCTGGGCCCCCTTTTCACCGTGAAGAACCCGTCGCAGGATATCGGCATTCTCGTCCGGCGTTCCGCCGGCCAGCGCGTCCGGCGCCACCCGCCGAAGGCCCAGTTCTTCTGGATCCACCGCCTGCGTCTGCACCACACCGTCCTCCACCACCGCAGCCACACTGGTGCCCGCGGTGGTCAGTTCATCCAGGCCATCTGAACCATGTACCACCATGGCCCGACGCGCCCCCAAGGCCCCCAGCGCTCCGGCCAGGGGCTCCACCAGTTCCGCGGAGTAGACGCCCACCAGTTGATGCTTGACACCGAGAGGATTCACGAGGGGCCCCAGACAATTCAGGAGCGTGCGAACCCCCAGTTCCGCTCGAACAGGCCCCACATGACGGAAGGCTGGATGAGCGGTGCGAGCAAAAAATGGAGCGATTCCGATCTCGGCCAGGATCTCCGCATAGGCTTCGATGGGAAGGTCGATGCGTACGCCCAGCGCCTCGAAGGTATCGAAACTCCCACCGGTCCGGCTCGTGACCGCCCGATTTCCGTGCTTGGCGACAGGTACGCCCGCTCCGGCCACCACAAAGGCCGCCGTGGTAGAAATACTGAAACTCCCCCGACCACTCCCGCCTGTCCCGCACGTATCCACGGTATTCGAAGGCGCCTTCGGTAGAGAAACCGCTGCCCCCCGGAGTGCCCTGGCCGCGGCCACGATCTCGCTCACCGACTCGCCCTTCATCCGGAGAGCGACCAGGAGCGCCGCGATGAGCGCGGGCGTACTTTCCCCGGCCATGATCTCGGAAAAAGCCGCTTCCAGAAGAGCCGGGGCCACATCCTGAGACGCCACGGCGGACGCCAGAGCTTCCTGAACGCTCATTGCACCTTCCTCTCGTCGCCACAGCGTTGCATGAAATTCGCGAGCACTTCGGCCCCATGCGGGGTCAAGATCGATTCGGGATGGAATTGCACGCCCTCCACCGGGAGCGACCGGTGTCGGAGTCCCATGATCTCCCCTGAATCGGTCCATGCGGTACAGACGAGTTCTTCCGGGCAAGTCCTCGGCTCCACCACCAGGGAATGGTAACGCGTGGCCTCAAACCCATCGGGCACCCCCCGATAAAGACCCTCACCGTGATGCCGGATCGACGAAGTCTTGCCATGCATGATCCTCGGGGCTCGCACGACCTCGCCTCCGTACACCACCGCCAAGGCCTGATGACCCAGACAAACCCCGAGCACCGGAACGCCGGCCTGTGCAAAGAGGCGCACCGCCTCCTTGGAGATTCCGGCCTCCTCTGGCGTGCCTGGCCCGGGAGAAATCACAAGACCGTCCGCGCCTGCGCCCAGCAAGGATTCCGCCGAAGCCTCATCGTTTCGGACCACCTCGACTTCGGCCCCTTCCGTGGCAAAGCTCTGCACCAGGTTGTAGGTGAAGGAATCGTAATTATCGATCATCAGAAGCAGCATCACGGCCTGCACTCAATCGCACGCGCGCAAGCGCTTGCCGGCCACACAACCCCATCCGTCGGGCTGACGCCCTGAAGGAAATTCCGACGACACGAAGATGTCAAAAAGCGGGGGCTCACGATTTCCTCATGAAGGGGACAGAAGACTGACTTTAAACGCTCCCGGCCCCACGAGCAACAAAGCCTACCAACCCCGGCTTCCGATCCAGCCCGCCGCCGCCGCAAAGGGATCCCGAAGCGCATCGGTACCCAAGCCCACGATGCTGTACCGCAAGCGCACGAAGAGATCACTCTGGCGATCCACCCCCAGATCAAACCCCACTGAAAAACAGCGGCAGCCCGAAGCATAGACGGCCGTGCCCACCTGAGTCAGGAATTCCGCATCCGGCAATGAATAGGTGGCCCGGTATCCGAGTTGAAGCCGGTCGCCCAGCCGAAAGCGCACGCCGAAATCCAATTGACTGAGGTCATCCCCCGTCACCGCCGCAATGTCGTTGGGGACTTGCAGGTAGCGATATCCCAACTGGAAGACGCTCTTCGAAATCGGCCCGAAAGCCGGAGGCGTGACATTGAAAGCAGCAATGACTTCGTCGTACTCCGTTCCGCCCAGTCCCCAGGCCATGGAGTAATCAAGATTCAGCCAGTTGCGGTAGTAGTTCTGGCCATCCACCAGAATCTGACCCACCCCCTCTTCGTCGAAATCATGTTCAAACCCCACGCGAAGCTCACTGAAGACGCCGCGCAAACGCGACCCCGAGCCCTCCCCCCAGCGAAAACGATTCTTCACCCCGATGGCCAACACATTCGCATCGGGGATCCGATCTGAAGGGTCCAGCACCCGGTTCTCCGGATCGAGTTGCCGCAAACGCCTCTGAGCCACGAGTGACGCCGGCACGAAGATCGGATCGTCTTCCTGGGACCGGGTTTGAATCCAGGTGTAGTTCAGATAAGGCTCCGCTTGATGGCGAAGAACATGGGTGTCATCCAGCTTGAATTCCCGTTCCAATCGAGAACTGAGAACACCCCGGGCGGTAAAGACGCCCCGCTCCGACGTCCCTTGCTGATCGGTGTCGTAGAGCGTCTGGGCGTACCCGACCTCGGACCAGAGGTCCACGACCCCTCCCAACGAGAAAGGTCGGGCCAGACGCGGCCGAAGCACAGCCCGCTGTCCGTTCTCGAAAGGAATCCCGTTGGGATAGTAGAGGGCCAGAGCCGCAGGACTGGGCGTGGAAGGCGCATCAAAGTAGGCGTAGTCGGCATCGAACGTGCCAAGCACGCCCAGCGCGTCCAGTCCGGGTACGCGGCCCGGCAGGACGCGAACTCCGAGCTCTGGCCAGCGATTGAGCCGCACCGTCGAAAGGTCCGCTTGCTCGGAAAATTGGACATCCTGGGCATAGTTCATCCCGCCCATCACGCCGACGCGCCCCGAGTCGCCGAAGTGTCGAAAGGCAAAGAAACGCGACCGCAAGAAGATGTCCCGCCGATAAAAACCATACTCATCAAAATCCTGCAGATAGAAACGATCGGAGACCAGTTTTACATCCGCCCGAGCGCGCCAACCGGCCGGCAGGAACTGATCATGCTCGAGAGCCGCCGCCCAGCGGTTTTCGTCATACCTCGAAACCCCGGGCACATAGCTGTCNTCGCGGGCATACGCTCCGTAGGCTCGCCCGCCCGAGCGCTCGCCGTAGACGTAGTCGGCATCCAGATCAAGCTTGAAACCCCGCTTCTCCGAATAGAGGGGGGTCGCAATCACGCCCACATTACGCCGCGCAGCCCAGAACACCGGCAATCCGACACGACTGCCACTCTGCCCCCCAAACGCAACCTCGGGCGGAAGCACGCCACTTTCCCGCTCGGTCTTCACCGGAAACATGACCCAGGGGAGCCAGATCGACGGGACCCCCAGAATCTCCACCGTCGAATTCCTCGCTCGTCCGTACCCTCCGAGTTCGACCTTCGCCTTGTGCGTGGTCAGCACCCAGGGCTTACGATCGGACTCCTCCGGGCATCGGCATGTCGTAATGACCCCATCGCGCAGTGAGAAATCAATCTCCCCTTGCTTTCGGATCTCGCGCGCCTCGATCTGGAATCCGCTCAGCCCGGTGTCGATCTCGCCTTCGTAGACCACGGCGTCCAGGGTTTCGACATCGAAAATGACNAATGAGCCTTCGAGATATTGCTCTTCATCGCGGAAGCGGACACGCCCGCTGGCCACCCCTCGCCCGGTTTCAAGGCTGAAAGCGACCCAGTCCGCCGTGAGCTTCCGACGGTCCTGCAGCAACAAGACCCCCCCGCTGCCGACATAGACTCCGCCTTCCGGGATGTACTCGAGAGCCCCTGCATCCACGCGAAAAGGGGTTTCGAACGGAAGATCGGCCGCCCATGCGCCCAAGGACCACCATGCCAACGCCAGGCCCACTCCGCTCGCAAGCCACCGGCCCCAGCGGGCCTTTCGCAAGCCCGGGATACGGCTCCGGCGGATTCTTGTCATCTCCAATTAGGACGCATGGCCGCGGAGCTCCGCCAGATCACGCTCCAGTTCGGGGGCCTTGATGACGCCCACGTGTCGCCGCTGAATTCGCCCCTCTTCGTCAAGCCAGAAGGTGACGGGGAAGCCAGGAGCGCCCATATCCACCGCCAACTCGTCGCCGCCGAGAAGAATCGGATACTGCACGCCTTGCTCTTCCACCCATTCAGAGATGCCGTCGGTGCCTTCCAGATCTGCAGACACGCCAAACACCGCGACATCCGGATCCTGGCCATGCTCTTCATAGAAAGCATTCAAGGCGGGAACCTGGTCGATACACGGCACGCACCAGGTCGCCCAGAAGTCGAGAACCACCTTCTTTCCTCGCAGATCAGAAAGCCGAACGCGTTCATCGGGCTGATCCAATCGGGCGAGAGAAAACTCGGGCGCTATGGGGCGCTCTTCCTGTGTCTCAGGCGGCGCCTCCACGGAACAACTCATCGCCGCCGCGCACAACGCCAGCCACAACCAGAGAACCGGCCCAAGCGGGCTTCCGTCAGGCCGTCGAGGCCCTCGTTCGGGCCCAGAAGCGCGCCCAGAAATGCGTCCCGCGAAATACAGCATCACGCCCAGAGACTGACCTTTTCGCGCGCCTTGCGCCACAGAAGCCGACCGCACCCAAGACCCGGGTCACTCAGGAGATCGCAACCTCCCCAGACAGGTTCGCGAGCCAAGGGGGCGCGGATTTCCCCGCGCCCCCTCTNNCAACATGCGCGTCGAACTACCAACCGTCCGGCGCAGAGGAGTCCGGTTTCGGACCCGCCGCAACCTGCGCGGTCGCCTGCCCGGGCCGATATTCCGGCGCCCGGCCCACGAATTCGATCTCCTTGTGGCCTCGAAGCTCATCGGGCGTGATCACGTAGGTGCCCCGCACGGCGCGCGTCAGCACCGTGTCAGCGACCTCAGAATCCCCGCCTGAAAAAGCCCAAGCACAACCGGCGATGGTCGCTCCACCCAGCGCATAGACGAGCTTGAGCGGTCCGTAGACCAGAGTCGCCAAAGCCGATGCGCCGCCCAAACCGCCCTCGGCGGCCGTATCGGCCACATCGGACTCGGCCGACCAGGATGTNGCCGGTGCCATGAGAAGCAGCCCGACGCATAGCCATGCGCAGAGCAAGCCTCTCCCCCCATTTCCATTCGATCGTATTGAATTGTCCATATATCCTCTCAATGTGGGCGGAGAATCCGCCCCTTACCCCCGGCCGGATTGTCCCCCTTTCACAGCCNGACAGCAAACGGGGNCAAANACACCCGCCCAAATGGCCCTCAGGCCGCTAAGAGAGGCTTTCAGTATCCAGCCAGAGNGTNACCGGGCCATCATTGACGAGATGGACCTTCATGTGGGCCTGAAACTGNCCCGTCACCACAGGAGCCCCCAGTNGCCGAGCCGCCTCGGCCACNTCCTCGACANGGGGACGGGCGAGGTCCGGGGGAGCCGCGCNTCCGAAGCTCGGGCGACGCCCCTTTTTCGAGTCCCCGTAGAGGGTGAACTGCGAAACCACACACAGGGTGCCACCCTGCTCC
Organism: Spirochaeta sp.; assembly: GCA_002691025.1. Lineage (GTDB taxonomy): Bacteria > Myxococcota_A > UBA9160 > UBA9160 > UBA4427 > MED660. Next base: position 12,997 of record NZGT01000152.1, on the reverse strand, counting down.
AGAAGAGACCGATTCATGCGCCCATCTTCATCCTCGAAGATCCTGAGATGGACNATCTTCCGAGCCAACTGTTCGGCCTGCTCGGAGGTATCCCCGTGGCCCACTCCGAGCAAAACCAGAAGACCCCCCTGCATCTGCGCGACGACTTCCCCGGCCACCTCGACCCGGGCCTCCAGAACGCGTTGAACCACCGCTCGCATGGACTCAGATCTCCTTCGGATCGCGGAAACGACCCGGGTACACCGCTTCGCCCTCGGTCCGCATCAGGGGCTCGATCCTGAGCCCACCGGAGTCAATTTCATACAAAATACGGTCGCGAGTCAAAACGGCCATGGCCGAGCATGATACCCTAGCCCCCATGAAGCACGCTTTTTTCAACGGTCCCCACCCCGTCGTCCTCGGTCACCGCGGAGCGGCCGGCAGCGCCCCTGAAAACACCCTGTTCGCCTTCCGTGAGGGTCTCCGCCAGGGGGCTCACGTATTGGAAAGTGACATCCAGATCACCGCCGATGGCGAGCCCATCCTGCTTCACGACAGTCGTGTCGACCGGACCACCGACGGCCAGGGTGAATCGGCCGAACTCAGCTTCGACGACATCAAACGGCTCGACGCCGGGATTCGATTCGCCCCCGCGGCGGGTGTCGACCCTGCCCCTCGCCCGGAGGCACCGCTGAGGATCCCAAGCCTGCGCGAAGCCTTCGAGACATTTCCCGAGGCGTCGTTCAATCTCGAAATCAAGGGCGAGTCGCCCGCCCTGGTTTCCGCCGTGGTCGATCTGGTTCATGAGTTCGAAAGAGAAGATCGAACGCTCCTCACCGCAGGCGAAGATCCCATCCAGCATCTCCTGCGAGAAGAGTTGAAGCGGACCGGGTCTCGCGTCGCCCTNGGTGCCAGTCTTGCCGACATCCTCGACGTGATTCGAAGCGCTCAAACACAANCGCGCCCCGAGACCAACAGCATGGCCCTTCAGATTCCCCGCTTCTTCGGGGACTCTCCTCTCGTCACGCCCGCACTCATCGCCCACTGTCACCGCCACGACATCGAGGTCCACGTCTGGACCATCAATGAGGCCGAGGAAATGACAGAACTCCTGGACCTGGGTGTCGATGGACTCGTCACGGACCTCCCCGCGCGCATGACCCGACTGCTCGCAGACCGACCATGAGCACAGATACCCGAGAAGCGTCGGGAGACGTCACTCGACTCGAGCGGCCCCTGGCCGCCCCCGCCTCGCTTTTCGAGGGTTACCGGGAGAGCCTGAAGAGCACGCGCAGCCTCGGGCCCACGGTGGATCTCGCCTCGGGCCGAGGACGAAACGCCTTGCCCGCAGCCAAAACACTCGGAAGCGTGATCGCCGTCGACCGAAACCGCTCCTTCCTCGATGAACTCGGTCAGCGAAGTCAAAGCGCAGGCCTCCACGTCGCTCGATTGCAGACGGATCTCGAAACCGACTTCGGCCTTCCTCTCAAAACGGGTTCAGCGGGCTCCATTCTCGTCTTCCGCTACCTGCACCGCCCCTTGGCCAAAGCCATCGAAAGCCTTCTCGCCCCGGGCGGGTGGCTCCTCTACGAAACATTCACCCTGGCGCAGGCCGAGCGCGCCACGGGTCCGTCGCGCCCGGATTTCCTACTTCGCCCCGATGAGCTTCGCCTCATGTTTCCGGGCCTTGAGGTCATCCACTACGAAGAGACAAAGCCAAGCGATCCATCTCAGCCAGACCACGGCGACGCCACCGCGCAACTCGTCGCCCGCAAGCCCCACTAGCCGAGGCCGGCCTCAGGCAAGCGATCCAGCGCCCACTCCGCGTGTTCAACCAGCAAAGGGTCTTCCCCTCCGCTGAAACGCGCAATCAAAGGGCGAAGCGAGCCGTCCCCGCTATTGCCTGCGGCCACCAGGGCATTTCGCATCAGACCTTGGAAACGTGCGCGGCGAAGAGCCGTCCCGCGTGTGGCCTCACGCCACGTCTCTTCCGTCAGCGAAAGCACCCAATGCAATTCGGCTCGCACCCAACGGGGGTCCGGTTGCAGACGCTCTCGCAAAGCCAGCGGATCGGGCTGCTCTTTTTCATCGGGCTTGCGGTTCCAGGGACAGACATCCTGACAGATATCGCAACCGAATATCCAGTCTCCTTGCGCGGCTCGGAGATCGGGCGGCGTGGACTCACGCGACTCGATGGTGGTGTAGGAGATGCAGCGCCGAGCATCGAGCACGTAGGGCTCCACCAGGGCGTCCGTCGGGCATGCATCAATACACGCCCGACAGGTGCCACAGTGGTCAGGCTCAGCCCGATCAAAATCCAGTTCAAGATCCGTCAGCACCACGCCCAGGAGGATCCTGGAACCCAGTTCCCGATCGATCAGACAGGTATTCTTGCCCTGCCAACCCAGACCGGCCCTCGCGGCAAAGACCCGCTCGAGTACCGGACCGGTATCGACGTAGGGCCGGGTTTCCACAGCATGCCCGGCCAGAGCCTTCACCCCCGCAGCCAGGGCCCGGACGCGATCCAGCAAGACATCGTGATAGTCCTCCCCGCCCGCATAGCTGGCCACGGCTCGCCCGGTTCCATTCGAAGCGGAATCCCCCGACGTCTCCACCGGGGCAGGATGAGCCAGGGCCACGGAAATCACGCTCTTGACTCCGGGCATCAGACGCTCGGGCGACCCCCGCTCAGCCGAGCGAGCCGACATATACGCCATGCCCCCTGCATAACCTCGATCGAGCCACTCAGAGAGGAAACGGGTCTGCGCGCTTTCACCCGGAGAAGAAACCCCGATCCGGTCCAGCCCCAGCGCGTGCCCCAGAGCCTTCACGCGTGTGGTCAGGGTCGGGCCTCGATCCAATTCCGCCCCCGGGCTCACGACGTTCCATCGCGATCAAAGGAAGAACGATCCAGACGTCTAAAAAGAGCACCGATTCCAAGCATGACCCCACACGCGCTGACATAGGTCCCGACCCCGACCCAGTCGTGAAGAGCACTTTCGGTGGCCGCCGCCACGCCCACCCGTTGAGCCAACACCACCGTCAGGAGTACGCGAGCCAGATTCCCCAGCAAGGCCACGGGAATCACACTCAGGATCATGAGGAGACGTCGACCTGTTTGCCGCTCTGTGAAATACGCAAGAATGGTTCCCAACGGAAGCAGCGTCAGCAGGGAGGTAATCCCACTACAGGCTTCGGCGACGAAGAGCTCGGCTCCCCCAGGCAACTCAATGATATTGCCCCGCCGAAGCACGCTATCACCCATGGCCCGGAGAAGAGCCGTTCCAACCTCACTGACCCAGAGCTGCAAAGGCCCGGTCAAGGTCGTCAGCCAGGACTCGGGGATCGGCACCATGAAAAGCAGGTACGCGATGGGGAACATCAAGGTCTTGAGCCAGAGCTGCCCCCGCACCAGCCAGACGCCTCCAGCCACCGCCGCCACCATGGACACGCCCACCCAGGTGGCGTCGCCCCCAAGCCAACCCAGCAGATAGCTGAGGAGCGCGGCGGACAAGAGCCAAGCGCCCTTGAGGTCCCAACCCGATTCGAGCAGGGGAAGGACGCGTCGCTTGCTACTGGCTGCCCAGAAAGCCACAAACGGAATGAAGATTCCGTGGGAGTAGAAAGGAGACCCGGTCCAGACCTCGACCAGAATCGCCATCCCGGGAAGGAGGACAAGCGCCAGCAATCCCACGATCGCCCAATCCTGTACACGCATCCCGATACCCATCTCACCCATCCCCTGGCCTGAAGTCTACCCACTCCATCGGCCATGAGCCTACGAACATTGAATTCAGCCGCCATTCCGGGCCCTTGAGGCGGCTGTCGGAGGCCGGTGCTGTTAGAATGGCGCGAGCCAGCCGGGGCCGTCCCGGAAATATGGAGAATCCACCGGTGCAAGAAAAGCTTGTCTTCATCATAGGGGCCCCCCGCTCGGGCTCAACGCTGCTTGCACGGATGCTCGGGGCCCACAGCCACGTCCAGGCCCCCGCCGAACCCCACATCATGACGCCGCTTGCACACCTGGGCTATTTCGAGCGGGTCGACCTCGCGCCCTACGATCCGATCATCAGCCAGCTGGGGATCCGTGAACTGGTGGCCGACCTACCGGGTGGAGAAGGCGAATACCTCGATGCGCTCCGCCAGTACACTGATGCACTCTACGCAGGACTTCTAGCCAAGCACCCCGCGGATCTTCTTCTCGACAAGACCCCCGCCTATGCGTTGGTGCTCGATTTCCTGGTGCGCCTCTACCCCGACGCAAAGTACGTCGTCTTGACACGAAACCCCATGGCGATCTGGTCTTCCGTCATTGAATCCTTCTTCGACGGCGATCACGAAATGGCGCATCAACACAATCCTGTCATCGAGCGCTACGTCCCCGCCATCGCCCGTTTTCTCCGGGACCGTCCCGCTCCCATTCATCCGATCCGCTACGAAGAAATGGTGAAGTCGCCTGAGGAGCACATGCGTTCCGTCAGCGACTTCCTGGGCCTTGAATTCGAAGAAGCCATGGTGAACTACGGAGAGGCTGCACCCCAGACGTCGGCGGCGCGCGGACTCGGTGACCCCATGAAGGTGGCCAGCGAGAAGCGGCCCACCACGGGGTCCCTGGCCAAGTGGGCCGAACAGCTGACCGGGCGGCCGGACCGGATCGCTCAATGCCGCGACATCCTGGCCAGCCTGGACGATGCGGATCTCGAAACCTGGTCATTCACCCGCCAAGAACTCGAAGCCCAGATTGCAGCCGTGGATCCGGGCGGAAAAGCCAAGGCCGGGCCCAAGCTGAGCCGCCACGTCCTGGAACGCAAGGTCATGCTTGCCGCCCGTCGCCGCGTGGGCGACAACGCGGCCGGTCGCATCGTGCGTCGCGTCCGAGAACTCTGCGACCTGCTCCTCCGATAGACAGGAACCCGGCCAGCCTCATGTTCAGATCACTCTGGAAAGCAACGCGGGAAGCCACACGACGCTATTTCGTGGCCGGCCTGCTCGCCTTCGCCCCCATTGCCATCACCTTCTGGGCCGTGATCTTCATCATCACCCGCCTGGACAATCTCCTACTCCCACACCTGATCCAGTTCCTCTTCCCCTCCCTTCAAGAACCGCCGGATCTTCCTCCTCTGGTCGGGGCTCTTTTTACCTTCATCGTGATCCTTTTTGCTGGAGTCCTGGTCCGTCATTTCTTTGGCCAGGAATTGGTTCGCATCGGAGAACGCCTCCTTTCCCGGGTGCCCGTGGCGCGCAGCATCTACTACGGGGTCAAGCAACTCTTTGAAGCCATCCTCTCTTCCGCCGACCACAAAAAAGGCTTCAATCGGGTGGTCCTCATTGAATACCCCCGCCGAGGAATGTGGGGCATCGCCTTTGTCACAGGCGAAACCGTGGGGCCTCTCGAGCGCGCCTTCCCCGGGCAGAAGATGCTCAACTGTTTCATTCCCACGACGCCCAACCCGACTTCCGGGTTCTACCTGCTGGTGCCGGCCGCCGACACCCTGGACGTGGATTTGAGCGTCGAAGATGCATTCAAGGTCATCATGTCAGCGGGGCTCGTCACGCCCGACGCAAACCTTGACCAGCCGGACCTGCCTGGACTCGAGAAGGAGTCCCAGCAAGACTAGGCGTCGCTTGAGTCCGGTGGCGTATAACTCACGGCCATGACTTCGAGTTCGAGATCGCCCTTGGGTCGACGGACGATCACTTCGTCTCCCACCACTCGCCCGAGAAGACTCCGCCCCACTGGCGAATCCATGCTGATCTCACCTCGACTCGCATCGGACTCATCCGGCCCGACGATCCGATAACAAAGAGGATCCCCGTCCGCATCCTCCAGGGTGACCCAGGCTCCAAAATAGACCTTTCCCTCTTCTCGATCCGAACCCGGATGAACCACGGTCAGCGCATCGATTCGCTTGGCCAGGAATCGCAGACGCCGATCGATCTCTCGAAGCCTCTTCTTGCCGTAGATGTAGTCGGCATTCTCAGAGCGATCCCCGAGTGCCGCCGCCACGGAGACCTGCTCGGTCACGAGAGGACGTTCCACGCGCCAGAGGTGGTCGTGCTCGGACTCCAGTCGCGCGAATCCTTCCGGCGTGATGTACGCGCTATCCAACCCCTTTGCTCCACTCGTATCGGCCATGGCCCAACCATTGCGTTCTCGCGCCACCGGGTCAAGACAGCCCCTTGAGTTCCCGCCCCAGATGGCGCTATGCTCCGCGTCGTGGCCAACGAAATCGAAAAAGAGAAATCAGAAGAAGAGCCGAAGCAGGGGCCCCCGCCGACTCCCTTCGATCACCCTCTCTTCTTGCCCGCGCTGCTCCTCGCCTTCATGCTGTGGTTCGGTTACGACGGCTTCATCAACCAGGACCCGGATATGCTTGAGCATCAGGACTTCAATCGGTACGGCTTCGGCCTGCTGGTTCTGCTCACGGGCTGGTTCGGCTACAAAGGGTGGAACGAGTGGCAGGCCGACAAGGCCGAATCGGAATCCCCCACCGACCTGGACGAATAGAGCCGGATTATTCCTCCAGAAGCGGCTCAAAGTCCCCCGCTGGCCCGACGCCGGATCTCGCGGCCCCGCACAGGCAAAAAATCGCTTGTCCAATTCACCGGATCAACCGATGAACAGGCTCCAACCAAGGAGCCCAAATGGCCTTTTCCCTGTCACCCGAAAATACGCAAATCCGGATCCCACAAGGGGAAACCGCCACGGCCATCGCAAACTGGTCGGATGACAGCACCCAAACCACCCTGGCCTCGGGTGGCCCCGAGAGCGAACCCCGCCCCCAGGCCGGAGACATCCTTCACGGCCGCTTCAGTTACCGCATCGTTTCCAAGCTGGGACGCGGAGCCTTTGGTTCGGTCTATCTCGCAGAATGCCTCGAATCGTCGCCACTCGGTCGGCGCACACGTATGGATGTCCCGCCTTCCCAGGTGGCCATCAAGGTTCTCGGCCCGACGCGAAGCGAAAAAGCCAAGAGCTTTCTCAAACGCGAACTCGCCGCCCTGCTGGCCATCCAGGCTCCGCAGATTCCCATTCTCTACGACTGGTCTCTGGAAAACGATGTCGCCTTCTCCGTGGTGGAATACTTCCCCAGCGGCAGTCTCGCCGACGCATGGCCCTTGATCGGGCGCTTCGATGAACAGCAGTGCTGGAGACTCATCTCCGACCTCCTCTCGGCTCTCTCGGCGGCCCATCGTGCGTCCATCCTGCATCTCGACGTGAAGCCCTCCAACGTACTGCTCGACGGAGACGGCGGTTTCGTCCTCACCGACTTCGGTGTCTCGCACTCGTCTCGCATGTCACAGGGACTGCTCAACCAGGGAGGTATCCCGGTCGGTCTCGGCACCCATGGCTACCGGGCTCCGGAACAAGACAGTTGCAAGGTCCATTCATTCGACCTTCGTACCGATCTCTGGGGCGTGGGTGCCACAGCCTGGGCGCTTTATACCGGCATCGACCTCACAAAGAGAAGAGATGTCTTGAGACGCGTCGAAGACGGCAATGTCTACGGGCTGCAACGACTCTCGGATGTCCGGATCAACTGCCCTCCGCCCCTGGAAGAAGTGATCATGGGACTCCTCCACATCGATCCCGCCCTGCGACCGGGCGGGGCCAGTGAAGTCCTCGGACAGATCCGAACGGTGGCCCAGGGCTTTGGACTCGACTCCCAGACCGTGGCCTCGGCCCGACGCGAAAGCGCCGAACCCGGTGAAGTCCAGCAGGTGATCCACTCCCTGGTGGACCCGCTCTGGGCCTCGATCTGCCGCACGCCCGGCTTTGAACGCTACTTTGTCCGATTCGAGGAAGGCGAAACCCTCTCCTGCGCGGGCCCCAGCGCCCACCAGACCTTCCTGCTCCTCAAGGGAGCCGTGGCCATCGAGCGCGAGGGCAAGCAAATGGACGTAGAGCGTCGAGAAGGCACTCTGATGGGAGCGGTGTCGGCCCTGACCGGCGCGCCTCGCCGGGTCCAGATGAGAGCCCTGGACGGTCCCGTCTGGGTCTGCATCTTCAACGAAGCCGAACTGGAGCAACTGGTCACCTGCAATTCTTCCGTCGCCGTGCGCATGATCCGCAGCATGGCGCGAAGACTGGTGGAAAGCCCCGACCGCCACGGCCTGTAGCCCCGGCCCAGCCCCGATCTGTTAGTCTCGACCCCGCGTCGCGGAGAACGTACATCGGGAGAGGCGCACGCCTGGCGTGGGCCCGGAGGGGAACTCAATGCTGTTGGATCGTTTCAGGATGGATGGCAAAGTCGCCGTGGTGACCGGAGCCGGTCGTGGGATCGGACGCGGGTGCGCCCTGGCCTTTGCCGAAGCCGGCGCCCACATTGTCTGCGCGGCGCGAACCGCCGAGCAGGTCGAAGACACGGCGGCCGAAGCCGAACGACTCGGTGTCGAGAGCCTCGCCGTTCTCTGTGATGTCAGCGACGCCGACCAACGCCAGAACCTGATCGATCGAGCCGTGGAACGATTCGGCCGGATTGATGCACTCGTCAACAATGCAGGGGGCTCGCCTCCCAGGGCTGCCCTCGATACCAGCGACTCCATGTTTGCCCGGTCGTTCGACTTCAATGTCACCACCGCCTTCAGCCTGACCCGACTCGCCGTGCCTCATATGCTGGCCGGCCACGGAGGCAGTGTCGTCAACATTTCTTCCGCCGCGGGCCGGCTGGCCCAACCCGGCTTTGCCGCATACGGAACCGCCAAGGCCGCCCTCTCCGCCCTTACCCGCCTGCTGGGTCAGGAATTCGCACCCCGTGTGCGGGTCAACGCCATCGCGGTGGGGTCCGTGGGGACATCGGCCCTGCTGCCCTTCCTGGACGACGACACCCGCGGCAAGATGGAGGAACTGACTCCCATGGGCCGACTGGGGACCGTCGACGACATTGCCCTGGGCGCCCTCTACCTGGGCACACCGGCGGCCAGCTGGGTGACCGGAAAGATCATCGAAATCGACGGAGGGACAGAATCCACCAACTGGCCCTTCGAACAGCCTCAACCGTAGGCCCGCCTCATGGCCCACCGCCCCTATCTGACCCGCCCCGTTGATTCAGACCGGATGCCCGGAGGCATCCCCTACATCATCGGCAACGAGGCGGCGGAGCGCTTCAGCTTCTATGGCATGAAGACCATTCTTGTGATCTTCATGATCCGCTACCTCGTCGATTCAGAGGGCCGCCTCGCGCCCATGGAGGAAGCCGAGGCCACCTCCTGGTACCACCTCTTCATGGCCGCCGTGTACCTGACACCGCTCCTGGGTGCTCTCCTGGCCGACATCCTGGTTGGCAAATACCTCACGATTCTCAGTCTCTCCCTGGTCTACTGCCTGGGACACCTGGCCCTGGCTCTCGACGAAAGTCGACTCGGACTCTCGGTCGGCTTGTTCTTGATTGCGCTCGGAGCCGGAGGCATCAAGCCGTGTGTCTCGGCTCATGTCGGCGACCAGTTCGGACAGCAAAACGCGCACCGCCTCCGAGATGTCTTCTCGTACTTCTATTTTGCCATCAACCTGGGCGCCTTCGCGTCCACGCTACTGACTCCCGTTCTCTTGCAGAGTTACGGGCCCAGCGTGGCCTTCGGCACTCCCGGCGCCCTGATGCTCCTGGCCACATGGATCTTCTGGCTGGGACGTGAGCGCTTCGTCCACGTGCCCGCTCGCGGTCGCGCCTTCGCTCGACAACTCTTCAGCATGGAGGGAGTGCGCACGCTGATTCCCCTGGCCTTTCTCTATGGCTTCATCGCAATCTTCTGGTCCCTCTTCGATCAGACCGGCTCTTCCTGGGTCCTCCAGGCCCAACAAATGGATCGGGTCCTTTTCGGCATCGAAATCCTGCCCTCCCAGATCCAGGCCTTGAACCCCCTCTTCGTGATGCTGTTGATTCCTGTCTTCGTCCGTTTCGTCTACCCGGCCATGGACGGGTTTTTTCCCGCCACCCCACTGAGGCGGATCTCCCTGGGGCTCTTTGTCGCCGTGCCTTCCTATCTCCTGATGGCCCTCGTGGAATTCTGGATCGAGGCGGGGCATCAGCCCAGCATCGGCTGGCATCTCGTCGCCTACCTGATCCTTACCGCCGCCGAAGTCCTTCTCTCCATCACCGCTCTTGAGTTCGCCTACACCCAGGCTCCGGCTGCCATGAAGTCCATCGTGATGGCCTTGGCCCTGGCCTCGGTGTCCCTCGGAAACCTCTTCACGGCCGGGATCAACCAACTGATCCAAGGCGAGCAGAACCGGAACCTGCTCGAGGGGCCAGACTACTTCCTCTTTTTTGCCGCCCTGATGGCGGGGACAGCCCTTTTGTTCGTCCCCTTCGCCATGCGGTACCGGGAGGAGACCCACCTACAGGACGAGGACCCGTCCTCCACGCTCAACACCGCCTGAACAAGCGACGCAGCGAGCTCCGGCTCCCGGTGGCGAGGACTCGGCCTTGAGCGGTACGTTTCGACCCCCAAACCCGCACCGACCAGGAGAATCCATGCCCCGCTCTTCCCATGAGGAAGCCCGACCGCTGGGCATCATCATCAACCCGAGTTCGGGCCGAGACGCGCGACGACTCTTCGCCCGAGCCGACAGCTCGACCCTGCAAAGCAAACGCAATCAGGTGGAGCGGATCATCGTGGGCGCGGCCGCATCGGGCGTAAAAAAGATCTTCCTCGCGCCCGACGCCTTTCGCATCTCCAAGAGTGCCAGCGAAGCCATTGGGGTTCATGTCGAAATCGAGATGCTCGACTTCCGCCCCCAGAACAAGCCCGCCGACACCGCCACCGCGGTGGAGGCCATGCGCGAAGCCGGCTGCGGCGCCCTGGCGGTCCTGGGCGGGGACGGCACGAGCCGCATCGTGGCCCAGACCTGGCTCGACGCTCCGATGCTTCCCCTCTCCACCGGAACCAACAACGTCTTTCCCGTCATGCTTGAATCCACCGTGGCGGGAGCGGCTGTCGGTGCCGTCGCCGCCGGCGTAGTCTCACTTCCGAAGGTCGCACAGCGGACCAAACGTATCGTGATCGAAATCGAGGGCGAAGCCCCGGATCTGGCTCTCATCGATGCCATCCATCTGGTCAACGACCATACCGGCAATCTCCTGCCCTTCGACCCGCTCTGTATGCGCACACTTGTCCTCTCCAGAGCCCTCCCCAATGCGGTGGGCATGTCACCGGTTGGGGGATTGCTGGAACCCTGCCGCGCGGAAGATGATTTTGGTGTCCAGGTCGAGTGCGCCGAACCCGGGCCGGATCGCCGCCGCCTGCTGGCCCCCATCTCACCCGGACTCTATCGCCCGATCCATATTGATTCGGCTCGCCGGATTGACCTGGGCGAAACCGTCACTTTTTCGGGGCCGGGCCTCGTCGCCATGGATGGCGATCGGGAACGAAAGCTGGAAGAAGGCCAGAAGGTCCGGGTCCGGGTCGAGCGCGACGGGCCCTTTGTGATCGATCCCGCCAAAGCCCTCTCCGAAGCCGCGCAACAGGGCGCCTACGAAGGAAACGCACATTGGCACGATCACCGGGACGATGGAGGATTTGAATGTTGTTGAGTCAACTTCGCTGGCTGGGTGCGCTCGCCATCGGAGTCGCCGTGATGATCGCCATGTATCTCGACCCCGCCGTGGAGGCGCCGGGCGGCCGCCCCGCCCCGCCTGCTCCGACTCCTGTCCAGACGCCCTCTTCCCCCGCCCCTCAACGCGTCGCTCCCGACGCGAGGGTTCAACTCGACGCCTATGAGACTGCCCGCCAGGCCTTGATCGAAAACACTCCGGAAGGACCGGTTCGCGATTCGGCCCTCGCCGCTCTACGGCAACAATATTTCCCGGAGGCCGATACGAACAGGCCGCTCACCGGGTCAGGAAGTCCGGACTCGCCTTGAAACCCCGCTGCGCTTTACGAAGTCAGTCAAGCCGGGCACACTCACGGCGTGTCTACATCCACTCCGTCGCCTGAAGTCGAGGAAGCGCGCGCCCTGATCCATCAGGCCGAGAAGATCTGCGTGTTCACCGGAGCCGGCATTTCCACCGACTCGGGGATTCCCGATTTCCGGGGACCCCAAGGTCTCTGGACGAAGGACCCAGAAGCCGAGAAGATGGCCACGCTCCAGTACTACATGGCCGATCCCGATGTACGCAGACGATCGTGGCAGATGAAGAGACAGCAAGCGGAGGCCACTCTCAAACCCAACGCAGGCCACCGGGCCCTTCTCGCCCTGGAACAACAAGGAAGACTGCACACCCTGGTGACGCAGAATGTGGACGGGCTCCACCACGACGCCGGCAGCGACCCCGACCGGATCGTTGAAATCCACGGCACGCTTCGCGAAGCGGTGTGCATGGAATGCGACGACCGAGGCCCCATGCAAGCAACCCTGGATCGGGTTCGCGCCGGAGAAGAAGACCCGGCCTGCCTACGCTGTGGCGGCATCCTGAAATCCGCGACGATCTCCTTTGGCCAGGGCCTCGTGGCCCGCGACCTCGCCCGTGCAGAAATCGCGGCTCGGGAATGCGACCTCATGCTCACCGTCGGCACGACCCTCGGCGTCTATCCCATTGCGGGTATCGTACCCATCGCGCATGAACGCGGCGCGGGAGTCATCATCCTCAATAGCGGGGCCACGGAAATGGACGCTCTCGCTCAAGTGCGGCTCTCCGGTTCGATCAGCGAGATCCTGCCCCAGATCGTGCAATAGGCAGGTCGAATCCGCCGCCGCAGCAACGAGTGCAGACCGCCGCTACCATACCCACCGAACAACGGGACACAACGACAGCCACACCATGACTCTTCCGATTCTCGACTTGAGCCAAACAAAGGACCGAAAGGTCTGGGCCGAACGCCTTGACCGACTCCGGGCCACCGCCTCCCTGGTCAGCCCCGAGGCCACCACGGTTTCCAGCCTCATCGAAGACGTGCGCAATCGGGGGGATCGAGCCGTCGTCGAGGCCATGCAGAAATTCACAGACCCCGACTTCCAGATGGACCGCATCCGAGTCCAGCCCGACGAAATGAAGAGAGCCGAGACCCACCTCGACCCCAC
>NZGT01000151.1 GCA_002691025.1 Spirochaeta sp. | reverse complement strand
AGGCTCTTGATCTTGCCCAGGCAGTGCGGAGCCGGCACGACATCAATTTCATCGACACACTCTTCTTCTTCCTCAGGCAGATCCACCGTCCCGCCATAGGTCGACGTCACCGACGTGATCTGGATGCTGCCAAACACCATGCCCGGCCCGAAAGGCTGCGAGCAATTGGTCCGGAAATGATCCATCTCGAGAAGTTCATGGCTGCCGTCCGCCTTGGCGATCATGATGCCGGTGTGTCCGCCGATCCGGTTCCGGCCCGCTGAGGCCGCGTCCACCACGATGGTGTCCCCGACCTGCACACCGGTTTCAGAAGAGAAGATCACCTTTCGGGTCTCCAGGTTGCCCCACCAACCCGCGTCCCAGCTCCAGCGCTTGCGTCGTTTTCCACTGACCAGGATGTCCACCGGGTCCGTATCACTCACACCCCCGATGCAGGAGACCTTGCGAGGATTCTGGAGGTGACTGGTGGCCTCACACCCCTCGCCCGTATAGGTGAAGGCAAAGGAAGTCACCTTTCCGACACAGGCGTCGCCCACCACATCCGGCGGCTGCACCACACAGGCTTCTTGTTCCAGAATCAAATTGCACTGCGCCACCACCGGCTCGTCGAGCGGCCCCAGGCAGCTTCCCACAGCGGTCAGACCCGCCTGGGCATCCACCGAAGCCACATTGTTGTCCACGGCTCCCGGCATGAGTGTGGAATGGATGTAGAGTTGTTTGGCCGAAGCATCGCTGCCAATCGGTGTACTGTTGAAAGTCCAGTCGATGGTGGCGGGCCCCACCACGACTCCGTCGGGCGCCACCCCCGGTGTGGCTTCAAGATGACCCGCATCAGTCACCTTGGATGTGTCCACAGCCAACTCAAAGCTCGTCAGCGCCGGCACAAAAGGTCCCGAGCCACTGGAGTGGGTCAACTTGTAGACATAGGTGTTGTGATCGGACAAGGGAAGTGGATTGCCGGGATTGCCCGGTAGCCAGACTTCCACCTCAATGGCCGCCACGAAGCACGGCGCCTCGCAGACACCGGGAAAACCGTTCTCCTCGATCAACTCCGAACTGCTCGCGTAGTCGGGCGGATTGGCCAGAGCGGAGGACGAACAAAGAAGGATGCCGGCAAGAACAAAGAGCAGGGAAACAGCGTATCGAGGCATGAGAGGCGACCGTCCATTTCAAGTGCCCGAGCAAGGACTCCTCATCAAGTTGAATGGGGAACACTCGGTCAGGCGCAGGCTGAGGGAAGACTTCATTCAAAGGACTCGAGCCGCACAACTCACGACATCCGCGCCGACTCGACATGAGGGGCCTTCGCGCTCTTGCAACGGGACCCGCCAACAGGCTCATTAGAACATAGGAGTCAGTCACCCGTACATGGAAAAAGTCGTTCAAAAACAGATAGTCGCATCGGAAATTGCCGATCGTAAATGAAACCGAAATTTCCGATTTCACCACGCGGGCAATTCAGGGACACCCATGAAACCTCGGGCGTCTCATTGAGGGAAACAGGGGTATGAGTGTTCCCTAATCGACCGGAAGCACGAAAGCGACTCGCGCTCCTCCGTCCACACCGGGCTGAAAGCGAAGTTCACCGCCATGTTCTTCCACGATACGAAAACAGACGGGAAGTCCCAGACCGGTCGGACTGTCTTCCTCCGGTTCGGAAACAAAAGGATCAAAGACCTGGTCGAGGAGTTCGTCCTCGATCCCTTCCCCTTCGTCGGTGACCGCCACTTCCACTCCATCGGAATGGGGACTCAGTGAAACGGTCACGGTGCCCACACCGGCGTTGGCTTCCGATGCGTTCTTGAGAAGTTGCTCGACCATGACTTCGATCTGCAGCGGATCACAATGGACCGGCGGCAAAGCCCCCGCCGAGTCCAGTTCAATACGAAGCCCGGTCGGCCAATCCGAGCGAAGACCCGCAATGGCTCTTTCCACCAAGGCACGGATATCGGTCTTGCGCCGAATGACCCCACCACCGACAGCGCGGTCGATCTCCGAGGCGGCCTCTGCAATGCGGCGGCCATGTTGCTCACAGTCCTGCAAGCGACCCAGCACGTCTCTCTCACCACTTTCCGAAAGTCGCGCTTGAAGCGAAGCCAGGTCATCTCGCATGGCCGAAGACGATTCATGGATCCGCGCCGCCCCCTGCCTGACCAGGCACGTGGTCTCCCCAGGCGGAGCCTGATTGAAATCTCCCGAAGCCGTCGCGGGAATCAAACCTTCCCCCTGATCGAGACTCGCCGCCACGGGGGACGAACGCGAGAACGGCTCATCGCCCTGCAACTGGGCCAAAGCATCCATACGATCCGAAAGCCCAGCATCCAACTGCTCCAACAAGGCAAGCTGCCCGCGACTCACACCGGCCACCGCCTCAAGCTGTACAGCCAGATCCACACTGCGTCCCAAAGCCGCACCCAACAAAGTCAGGGCCGGCCACAGAAACCAGGAAGGAGAACCGAGCCAGAACGAAGCCGCACCCACCACAAAACCCAAGCCAGTCCCCAGCCACAAAGCGCGTCGCGGATGGCGCCGCCACTGAACNGANAACTCACAAAAAAGATCCCCGGCTCCCACACAAGACGTCTCGACCACACGCGCCGGCGGCAGACCGAAAAGACCCGGCACGGCCGACAGCATCCCCTGCCGCATCCCGCACAAGACATCGCCACACTCGCGCCANTCCACCTCGGTGGANGGCGATCCAGAAGGAGGGACCGCATGGTCATATTGAATCGATGCGCTCTCTTCACCGACTTGCAAAGCCGTATACTGGCCGCCCTGGGCTTCTCGAGCCATGAGGGCATCCACNCGGCGATACGCTTTTGAAGGCGAACCCAGGCCGCTGTAACACAGGGCCAGGCTCAGATTCGAAGGCTTCACCAGAGCCTGCCCCAGGCGCAGGGCGCGGCTTCGGTCGAACCGAGCGGCGACCAGCATGGACCGAAGGGACTCTTCCCCCATCCAGGCATCCGGGCGCTCCAGAGTACCGGCGGAATCGCCGAGAGCGCGCAGTACCCGGGCCCGAGCCAAGGCGTCGCCGTCTTCATGCAGGACGCCCATCAGCGCCTCCGCGATGCGGCGGTTCCCCCGAAGCCCATCCATGCGAGTGGCAAAATCCAGCATTGGGATCTACATCGGCCACTCGCGCGCAAAAACAAAGAAAAGAGGACCGTTTTACAAGCGCATGGAAGAGTTACGGCTGAAACGGAACCAGGGNAGGCTGCCCACGCGGAGTCAGTTTTGCAAAGGCTCCAGCCGAACCGCTCTATTGGCTTCTACGTCAGCCATGAGTCCGACTATCTGGTTCGCCACGCCGTACTTCTGCTCCATCAAACGATTGACGTGCTCGTTCATGGTTTCTGAAGGTACAGCCTCAAAGCGCCTGCTCTCGTCACTGCGAAGCAGTTCCACCTGAGGCTCACCCTGGATTCGGAGATACCAGCCTGATTCCGGGTCTCCTCTCAGGTAACTGCGATTTTCGTGATCCACCANCCANAGNCGNGTGTCGTGGCCTCGCCCGCTCTCATCGAAGCTGCGCAGAGTCACCACCTCTCCACCCAGTTCTGAAGCGAGGAACATCGCACCCACAGCCAGGACGACCGCCCCGACCATCAAGACCAACAGGCTCACTAGAAATCGCATGGTTCCCTCCCCTCAACGCTTGCGACTCTTGTCTCTCAACCGCCGCGATTGCGATCCCGCATGGCGCGGGCCGCTTCCCGGTCCGCATCCTTGCGTTTGAGTGTCTCGCGTTTGTCATGCAGGCGTTTACCCCGTACCAGCGCGAGTTCCACCTTGGCCCGGCCGTCCTTGAAATACAAACGAAGCGGGACCAATGTAAAGCCACGCTCGGCAATCTTCCCCTGGAGCTTACGAATCTGATGACCGTGCAGAAGCAGCTTGCGCGGACGCTGGGGGTCGCCGGGGTTCTCCCGAGTCGCCGCTTCATAGGGGCTGATGTGCAGCTTTTCAAGCCAACACTCGCCCTTGCGAACCACCCCGTACGCGTCGCCAAGGTTGGCCCGCGCTTCGCGCAGGCTCTTGACCTCCGGGCCAACCAGCACGATGCCCGCCTCAAAGGTCTCCAGCACCTCGTATTCGTGCCGAGCCCGTCGATTCGAGGCGATGACCTTCTCTTCTCCCTTGCTCATGAGCAGATGCTAGCTCGCTTCGGACGACCCGGAGTCGTCCAGGGTACAAACGGGCTCGGAGATCAAGAAGGCGTCAGAACGCGGTTGTCGATGAGACGGACCGTTTTGTTGGGATCGCCGTCCGGGGATCGAAACCCCACGGCCAGGGCCAGCAGTGNCGGCCCCACGAGCCTTCCGGGTGCCTTCTCCAGGGTGATGGGATCGCGCAGCTCCGCGTAGTCGACCTCGGCCAGGGACTCTGCTTCAAGAATCGCCTTCACCAAGGCCAACAGGGCTTCGTGATCCCGCTCCCCGTTGGCGACGGCGTCTTCCGCGGCCTCAAGCGAGCGAACCAGCGCTCGCGCCTGGACACGGGCGTCCGAGCCGAGGCGAACATTCCGACTCGACATGGCCACCCCGTCCTCTTCACGCACGGTGGCGGCCCCCACGACTTCGATCCCGAAGCCCAGATCCCGCTCCATGGCGCGGAGCACGGCCAATTGCTGAAAATCCTTCTCGCCGAAAACCGCCACATGCGGACGAGCCGCCAGAAAGAGCTTGCTCACCACCGTGGTGACGCCCCGAAAATGACCGGGACGACTCGCTCCGCACAACGACTCCGAAAGCCCCTCCACCTCGACCCAGGTCTGTGCACCGTCGGGNTAGAGTTCTTCCACGTTCGGATGAAAGACCCAATCCACCCCATGCTCGGCGGCGAGTTCAAGATCGCGCTCCAGGGTCACGGGATACGCTTCGAAATCACTCGGATCATTGAACTGGGTCGGATTGACGAAGATCGAGAGATAGATCACATCGGCCCGTGCACGAGCCTCACGCACCAGCGACAGATGTCCTTCGTGAAGCGCCCCCATNGTGGGAACCAGAGCCACACGCTGACCCTCCGCCCGATGTCGATCGGACAGGGCCTGAAGCTCGCTCACCGTTCGGATGATCGGCGGATGATCCATCACAAGAAAAGCAGAAGCCTCTCGCTAGCGGTAGCAGTGCCGCTCTTCAGGAAACTTCCGATTGCCGACTTCATCGGCAAACTGACGCGCAGCCTGTGCGGCCAGCGATCCGAGGTTCACGTATTGCTTGACGAAGCTCGGGGAATCGTCGTTCAGTCCCAGCATGTCGTGCATCACCAGCACCTGCCCNTCGCAGGCCGGTCCGGCCCCGATCCCGATGGTCGGAATNTCCAGAGCCTGGGTCACTTCTTCAGCCACTTCAGCGGGAATGCCCTCCAGCACGACCGAGAAAGCACCGGCCTCCTGGACCGCCAAGGCGTCACGCATGACCTGGGCTCGACCTTCTTCGCCGCGCCCTTGCACCCGGAAGCCACCCATCTGGTTGACGGACTGAGGCGTGAGGCCCACGTGAGCCATGACCGGGATCTGGGCCAGGGTAATCCGCTCGATGGTCTCGGCCATGTGAGCGCCGCCTTCAAGCTTCACGCAGTGNGCGCCGCCTTCTTTCACCAGGCGAATCGCACTCTCGACCCCTTGCTCNGGACTGACGTGATAACTCCCAAAGGGCATGTCNCCCACGACCAGNGAGCGCCGGACGCCTCGGGCGACCAATCGGGTGTGGTAGATGACCTCGTCCAGGGTCACCGGCAGCGTCGTATCGCAGCCCTGGACCACATTGCCCACGGAGTCTCCCACCAGCAGGACATCGATGCCGGATTCATCAAAAATCCGGGCAAACGAGAACTCATAGGCGGTCAACATGGAAAACGGCTCATTGCGCGCCTTGCGCTGGGCCAGCGAGCGTGCCGTCACACGGTGTTCACGAAGCGAGGAAGCAGTAAGAGCAGACATGGGGGATCTCCGACTGAACCGAGTCCATCACATCGGAAAACAAGATCAGGCGCTGGCCATTTCGTTCCGGAGATGTTCCGCTGAGGTCCAGGAAGAGTGGGATTCAGATCGCTCGGAGATGGAATTCTCCGCCGCCCGATGCGCCCGATTCCGCCTGTCCTCCCCGCGTTTCACCCCCCGTCTCGGTCTTTTTCTGCTTTTGGGGCCCAAGGCCTTCAAGGCAGCGTGCCCGTAAGCACGAAGATCCAAGCGATTTCGGAGCGAGTGGAGAGCCTCTCGTGTCTTCCGGGCAAATTGACCCGGGCTTTTGTTTGCAGATGAGGCCCGCAACTTGCGGTGCCCTTCGACGCCGGAATTGTGGCCTGAGCCAGTGGCCACGTCAAGAAGAACCGAAAGGTTTGCTTCCCGCGGGGTCCAGAAGGTCCCGGATCGCCGGGGGAAGGTGCCGATTCTGGAGGGTTTCCGACGCGTTCTCCCGGATAGCCAAAGCCAGGGCCTCAATCTGAACCGGGACCGACTCGTTGGCGGACAAGACGATATAAAGCTTCCCGCGAAGCCGGCACACTCCACTCAAAAGAGGCGGGTCATCGGGGGCCAGACGGCCCGCCGCCCGGATCTCGAACCCCGCGTCACGGGCCAGCTCAAAGAGCATTTCCAGAATGTCAGCTTCGTCCACACCCACACGGTGCGTCGGCTGAGACCGTCACGCAAGCGTGCACTTCTCCTACTCCCGGTCGGCCGACTCCAATTTTGCTGTGTGTTCCCGCAAAGCCCGCGCCAGAGCAAGAAGACGTTCGGGTGCCACGGTTTCTGCTCGGGAGGAAGGCGAGATGCCCGCGCTCGCCAGGGCCTCTTCCAGGATGGCCCGATCTTCCCGGGCCACAAAACCACCGCCGCGCAGTGTGTTGAGGATGGTCTTCCTCCGCTTCGAAAACGCCGCGCGAACCACGCGCTCCACCCAGGCCAGTTCGCCCTCACGCAACAAGGGCGTGCGACGGGGCCACACGCGTAGAAAGCTGGAATGCACCTTGGGCGCCGGAAAGAAAGAACCCGGGCTGAGTTCCTGCTGAACCTGGGCATCCACCGTCAAGGCATGAAGAACGGCAAACGATCCGTAGTCATCGTCCCCACAGCGAGCCACACAACGCCGAGCCACTTCGCGCTGAATCATCACCGACCAATCCTGCACAGACTCTCGACACTCGATCATGATCCGAAGCAACGGAGTCGCCGCCGAATACGGCAGATTCGCCACCACCCGAACGCGAGGTCCCGCTCTCTCCACCAGTTCAGACCAATCCAGTTTCAGTGCATCGGCGTGAAGGAGTTCCGCATTCGAGGGCAGGAGGTCTTCTTCCTCAAGGGCTTTCACCAGGCCCGAATCGATCTCCACCGTGGTCACCCGCTCGGCACGCTTGCCAAGAGCGCGGGTCAGGACGCCGAGGCCGGTTCCCACTTCGATGACGTGATCCCCTTCCTCGACACCGGCCAGTTGCGCCAGTTGATCAGCCAATCCGGCATCGGTGAGGAAGTTCTGCCCGCGGTCGCGCTGCAGGCGCAACCCCCTTCGCTGGAGAAGTGCGCGAAGGGATTCGCTCACCCGGGCCCAGCCCGCCAAGGGGCCTCGCCCACCGGCACCCTGGAAAAGGCTGAAACCGAAAGCCCATCCCGCTCGCCCCGGGCCAGACCCTGAGCCCCCGCCGCCGCAATCATCACCGCGTTGTCGGTGCAAAGGGACGGAGGAGGAAAGACCGCATCAAAGCCTCGGCGTTCGCCTTCGGCCTTCAGTCGTTCGCGCAAAACCCGATTCGCCGCCACGCCGCCCACCACGGCCACCCGATCGAGGGATTCACGCTCGAGGGCCCTTCGCGTCCGAGCCACCAGGGAATCCACAGCAGCCGCTTCAAAAGAAGCGGCGACGTCCGCCACCCCCGAATCGCCGAGCGCTTCTTGCCCCCCGCGTCTCTGGACTTCCAGCGAAACCGCGGTCTTGAGGCCACTGAAAGAAAAGTCGAGCCCGCCTTTGCGAGACATGGGGCGGGGAAAATCGACGGCTGCGGGATCTCCCGCCTGAGCGGCCGCCGAGACGGCCGGACCGCCCGGAAAACCCAGCCCCAGAAGCTTGGCCACTTTGTCAAAAGCCTCGCCGACCGCGTCGTCCCGGGTCTCGCCAAGCAGGGTCGGCGCCCCTTCGGCCTGAACCCGGTAGAGGGCCGTATGCCCGCCCGAGACCACAAGGCCCAGATAAGGGGCCTTGAGCGTTTCGTCCGCCAGTTCCGCCGCAGCCAGATGGCCCGCAAGATGGTGCACGGCCACCAGAGGAAGTTCCGAGCGATACGCCAAGGCCTTGGCAAAAGACAGCCCCACCAGAAGCGAACCCACCAGGCCCGGCCCGGCCGTGACGGCGATGCCGGCCAGATCCGAAAGCTCGATCTGCGCCTCTTTCAGGGCTTCTTCCGTCACCTGGGAAACCACCCGGGCATGATCCCGCGAAGCCAACTCCGGCACTACGCCACCGTAGGGCGAATGCACTTCCACCTGGCTCGACACGACACTGGAGAGGATCTCACGACCGCCGCGCACAACGGCGGCCGCCATCTCGTCGCACGAACTCTCGATCCCGAGTACGAGTCTGGATTCAGCCAGGGGCGGCAAGGGGAATGCGTCCCTTTCAGGCGTTTCGGCGCTCGAGCTGTTCTTGCTCGGCCTTGCAGTCAATGCAGAGTTCAGCCACGGGTCGAGCCTGAATCCGCTTGAGCGAAATCTGCTCACCGCACGATTCACACTCTCCGTAGACACCGTCCTCGATCTTATCAAGAGCCTGATTGATCTTGCTGATCAAACCGCGCTCTCGTTCGCGCAAGCGACCCTGGAAGGCCAGGTTCATCTCGGAGGAGGCCGTATCGATTTCATCGGGAAAGTCGTCTGGATCAAGATGAATGTCACCCGAGAGTGTTCGGCGAGCGTTCTTCAGCAGATCGTCCTTCTGCTGCGTGAGAAGCTTCTTGAACTTTTCCATATCGCGCTTCTTCAAATGTTCATCCTCTCAAATCGCTGATTTGGGCAACTTGGCCGAATTGGCCGGGCGCACCCACAAGGCCCACTGGACTTCCCAGGGCTCTACCCCACCCCGATGACCTCCAGCTGCTGTTCTGCTTCTCGAGCCCGGTCTGAATCCGGATAGTCCTTGACGACCTGTTTGAAGACCGTGCGGGCTGCATCGTGAAACCCGGGCCCCAGCTTCAGCAGCGATTCGCCCTGGCGGTAGAGCGCATCCGCCGCTTTGTTGCCGGTGGGATAAACCCGAACGACATCGTTGAAGCGCAACACGGCGACGCGATAGTCCCCTTGTTTGAAGTAACAGTCGGCCATCCAGTACGCCGCATCGTCCGCATACGGGGACGCCGGAAAGTCCTTCAGGAATTCGCGAAAGCCATCAATGCAGGCTTGCTTTTCATCCGAACGCCAGGCTTGAAGGGCTGCCTGATAGGCCACCAGTTCTTTGGAGGTCGCGGCCTCGGCCGCCGTCTCGCCGGCCGCGGTGCCGGCCGCCGAGGCAGCCTGACCCGCCGCCTTCTCGGCGTTGGAAACTTCCGCTTGGCGAGCCTTCTGGGCTTCGGCCAGCGCATCATCGGCCTTCTTCTGAGTCACCTCCAACTCGCCCGCCATTCGCTTCTGCTCTTGACGAAGGGATTCAATCTCGGCTGACAGCGCAGCGATGCGCTCAAAGGGATCCGGCTGCGCCTTGTTCTTGCGCGATTGATCGAGAACCCGCTCTTCCAACTTGCGAAAATCACCCTTGGTCGCGCATCCCGGCGCGAGCAGCAGGGCCACAAATCCCAGTGCCATCAGCGCGGCGAAGGAGCCTCGAAAACGACGAACGGAATGAAGAACCCAGACCGCTCTTCGGACTTCTTTCATGGATGCACTCCTCATCGTTCGCTGAAACCCAACCCGCGTGGCGCGCTCTGGGGACGCAGCAGTTTAGCGCGCGATTTCAGTTGCGAAGGGTCCCCAGTCCGGTTGAAGATTATCTCCCTGCTTTTTTGTCAGCCTTCTCAGATCCTGCCCCCTCAAGTCCACACTGTAGAGATCCGCCCGACCCCGACGCGTGGAGCTGAACACGAGCCTACGGCCATCTGGGGACCAACTGGGGGACTCATCGCTCCTCGGGTGAGTCACCAGGGGCACATTGACCTCTCCCGAGGGATCAATCAGCCAGAGGTCGAATTGACCCCCCACTCGGGTCTCGTAGGCGATCCATCGCCCGTCCGGAGACCAGGCGGGAGACGTATTGTAGCTCCCCGTGAAGCTCAAACGGCGCAGGCTGCCCCCGTCCCGGTCCATGATGTAGAGATGAGGAGAGCCGCTTCGATCGGAAACGAAGGCCAGCCATTTTCCGTCCGGAGACCAGGTCGGCGAGATATCGATGGCCCGATTTCGGGTCAGCCGCTTGACCTCACGCCCGGTTCGGTCCACGCGGTACAGTTCTGTGCTCCCGCCGTGGCTCGTCACCACCGCCAGATACTCGCCCTCGGGACCAAAAACGCCTCGATACTTCGGCTGGTCGGGCAGAAC
>NZGT01000150.1 GCA_002691025.1 Spirochaeta sp. | reverse complement strand
GGCCTGGACGCTCCGCAAGGAATACAGCGAGAAGATGGTGGGTGATATCACCCGCCTCTTTACCATGAGTGCCGCGGATCTTCTGGATCGCTGGTTTGAGAGTGATGAGGTGAAGGGCCTTCAGGCCGTCAACGCCATCATCGGGACCTGGGCGGGGCCTGAAACACCAGGCACCGCCTACGTGATGATGCATCACTCGGTGGGAGACGAGGCCTCGGGCCAACAGGCTTCCTGGGGTGTGCCCATCGGGGGGATGGGGGCGGTGGCCCAGGCCATCCGTAATTCCGCTGAAGCTTTCGGCGCCGAGATCCGGGTCAATTCTCCGGTGGAGAAAATCACGACCCGAGGAGGCGAGGTGACCGGCGTTGTCCTGGAGGGCGGCGAGGAGATTTCGGCCCCGCTGGTGGTGGCGGCTTGTCACCCCAAGATCACCTTCTTGAAGCACCTTGATCGCAAGGACCTGCCGGAAGATTTTGTGCACGATATCGAGCATTGGCGAAGTCGAAGCGGGACCGTGAAGGTCAATCTGGCTTTGTCCGAGCTGCCTCGTTTCAAGGCCGATCCGGAATTTGATCAGGATGTGTATGGGTCGGGGATCGAGATCCTCGAGGGCATCGACTATCTGGAGCAGGCTTTCCAGGAAGCCAAGGCCGGCCGGGCTTGCGCGCGACCCTTTGCGGATTGTGTCATTCCCACGGTTTTCGATCCCACCATGGCGCCGGAAGGGCATCATATCGTTTCGTGTTTTGCACAATGGGTGCCCCACACATGGAGCGAAGAGCGCAATCAAGACGAGCTTGAAAAGTTTGCGGATCGCCTCTGTGATGAGTGGACCGCGGTGGCGCCGAATTTCAACGATTCGATTCTCCACCGCCAGGTCATCGGGCCATGGGAGATCGAAAACGAGTACGGCTTGATCGGCGGCAATATCTTCCACGGCGAACTGACGGTGGATCAGCTCTTCCATATGCGTCCGGCTCTCGGCTACGCCGACTACCGCACGCCCATCAAGGGCCTGTACCAGGCTTCCAGTGCGACGCATGCGGGCGGGGGGGCCACGGCCATGCCGGGTCACCATGCTGTTCGGGAGATGCGTCGCGACAAGGTCGTGTAGCGCCGCTCTCCGGGGTGCGCACTCGCTCTATTTCTTAAAACGCAACGAATCGAAGCGGTCCGGTCATGAAAACGCACGCGCGTGTGGTCATTGTGGGCGGTGGGATGATGGGTGTGGGTCTGCTCTATCACCTCGCGGAGGAGGGATGGGGGGCCGACTCCATCCTGATCGAGAAGGGCGAGTTGACTTCGGGTTCCACCTGGCATGCGGCGGGCCAGTGTCCGAGTTTCATCGGCGACTATACGATGGCCAAGATCCACCATGTCGGAAACACGCTCTATCCCCGGTTGGAGTCCATGACGGGGCAATACACCAGCTGGCACGGTTGTGGGGGCATTCGCCTTGCGACCCAGCAGGCCGAGTTGGAGTGGTTCAAGCACGTGGCGGATATCGCCAAGCACATCGGGTACGGGATGGAAGTCATTGGTCCGGATGAAATCCGCCGCATCAATCCCTTCGTCGATACCACCGGTGTGATCGCGGGAGCCTGGACGCTCGATGACGGTCACGTGGATCCTTCAGGCACCTGTCAGGCCATGGCCAAGGCGGCGACCCAGCTTGGAGCCAGCATNGTCAGGCACAACCGCGTGCTGGATATCCGGTTGAGGGCGAACGGCGAATGGGAAGTGGAAACGGAAAAAGGCACCGTGGTGGCCGAGCATGTGGTGAACGCGGCCGGTTGCTATGCGCGNCGGGTTTCCCAGATGGTGGGGAGTGATGTTCCGGTGTGGAACACCCAGCATCAGTATTTCATCACCGAACCGATTCCGGAATTCGTCGAGCGGTCGGAAGAGATGCCGGTGATGCGGGATCCCGAGGCTTCCTGCTACTACCGACAAGAGCAGACTTCGGCCTTGATCGGCATCTATGAGACGGAAGCGGCCGTGGCCGCCTGGCCGGATTCAGGCGGCCTTCCCGCCTGGGAGTCGGACAGTGAGCTTTTTGATCCGGATTATGATCGGGTTCTGCCCCATTTTGAACGCGTCATGGAGCGCAT
The DNA here is from genome assembly GCA_002691025.1 of Spirochaeta sp. Classification (GTDB taxonomy): domain Bacteria; phylum Myxococcota_A; class UBA9160; order UBA9160; family UBA4427; genus MED660. The sequence continues at coordinate 27,548 of NZGT01000150.1, read as the reverse complement.
GCCCATCTGGAGTGACGTGGGTATCAAGTCGGTCACCAACGGGGCCATTCCGCATACGCCCGACGACAATCCGCTCCTCGGTCCAGCCGGGGGGCTCAAGAATTTCTGGCTCTGTTGTGGTGCCTCCATCGGGATCGCCCAGGGNGCCGGTTGCGGGAAATATCTCGCGCAGTGGATGGTGCACGGCGATGCGGATGTGAACATGGCCAGCCTCGACCCCCGCCGTTTCGGTCCTCATGCGGACGAGGTCTATACCGAGGCCAAGGCGGCCGATGCGTACAAGCAGATGTACGCGCTTCATATTCCAGGAGAGGAGCGAGAGGCCGGCCGGCCGGCCCGGGTCACACCTCTGTATGAGACCCTGAAGGCCCGGGGCTGTGTGCANACGGAAGCCTTCGGCTGGGAGCGTCCCAATTTCTTTTCCCTCGACGGCCGGGAAGAAGAACTCTCCTACAGGCGGAACAACATCTTCGAAGTGGTGGCCGGGGAGTGCCACGCGGTGAGTGAACGCGTGGGAGTCATCGAACTTTCGAGCTTTGCGAAATACGATGTATCCGGACCGGATGCCGGGGCTTTTCTCGATCGCGTTTTTGCGAACCGGATGGCTCGGAAGGTCGGAGGGATCAAGCTGGCTCATCGACTCGGTGAGAACGGCCGGATCCAGAGTGAGGCCACNATTACCCGGGTCGAGGACGATCGCTTCTATGTGCTCTCGGGTTCGTCCTGGGAAGTCAAGGACATGGATGCGCTCATGCAGTCCAGGCTCGAAGGCGAGCGGGTCGAGGTTGAAAACGTCACCGACGACTGGGGGAACCTGATCGTGGCGGGGCCGCGCTCTCGCGATCTGCTCAGCCGATTGACGGAAGCCGATCTGGGAAACGAGTCCTTTCGTTGGCTCACCGGGCAGACGATTCGCGTGGCCGACGTGCCGTGCCGGGCGCTGCGCGTGAATTATGTGGGGGAACTCGGCTGGGAGCTCCATCACCCCATGGACCGGATGCCGGAACTCTATGCTGCGATCCNGGAGGCCGGGGCCGAATTCGGCCTGGTGGACTTCGGGGCGCGGGCCGTAGACAGCATGCGGATCGAGAAGGGCTACCGCGGCATCGGGGCCGACCTCACCAACGAGATCAGTCCCGTGGAGGCGGGGCTCGATCGTTTTGTCCCCATGGCCAAAGAAGGATTTGTGGGGAGAGAGGCGCTTTTGCGGATCCACGAACAGGGTGTGTCTCAGTCCCTGGTCTATCTGGACGTGGAGGCGCGCGACGCAGACTGCCAGGGTGGGGAGCCGCTTTTTGTAGGGGNACGCGTGGTGGGGGTTACGTCGTCCGGCGCCTACGGGCACCGCACGGGTCGCAGCCTGGCGCTGGCGTATGTGGACCCGGTCTACAGCGACGTGGGCCAGGAGATCGAAGTGGACATTCTCGAGGATCGCTGCCGGGCGACGGTTTTGAAGAACGAGCCCGTCTTTGATCCGGCCAACAATCGATTGCGCGCTTAGACTTGGTGACGTGNGGGACTGAAGGACCCGTGATTNCGGGTTCTAGANNGAAGGAATGGTTGNATGCAGACGGATGAGCAGGCACTGAAAGATTCCAAGTTCGGGCCTTTCTGGCTTGACCAGGAAGCCCGACCGGCTCGTCTGGCTGCGTTGGAACGCGACGAAAGNTGTGAACTCCTGATCGTNGGAGGCGGTTTTACAGGACTCTGGGCCGCTCTTCAGGCTCGGGAGCGTCGGCCCGACCTCGACATCATCCTGATCGAAGGGACCGAGGTGGGCGACGGCGCATCGGGTCGGAATGGGGGGTTCCTGGATTCCTCTCTGGCCCACGGCGACCTCAACGCGGATTTCCATTTTCCGGGCGAAGAGGATCGGTTGGAAGAGCTGGGTGATCAGAACCTGCGTGAATTCACCGCGTCCCTGGAAAAGTACGGCATCGATGCCCGCTACGAAGCGACCGGACACCTTGAAGTCAATACCCGACCCGATCAGAACGAAGGCATGGAGGAGTGGGTCGCGGAGCAGTGTGAAGAGGGCGATGACCTGGTCTGGTTCGACCGCGACGCGATACAGGAAGANGTGCATTCGCCCACCTACGAAGGCGGGTACTGGGATCGTACGGGGTGTGACGGTGTGGTGGACCCGGCGTATCTCGCTTGGGGGCTCAAGCGGGTGGTGCTGGATCTCGGGGTGAAGATCTTCGAAGGCACGCCGCTTGTACGTCTTTCGCGCACCCAAGAGGGCATGGAAGTGGAGTGCCCGAAGGGTCGCATCCGGTGCAAGAAGATCCTCATGGCCACCAATGCGTTTCGCAACCCACTGCGCCAGGCTCGGCGAAGGGTGATTCCCATCTGGGACTACGTGTTGGCCACGGAGCCCCTTACGCCCGATCAGATGGCAAGCATNGGCTGGAACCGAAGACAGGGGATCGGAAACAACGCCAACATGTTCCATTACTATCGTCTGACCCACGACAACCGGATTGTCTGGGGCGGCGGGAAGAATGTCGCGTATTACTACGGCAGCAAGACCCACGACATGGGTGACCGCGCCTTCTTCCACGAGCGGAACTACCGCGATCTGACCGAGACCTTTCCCCAGCTTTCGGGGGTCCGGATCACGCATCGCTGGAGTGGGATCATTGCTTCGACCACCCGTTTCTGCATGACACCCGGTGTGGCCTATGACGGTCGTGTGGCCTGGTCCATCGGGTATACGGGTCTGGGGGTGGGCGCGACCCGCTTNGGGGCNCGGGTGGGNCTGGANNTGCTTGGTTACGACCCNACCGACATCATCGAGATGCAGTTCGTGAAGAAGAAGGCCATGGCCTGGCCGCCGGAACCTGCACGGTGGGCGGCGGTGAGGTTTACATACAACCAGATGGCGAGAGCGGATCGGAATCAGGGTCGTCGGGGCCTGTGGCTTCGTCTTCTGGACCGACTCCATCTGGGTTTTGCTTGCTGATTCCGGGGCAACCCTGGATTGTTTCTTGCGCTGGGTTCGTCTTCGGNACCGGAAAAGAAAGGGAGTGCTGTGAGATCTGAATCTAGAGTCGTCGTCATGGGTGGCGGAATTGCGGGCTGCAGTGTGCTCTATCACTTGACACGTATGGGCTGGACCGATGTCACGCTCCTGGAGGCCGAAGAGCTCACCAGCGGCTCCACCTGGCATGCCGCAGGACTCTGCACCCAGCTTAATTCGAGTTACAACATCACGAAGTTGCTCAAGTACAGCGTNGATCTCTATCAGACCCTGGCCGAGGAAACCGGTCAGGAAGTGGACTTCCACAAGGTGGGCAGCATCCGGCTGGCCTTCAGCGATGAACAGGTCTGTGATTTCCAGCATCGACTGGGGATTGCGCGAATGCATGACATTCCCTGCGAGCTGATTTCGCCCGAGCGGGTCACGGAACTCTTTCCTCTTTCGGTGTCTGATGGGGTCGTGGCGGCGGCCCATACCCCGACGGATGGATATGTGGATCCGACGGGCGTCACTCAGGCTTTCGCCAAGGGGGCCACGTCGCGCGGTGCGGAAATCGTTCGTCATGCACCGGTGCTTTCCATGGAACATGATGGCGAAGCGTGGTGCATCAAGACGCCGAAGGGGGAGATCCGGGCCGAGGTGGTCGTCAATGCGGCCGGCCAGTGGGCCCGGCAACTCGGCCAGATGGTGGGGCTCGAACTTCCCATCGTTCCCATCGAGCACCATTATCTGATTACAGAACCGGTTCCCGAAGTGGCTGCCTTTCCNGGGGAATTACCGGTATTGAGGGATACCCAGTCTTCTTTCTATATCCGGGCGGAGCACGACGGTCTCCTGGTGGGTCCTTTCGAGCCTTCCACGGTGGCCTGGTCCCTCGATGGTGTGCCGGACGATTTCCATAGCCAACTCCTTGAGCCCGAACTCGGCCGGCTGGAGGGAGTGCTTCAGGGGGTGGCCAACCGGGTCCCTGTGTTTGGCGACTCGGGGATCAAGACCATCGTCAACGGTCCCGATGGCTACACGCCCGACGGCGGCTGTCTCATGGGCCCAGTGCCGGGATTGCCCAACTACCATGTGCTCGCGGGCTTCAGCATCTTTGGCATCATTTTCGGGGGTGGAGCCGGTCGCTATGCGGCCGAATGGATCGTGGACGGCCAGCCCAGCGACAATATGTGGGAACTCGATGTGCGTCGATTCTCCGAAGCGGCCGGCAGTGTCGAGTATGCCGCAGCCAAGGCGCTTGATGTCTACGCCCAGGAGTATCAGATCCATTTTCCCGAAGAGGAGAGAGACGCGGGTCGCCCCCTCAAGGCGTCTCCTCTCTACGACCGCCTGAAGGAAAAAGGCGCTGTCTTCGGGGCTCGTTTCGGTTGGGAGCGTCCTCTGTGGTTTGCCAAGGACGAGCCGGCGAAAGACGAGTATTCGTTTCGTCGTGGGAACTGGCACGATCGCGTCGGGGAAGAATGCCGCGCGGTGCGTTCGGCCGTGGGTGTCCTCGATCAGACGAGTTTTGCAAAATTTGAAGTCTCCGGTCCCGGCGCCGAGGCCTACCTCGACCGACTTTGTGCAAACCGCTTGCCGCGTGTCGTGGGGCGCATCGTGCTCACGCAGATGTTGACGCCGCGGGGTGGAATCGAGTGTGATGTGACCGTGACCCGCCTTCCAGAGGGACGTTTCTATGTGGTCTCCGCGGCCGCCACGGAAGCCCACGACTTCGCCTGGATGGAGCGCCACCTTCCTGACGATGGCAGTGTGTATCTGGACAACGTGACGGATGAATACGCGGTGTTGACCCTGGCCGGGCCGCGCTCGCGTGAACTCCTGCAGAGCCTCACGCGAGAGGACGTCTCCCATGAGGCGTTTCGTTTTTTCCGGTGCCGTGAATTCCGGGTGGGGATGGCTCCCGTGCGGGCTTTGCGGGTCTCCTACGTGGGGGAACTGGGGTATGAGCTTCATCACCCGGTCGCCTACCAACGGTTTCTCTATGAACGTTTGATGGAGTTCGGTTCGGAGTACGGTCTGGTTGACTTCGGGTATCGGGCACTCGACTCCATGCGGCTGGAAAAGGCCTATCGGTTGTGGGGTGTGGACATGTCGGCTGACTACACACCGCTGGAGGCGGGGATGGAGCGTTTCGTGAACCTCGAGAAGGGGGACTTCATCGGCCGGGATGCTCTGGTACGTCAAAAGGCGGCGGGGCCCGACCAGGGCCTGGCTTGCCTCGTGGTGGACTCACCCGATGCCGACCCGCATGGCTATGAGCCCGTGCGGGCGGGCGATGAATTGATTGGATACGTGGCTGCGGGAGGCTACGGCCATGTGGTGGAGAAGACCATTGCTCTGGCTTATCTGCCTACGGCCTATCTTGAGCCCGGGACCCCGTTGGAGATCGAGATGCTCGGGGAGCGGGTTTCCGCCGAGGTTGTCGCGCAGCCGCTCTATGACCCTGAAAACGAACGCCTCTTGTCTTGATCCCAGTGATGCTTCGCTGAGAGCGGAAGCATCCGTAGGAAGGAAACCATGTCTGAGTTTGTCGCGAAACTGATCTCGATCCATATCGGCCATCCCGGCGAAGACGAACGGCGGCCCACGGATTCGGTGCAGGCCGAGGCCAGCGGTCTGGCCGGCGACAAGTACAACGGGTTTACCCGAGTCGCCCAATCCTGGGATGCGGAGCCCAACGGTACGCTGCGGCGCAACGAAAGACAGTGGTCGGCCGTTTCAAAGGAGGATCTGGCGATTCTGGCCGATCGCATGGACCTCGCCGAGGAGTTGGCTCCGGAAACCCTCGGAGCCAATCTGTGTTTTGAAGGCGCCCCCGGTCTTTCCGAGCTGCCCAAGGGGTCGAAACTCGAGTTTCCCTCTGGCGCTGTCTTGATGATCGAGGAAGAGACGCTTCCGTGTGCCGAGATGGGCGTCGAGATTCAAGAGGAGTACACGTCACGTTCCGGTGCGCCCGTGGAAGGTCGCCTGTTTCCGAAGAAAGCGATTGGGCTTCGCGGGACCCTGGGCTTCGTGGATGTGCCCGGAGAGATCAAGGTCGGGGATGCGGTGACGGTGCGGCCCTATGGCCCACCCCACCGGGCTTCTTCCTAGCTTCTGGGGTTTCAGACCTCAGGTGGGTTGAGACCAGACTTTCCACGAAGCTGTGGGAGTGGGTTTGAGTCGGCCGGCCAGGACACGTCGAACCCGTTTCTCTTTGAGTGCATTCCTGGCAGTTTCTTCCGCATCCATTTCCTGCTTTGGGGTTTCGACCTTGTTGAGCAGGAGGCTGACCTCGGCCGCAAGGGGAATGTCCTTGAGTCCGCCTTGCTCCGAGGAAAGGAGTCGGCCCAGGTCTTGAGGCGACAAGGTCTCTTCTCGCGCAAGGCCGGTGATCTCGCTTACGCGTTCGGGGCGATGGGCNATCTCCTCAATGGGTCCGGCGAGAGCGTCGATGCCCGCGACCACGATTACATGCTGCGTCTGCTTGGGGATCACGGGCTCGTGTTCGGCCGGCGCTTTGGTGGGCCGCATCCGGGATCCGTCTGCCTCGATGACCACCCAGTCGAACCGGNCCTGTTCGAGGACTTCCGCCGCCAGGGCCGGAGGCACGCCCACCGCCCGCTCGCCTTCCACGTGACCCACGAGAAGAGCGGGCNCGGGGTCCGAGGCGGCTTTTTCAAGCCACGCNGAGTCCNCGAGGGTGAAGACCCGCTGGGCGAGACCCATCTGGGCCGCAAAGATCCGCGTCGTGGTAGTCAGGAGCACCCGCCCAGGCAATTTCTCGCCCAGGGCAAAGAGGAGACTGCTTTTGCCACCTCCGCCCACGATGGAAATCAGCCCGGGCCCGTGATGGAGTCCGAGAGCCTCGATCAGGTCGGGGTCAGCGGTGTCCAAGTCGGTTGAGTCCCGCCAGGGTCATCAGGCCCATCATCCACAGCAGTGTCTGTCCGGGTTCGGGGACGGGCCGCGGATTGTCCTGGAAGAAGTTCCAGAAGAGGTCGTTGCCCCAACCCGTCGGGTAGTCGTGGTCCCCGTTCCACTGGCAGAACACGACTTCGGCGTCGTTGGTGCAGTTATCATGTTGCACGCAAGTGAGGTCGTCCGTGCCGTCGGCCGCGGTGGGGTAGGCGGAGGTCGTTTCGTCGCAGCCCTGGGCCTGGGCAAAGCCCGCTGCGACATCGGTCATCGAAGAGTAGACGAAGCCGTCCGAAGGAGAGGGCGTGCCATCAATGGGGATGATGCTGTCATTGGTTCCACCGATGATCAGGATGGGCATGCGGTCATCGGTGGCGCAGTTGTACCCGCGCGGCAGTACACCGTGCTGGGGAACAACGGCGGCCAGGCGATCGTCGAGTTCGCAGGCCAGTCGATGAGCGAATGTGCCTCCGTTGCTATAGCCCATGGCATAGATGCGGTTGCGGTCCAGGCACAGCTTGGCTTCCAGGTCATCCAGCATGGCCTCGATGAAGCCGACGTCGTCGTGACAGCTGCAGGACTCGCAGGGGTTGCACGAGCCACACTCGGGCGGGCACGGGTAGTAGTCTTCCCATTGCGGGTCGACACANAGCGGGCCCTCGGGTCCGGGCGAGGCGTTGCAGCCNTGGTCGTTCCAGGACTTGACCTCTCCCCACCATTCTCCGTTGTAGAAACCGGCATCAAAGCTCGTCGACTCGGGATAGATCGCGATGTAGCCGTTGGCGTTGGCGTGGTTGCTCAGTCCCGAAAAGGATTCGTTGATGGTTCCCGAACTGTAATAGCCGTGCGTGCTCAGCACGACGGGAGTCGGCGTATTGGGGTCGTAGCCCGGCGGGAGGTGAAGNCGGTATCCCCGGCTGAGTGAGTCGTACGGGAGCGGGATATAGGTGGATACACCCGGAGAGCTGGGGGCCGCTTCCCCNCAGCCTGCGGAAGGGTCCGGGNCCGCCTGGGAGGCTCCTGCAACGAGGGTGAGGAAGAAGACGGCGAGCAGGGCCGCGGATCGAAGAGAGTGGAGTCGAGCGTGCACGGATTTGTGTCCTTGATTGCGGCAGAAGGGCAGCGATGCGCGGTGGACTACGCAGGACGAGGTTAACACGCAGACCGCAGTAATCGGAGATTCGTTTCAGGACGACATGTGAATTCGGCCGGAATTTATGGGTGAGGACGGGTCTTGGATCAGGGAAAGCCTGGATTCTTTTTGGATTTCCCGCTGGTCGGGCTCGGGTCAGGAGTTTTCCTGGTTCTCGCCGAGTCGNGGCGNCACCCGNTAGAACCACCACTCCGGCACGTCTTCGCCGAAGACTTCTTCCATGTCGTATTTCTCGAAGTAGCGTTGGTTGACGGCTTGACTGAGGGGGCTGTCCGGCAGTCGATGGACTTCGACCGGGTAGAGGCGGCCGTCGATTTCAAGGCGCACCTGGGGATCGCTGGCCACGGCGGCCTCCCAGGCTTTTTCCTCGGGTCCGTAGGATCCGACATAAAGGACACCGTCGAGTTCGACACACCAGATCGTGGTGGAGTGGGGCAGCCCATACCAGGGGCGGGTTTCGATGANGATCTCCTCGATCTCGTCGGTGAATCGCCAGTCCTGGGGCACCTCGGTCACCTCCTCGCCACCCAGCCAGAGCCCCGGCTGTTCGTCTTCGGGCTGACAGGAGAGAGCGAACAGGAACAGGCAGACAAGAATCACGATCCCCGTATTCGGATGGTTCAGCGTCAAAGCTTTCATGAGACCTCGCGAAAGGGTTTGGGAAGAAGGGGTGGCACGATNACGACTCACCCAGAATGCCAGATTCTGTCTCGAGTAGGGCTCTCGTCTTGAATTTCCCCAAGGCCGATCTGGACCGTGGGGAGGGGTTCGCGGGGGGGCTTCCACCCCTCTCGGGGGTAGGGGGGGGCGGGGGTGAGATTCGCTCCCCAGTCCCTATATTCCCCGCTCCGGTGACTGTGCCGAGCGGTTCAGTCACCATCTTTTTTTCAAGGAGCTGAAAATGGGAATTCTGGACGGAAAGGTGGCCATGGTCACCGGAGCAGGAGGAGGGCTGGGTCGTTCTCACGCACTTCTCCTCGCCAAAGAGGGTGCAGCGGTTGTTGTAAACGATCTGGGCGGAAGTGTGGACGGAGCGGGCGGTGGCGGAAGCTCCATGGCCGATGCCGTGGTGGATGAGATCCGTGAATCGGGCGGGCAAGCCGTGGCCAACTACGGGTCGGTGACCGAAGAGGCCGATGCCCAGGGNATGGTNGAGACGGCGGTTTCCGAGTTTGGTCGATTGGACATCCTGATCAACAACGCGGGCATCCTGCGCGATAAGTCCTTCAAGAAGATGACTGAAGATCTCTGGGATCCCGTNATCGCGGTTCACCTCAAGGGGACCTTCCACCCCACTCGGGCCGCCTATCTGCATATGCAGGAGCAGGGAACGGGCGGGCGCATCATCATGACCAGTTCGACCTCGGGCCTGATCGGGAATTTCGGTCAGACCAACTACGGGGCCGCCAAGGCGGGCATCGCTGGATTCATGCGCTGCCTTGCTCTGGAAGGAGCGCGGGCGGGCATTACGGTCAACGTCCTGGCCCCCAATGCGTATTCGCGCATGACGGCCGATCTCTTCCCTGAAGGATCGGATGTCCTCTATGCGGCCGAGAAGGTGTCTCCGGCCATTGCCTGGCTCTGCTCGGATGAGGCTGAAAGCATAACGGGACGTCAATTCGTCATCAGTGGCAACCGTGTGTCGCTTCTCTATCAGGCCTCGGAAACCATTGCGGATCGCGACGGCAAAGAAGATGCGTGGACCCCTTCCGAAATCGGCGAGAAGATTCTCGAGTCCATGTCGGATTGGCCGGAGCCGGCCTCGGTGGCCAAGCTGGTCTTCTAGTCGGAACCCGTGAGACTCAAAGCCCGGTGTCGGGCCCCGATGTGGGGGCCGGCATCGCGCTTCACGGGGTGTGTCTGGCTTTGAGGTTCAAGGGAGCATCCCGGTGAGCGAACATGTTGATAAGGCTTCTTCTGTGAAGGAGGCGGCCGCCGCTTCGTCCGACTCCGATTCGACGCCTCTTCTGCTTCGGGATCGCTTCTGGATCCTCTTCGGTCTCTTTGCGATGACGGGTCTGGCGTGGTTGTACACGGCGGGGCTCGTGGGGCCTCTGCACGACTCGGCGATGCATTCCTCGGGTGCGCACGCCCATCACGGTTCGTCGGCCCCCTTTTCCTTGTTGCTGGCCATGTGGATCGTGATGATGGTGGCCATGATGCTGCCCACGGCCGCTCCCATGATCCTGACCTACGCGTCTCTTTCCCGTCGTCAAAAGCCGGGAAGCCGGGTGNGGACCTCGGTGCCGGCTCTGGTGCTGGGGTATCTGGCGGCCTGGCTTTCCTTCAGTGTCCTGGCGGCCCTTCTTGATCGTGTGCTCCAGCAGGCGGCCTGGATCAGTGCGGCNGGGCAGAGCCAGAGCCTTTTCTTGAGCGGAGGGCTCTTGATTCTCGCTGGCGTGTTTCAGTGGACGCCGCTGAAGACGGCCTGTCTTTCGGCCTGTCGGTCGCCCCTGGCCCTGATGCTGACGGAATGGCGTGAAGGCACCTGGGGCGCCTTCCGTATGGGGCTTCGCCATGGCTGGTTCTGCGTCGGTTGTTGTTGGGCTTTGATGGGGCTGATGTGGGTGGCCGGCATGTTGAACCTTCTTTGGCTGGCCGCGCTGACGCTCTATATGTTGGCCGAGAAGATCCTTCCGGGCGCAGAGCGTTGGTCTCGTTGGGTGGGGGTGGCCGCGGTTTTTGTGGGGCTGTACTTCTGGGGCCTGGCCGCCCAGGGATAGATCGGCGCGCGGGCTTTTCGATTCACTCCATCAAGATGGGCTAGAATCGGCAGATGCCTGGCGTCCCCGTTCTTCCGCTGATTTGCGATGCCCCCACCTCGNATCGAGGGGTGCGAGCCTTTCGACCCAGAGTCCAGGCTATGCGGGTTCGGGTGGACTCATGAATCGCTTCTGGCTTGTCGTCGTGGGGGTCTGTGTGATTGGCGGGGGCACGCTTCTGGGCCTCTCCATGATTCCGGAAGAGCGGGTTCGCGATGAAACGACGACTTCGCTGGCCGAGGCGGAGGGCGAGGCCTTGACGGTCCAGGGGCTGGCCACCGCAAAGAAGTCGGAGAAAAACGCCGATCGTTGGAAAGGCGCTCCCGAAGACCATCCCGCTGCGCGTTTGAGGAAGAATCGGATGGAGCGAGCCCGATTGGGGGTTTCTCCGCGGCAGGCAAGGAACCAGGCTTCGCGTCGTCGTTCTCTTTGGGAACAGGAGTTCGGACGCGCGCCCCTGATCCGAGCCGGGTATACGCCCGAGGAGATCGACCGATTGGAAACCCAGTATGAAGCGTCCCGAGACCAGGTTCTCCGAGAACTGGGCCTCGGCCCCTATGCGCAAGGAGGAGCGGCTCCCGGTTTCGCGGAAGAGAAGAGGGCCCAGGAAGCGCTCTCTGATCTGGTCGGAGACGTNAACGACTACGATGCGCTGCTTTTTGCGACCGGTCAGCCCAACCGTGTCGAGGTCAAGGATGTCATGCCCCTGGGCCGCTCCCACGGCCTGAAGCCCGGCGATCTCTTCTGGGAGTACAACGGGGACCGGATTTTTCCACACGACGGGTATCTGCCTCGCATGCGGGCCGATCAGGCCCAGGGTCTGGTTCAGCCCGTGATCGTCTACCGACCCGATGTCGGCTTCTTTCCCATCTATATGCAGCCGGACAAGCAGGGGTGGGGCGTGAGTACCCGGCCTGTGACACGGGTACCGGGACAGGAGTCCGAGCCCACAGGAGATTGAAGGCCGGTGGGCAAGGAGTGGCTCGATCCATCGGAGACCACCCTTTGATTGGTGGTGCGTGGTTTGAACAGGGTTGTATGATGGAGCAGCGCGATGGCCTCATTGCAGAGTCGTCGCACTCCGAGAAAGATGGAAAGAAGAGGAGAAAACCAGATGGATTCCTGGCGGCTTCGTGGTCGCGTTGTGCTGAGTTGCAATTGCGATGTCTTCTGCCCCTGTATGCCTTCATTGGGAAAGAGTCAGCCGACACACGGTGTGTGTCACACCTGGTGGGCTCTGGATATCGAGGAAGGCCATGCGGATGATGTCAGGCTGGACGGTCTCAAGGCGGTGGTGCTGATGGATATCCCTGGCCCCCTTTCCGAAGGCGCCTGGGTGGTGGGGCTCTATCTCGATGAGTCCATGAGCGAAGAAGCCGCGGAGGCCATCACGAAGATTCTTTCGGGCTCGGAAGGTGGAAGCATCGGCTGGTTCTCGCTCATGATCGCTGATTTTCTGGGGGCCAAGCGCGTCCCCATCTCGTTCGAGGACCACGGGCGCGGCTGGCAGATCAGTATCCCCAAGGTTCTTGATGCCGAGGTCGATCCGGTGGCGGGTCCCGATGGGAGTCCCACCCGCGTCGTCAACAGCGGCTACTGGATGGCGCCCGATGTGACCGTATGTACGGGGACCCGCAGTCGCTTCCGGGATTGGGGTCGCAATTGGAACCTGACGGGTGGCAGTGCCGAATACGCCGATGTGGATTGGCAAGGACCCTGATCGGGGCTTTCTTGAGCCCATAGGGCCGACTTCAGGTCGACCTCTCGGGCTCGGCTGGAAACCTTGGGGCCAATCCGAAGAGGTCGGCTGACACGGCACGCTCGGATGATAGACTCCTCAGCCCGCAAGGGACTTGCCCGCGCGCGCTCAATATCTTGAGATGAGGAGAAACAAGATGGCCCACCGTACTGAGACCCAGGCTCTTCACGCCGGTTACCGTGCCGATCCCACCACCGGTTCCGTCGCCGTGCCGATCTATCAGACCACCAGTTACCAGTTTGATAGTGCGGAGCATGCCGCCAGCCTCTTCTCTTTGTCCGAACTCGGGAATATCTACACCCGGATCATGAATCCGACCACGGATGTGTTGGAGCAAAGACTGGTGGCCATGGAGGGGGGAGCCGCAGCCCTGGCTCTGGCATCCGGACAGTCCGCTTCGCTCTTTTCGATCCTCAATATTGCCTCCGCGGGGGACAACTTCGTCTGCTCTCAGCACATCTACGGCGGCACCTGGAATCTCTTTGATGTCACCATGCGGGACATGGGCATCGATGTCCGTTTCGTCGACCCCAGTGATCCCGAGAATTTCAGGAAGGCCACAGACGACAAGACGCGGGCCTACTACGGAGAGACCCTCCCGAATCCCAAGCTCGAAATGTTTCCCATTGCCGAAGTGGCGGCCATCGGAAATGAGTTGGGAGTGCCCTTGATCGTCGACAACACCGCGGCGCCGGTGATCTGCCGACCGTTTGATCACGGCGCGGCCATCACCATGTATTCGACAACGAAATACCTCGGAGGTCACGGCACTTCCGTTGGAGGCGTTCTGATCGACGGCGGCACCTTTGATTGGGAAGCCCACAAAGAACGTTTCCCCCTGCTTACGCGACCGGACCCGGGCTATCACGGGGCCGTCTGGTTGGAGGCGGCCAAGCCGCTGGGCCCCATCGCCTACGGGCTGAAGGCTCGTGTGACCCTGCTGCGGGATGCGGGCGCGGCCATGTCTCCCTTCAATGCCTTCCTCTTCTTGCAGGGCATCGAGACCGTTTCGCTGCGTATGGAACGGCATTGCCAGAACGCGGAGAAGGTGGCGGCCCATCTGGCCGAGCATCCCAAGGTGACCGGAGTCATTCATCCGAGCCAGCAATCCGGGGAAGCCCGGCGCAGGGCGGATGCGTACTTGAACGGGGGCTATGGAGGCCTGGTGGGAATGGAGCTCGAGGGCGGCAAAGCGGCCGGTCAGGCTTTCATCGACAATCTGGAGCTGCTCTACCATGTGGCGAACATTGGCGATGCGCGAAGTCTGGCCATCCATCCGGCGAGCACCACCCACAGCCAACTCTCGGAAGAGGATCTCCTGGCCTCAGGCGTGACGCCCGGCTATGTGCGCTTGTCCATCGGGATCGAGCACGTCGACGACATCCTGGCGGACATCGATCAGGCGCTGGCGAAGGTCTAGTCCGCGCCGTTTCCGCTCAGGGCTTCGACGCCCTGGCGGCCAGCTCGGACAGATCGAACGGATTCTGTCCGTAGAGGTCCTTGACCCAGTTGGCGGCCAGCAGGAACGCGTAGGGTCGCCATCGGTTGACGGGCGGTAGGTCCGGGTTGTCTTCGGGAAAGTAGTTGGCGGGCAGGGCGGTCTTCACGCCCGTCTCGTGATCCCGGGCGTACTCCTCCGCCAGGGTCTCGGCATCGTACTCGAGATGGTTGAGTACAAAGAGATCCAGGTTGCGGGAGTCGCGGACCATGGCGACGCCAGACTCGTCTGACTCGGCGAGGATCTCGAGCTGCGGAGCCTTGGCAATGGCTTCGGGCCGATTGCCCGTGTAGCGGGAAACCGGCATGGGAAAATGCTTGGTGAAGCCGGCCAGCAGTCCGAGTTGCCTTCCGTCCGAGGCCAGCGCGTGGTCGAAGACCCCGAAGAGTTTCTCGGGGAGTTCATATTTTTCGACGCCGTGAAGGTGGTACATCAGGGCCTGCGCTCCCCAGCATATGCCCAGTCGGCTGGCGACGTGCTGGGAAGACCAGTCAATGATCCGGGTCAGTTCGGACCAGTAGTCGACGTCTTCAAAGGGCAGGCGTTCGATGGGGGCACCGGTGAAGATCATGCCATCGAAGAATTCATCCCGGATATCGTCCAGATGACGGTAGAACTGTTCCATGTGGCCCGTCGGTACGTTTCGGGGTTCGTAGCTCGCCGTGGTCAGCAACGTGAGCTCGATCTGCAGCGGGGTATTGCCGAGCAGCCGGGCATATTGGATTTCCGTTTCATGCTTCTTGGGCATGAGGTTGAGCAGGATGATCTTGAGCGGGCGGATGTCCTGGCGCAGGGCACTCTCTTGCCCGATGAGCTCGACGCCCTCTTTCTCGAGTTCTTTGCGGGCGGGGAGTGCGCTGGGAATTTTGATCGGCATGGGGCTCGGTAGGGTTGGAGTGGGATTGGCTACGGGCGCCAACGCTGGCACAGTCAACATGTTAAATCCACCCATTCGGGTGACGGCGCCGCTTCCGTGGATCCAGAGGCCATTTCGCAGAGGGCACCCATGCACTGCTTTGCGCATCGGATAGAATACGAGGCGAAATCTCTTCCAAAGATCGGAGAAAATGATGAGAGCGATGATCTGGCTGGCCGTCTGGGTTGCTTCCGTTGTCCTGGCTTTTTTTGTCGGACGCGGTCAGGAATCCCCGTCTCCGGAGCTTCTTTCGCCCGCCCCCGCCGATATGGCGGCCGCCGCTCGGGCCGCCTTGGGCGAAGGCAGTCCCCTCGCCCGCATGGGTCAATCGGCCCAGATGCTGGAGCATCTGGATGCCCAGAATCTCGAACCGGTCCTCGATGTCTACGAAATGATGCTTTCGGGCCTGGGTGAATGTGATCTACGCCTTTTTGTGGATGCCTGGTCGGATTTCGATCCTCGCGGCGCGTTCGACCATACGATGAGCTGGGAATACTCAAACAAGAGGGTGGTGGGTTCGGATGCGGCCATTCGGGGCTGGGCGATCCGGAACCCCATCGAGGCCCGCGCTGCGGTGCCGGAGATCGTCTCGGAAAATCCGCGTATTCAAGGTCGGATCATCGACAATTTCCTGGTGGGCTGGGCTCATTCCGGTCAACCCGGTCTGGACGAATACGTTGCAGAGATCCAGACCCCAGCCCCCGAGAAGTACGTGGCCCAGGTCCTGCACGCGACCTTGCGCAGAGGGGGGCCGGAGGCCGTCTTTGCCTGGTCGGATGGAGTGCTCCAGAACCCCGATTACTCCTACGGGCTCAAGAGAGCGGCTTTTCGTACTGGCCTGCGAACGAGCGCCCGCTGGGAGCCTGAATCCGCTTCGGTATGGGTGGCGCCGTACCTGGGCGAGGAGTGGGCCGATGACGGCCCCCGCATCATGGGCGATCAGTGGGGCAAGCAGGACGGCCGGGCGGCCATGGAGTGGGTAAGCCAACTCCCTGAGAGCGAGACTCGCGAGTCCGCTGTGCGGGCCGCCTTCGCGTCCTGGATGAAGAATGACCGAGCCGATGCGGAAGCCTGGATTCTTTCTCAGTCCCTGTCTCCGTTTCATGACCCTGCTCTGACCTTCTATGCGCGAGATCTGGCTGAAACGGATGCCGTGAGAGCGATTGATCTATGCGGGCAGATCCATGGCACGAAGCGCCGGACGGGCTGCTTGAAGAAGGCCGCAAAGAATTGGTACAAGGTCGACGCGTTGGCGGCCGAGGAGTGGCTTCAGGAGAGTGAACTCGACGAGGAAGTGCGAGGGCAGGTCAGGCGCCCGGATCAACGTGGAGAGCCTCGAGAAGGCGCCGGGACCCAGCGGGCGAAGCGTCTGGGCGGTCCGCCGAGTCGCCGTCGTTAGTGTCCCCAGCACGGAAGAGTCCGTGCCTGAAACCAAGGGAGCGGAGCCCTGCGCCCGGCTACTGCGCTGTTTGCAGCGCTTTCAGGTCGGCTTCGGCCTGCGCTCTTTCTGGGAAGGACGGACTCGCGAGAGCCTGTGTCAGGTTTTCGGCCGCGGCTGCAGATTGGCCCTGGGTCGCCAGGGATTTCGCGAGCCAGTAGCGGGTCGAAGCCGAATCGGGACGTAATTCAAGAGATCGGTTCAGGGTTCTGCCCGCGCGTTCGGCTTGTCCTTGACTCAGTTGGATTCGTCCAAGAGTGCTGAGAGCTTCCGGGCCACCACGAAAACGGACGGACTGTCGCGCCAGGGCGAGGCTACGCGGAGGGTCCTCCTCCATCAGGATCAAGGCCAGGTGCCGACTCGCTTCCGGATTCTCACCGTGCAGGCGCGTGACGGACTCGAGTCGCTGGCGGATTTCACTCGTCTCTCCGGAAGCCATCAAGAGGTGGGTGGCCTGCCAGGGGTAATCGGCCGAAAGAGGATCGGCCTCGGCGGCTTGGTCGTACAAGGCCACGGCGGCCTTCGTGTCGCCCTCTGCCGCGGAGATGGCCGCCAGGTGGGCCAGAGCGGAAGCGTGGTCGGGCGAAAGGGCCAGTGTCCGCTCGAATGCGGCTCGTGCCGGCTTTGTGGCTCCCGCCGCCATGAGTGCACGGCCTCGGATTTCGTGGAACTCAGGGATGTTGGGATTGGCGTTGGAAGCGGCCTCGGAGAGTCTGAGGGCCGCGGGCCTTCGTTTCAACTCGATCAGGTACGTGACGAACTGACTCAGGGCCTCTTGATTGACCGGATGCGTGAAGTCGAGGCCCGAGCGTTCCAGCATGGCTGCGCCCACGGTGGGGCCTCCGCCTTCGGCTCGCAAGCGAGCGAGTTCAGCGGCCACTCTTCCTTGTTGACCGGGGATCTGGTTGATCTTTTCCATGGCCACATTGAAGGCTTGTTCGTTGTTGGCCTTGTGCCCGATCCGGATGATGGCGAGCAGGGCATCGGGATCCTTGGGTTTCTTGATGTTGTACCGGTTCAGGACGGCCAGGGCCTCTTCGCCGCGCCCCATCGCTTCGAGGAGGACCACGAGTCGCATGACCGTTTCCTTGTTGCCGTGCTGGGCCCGGTGCGATTCGAGATATTCCTGGAGAGCGCGGTTGTAGTCGCCGAGCTGCTCGGCGGCTTGCCCTGCGAGATAGCGCGCGGCTGTATTGGAGGGCCAGAGCCTCAGGCCCTCTTCGAGGTGGATGAGCGCCTCTTCCGGATTTCCCAGAGCCAACTGGAGGCGGCCGCGCAGGAGGGCCTGCATGACGGGCTCTTCGTTCAGGTCCGCCAGCACGGCTTCGACTTGATCGTAGTCGCCGGCGCGGATCAGGAGATCCGCGTAGGCACCGATCATATCAACGGGCGCGCTCTTCTTCTGGCTCAATACCTTGTGGAGCGCATCTCGGGCTTTGATCGGTTCATCGCGCTCTTCGTGGTAGCCCGCGATGGTGAGCCAGATGCGCTCGGGGTTGTTGCTCTCCTCGGCCGCCGCGTGCAAGAGCTCTTCTGCTTCTTCGGATTTCCCCATGGCGGCCAGGCGAGTCACAAGCGGCATGATGCTCTCGAGGTCCTTGGGTCGTAGTTCGTTGGCCTTGCGCATGATTTCCAGCGAGCGGAGGGGCTGACCTCGGGAATCAAAGAATTCCACAGCCGCATTCACGATCATCACCTCTTCTGGAAATTGGGTGAGACAATCGTTCCAGACGCCCTCGGCGCCGTCGGGGTCGCCTCTCTCATCGGCAAAGGAAGCCGAGCCGCCGCATGCGCGCGGGAGCCAGAGCGACCGCATCTCGGCATCTTCCATGTTCTGGACGCGCTGGTTGACGTCTTCGATGTAGACGGCTGCGTCTTCGACCTGGTCCAGGGTGAGGAGGGCTCGAATGCGGGCGACGTGGGTTTCGAGGTCATCGGGCTCGATTTCGAGGATCAACTCGATGTCGGCAAGGGCATCGACGTTCTTCATGGCACCCAGGTTGGCCTCGAGGCGAAGCCGGAGCGCTTCCATATTGTCGGGTTCAACCTCGAGCACACGCGAGGCCGCGGCCACAGCATCTTCGGCACTTCCGCCGCGCATCAGCGCACGACTCAAGAGGAGGCCGTCCCGCACCGCAAATTCCTCATTTTCGGAAGCCTTTCGCAGGCTCCAGACCGCCAGGGCGGGGCGCCCCGTGGAGAGGAGGGACAGTCCGTAAAGATGATTGAGTTGCGGATCGTCGGGGTTCTCGTCGAGCATTTCCCGCAGGGATGAAATCGCATCCCGAAAACGACCGTCTTCCTGCATTTGGACGACTTGTTGGATCTGAGTCGTTCGGTCGGCGGATTGACCACAGTGGAGGCCCAATAGGGCCACGGTCGCTGCCATAGCCAAGGTCTGCCAGATTCGAGTCACCGGTGGTCCTCCCCGTGGGTATATTGCGTCGACTCCAGATCTTTTGAGCGGTCTGAAGCACAGGTTTTATCGGCCGTCTTTGCGTTAATTCATAGTTAACACTTCATTCAAGGAAAAGGTGAAAAATCCTTGACCCCAGAAGCGGCTTCATCGTATTGTGAACAGACTCAGGTAAATCTTACCCCACTCTTATAGGGAGAGAGCGTATGTCGTTTCGAATAACGAACAAGGTGCGCAACGCGGTTCTTGTGTTGCTGTCGCTTGCATTCTTATTGGCCCCCTTGGCGGCCATGGCTTCCACTCGAGCGATGGTATCCATTCGCGCGGATTGGTGGTACCAGCAGTATCAGACCACGCGGAACTGGGGAACCTACTATACGACTGGAGGTCTGTTGTTTGGCACCCCGCCCACCACTGCACTTCCGGTGACCCCTTCGGGTGCGTGTCCCGTGGTCACGGCCTCTACGCCCTGTACCGCTTCCTGGGGAACAGCCAGTGCGGCTCCCGGTCTCGGCACCACATGGCCGAGCGCCTGTGCGACAGGCTCCTACTGCCTGACGGCCAGCGTGGGGACCGGCGGTGACTCGGTCTTCGTCAAGTCCGGAGCTGTGAGTTCGTTGGTCAGTTCATCGTATGTCCTGCCCTCGACGTATCACATTCCGGGTTACCCGACTGCGACGCGGTACTACTCGTACTTCAATCTTCCGGGATACTTCTACAAGAGCAACTCGAATGCGCCGACCACGACCACGACGCTCATGGGTCCGACGACGACGACGCGAAGCAATAACAACTATGCGTTCAGCCGCGGTGGAAGCATCAAGATCACACCCGGTGTGAATCGATTCGGCGGAACCATGCGCTTCTACTTCGCGCCCGGCGGATACTTCTACAAGGGCAAGGCGGCTCTTTCTCCCGGCTTCGCGTCCTACAAGTGGAATGCGGTTCGAACCAAGACCAACAACGGCAACGGTTCTACGCGGAACACCCATGGATACGCCTCCACCGACCCGCAGCGCGGTCCGGTCTCCGGCGTGCCCAACACCTACACCTACGGTTCTACGCAGCAGACCCACACCACGTTGCAGACCCCGGGCGGTGAGTTTGTGAAGTATCAGTTCTGGGCGTTCTCGAGCATCGTGCCCTGGACGACGGGCAAGGCTGAAGTCTATCAGTCACTCGGCTACTACAAGACGACTTTGACGGCCGAGGGTTACGACAACCGGACCAGCCAGGGTCTCTCGGGACAGCTTTCGCTGGTTCAGCCGCTTCAGTTCCACAACTACCGGACTGCTGCAGGTGAATCGACGACCGCCCCCTATCACACGTCCTGGATTCGCCAGGCGGTAATGACGTTCCTCCCCGAGCCCGGCGCCATGGCGCTCCTGGGTGTGGGGATCTTGGGTGTCGGTGGCCTGTACCGAGTCAGGAAGAGCTGATTCGACGCAGGTTCGACCCGTACCACCTAAATCCACTTACATTGGCCGTCCCCGATCTTGAAAAGGGGCGGCCTTTGTTTTTTTGAGGCTCTGACTGCGACTTGTCGATGACTTTGATGCGCGTATGGCTTTTGATCTTGGTGCTTGGGCTGACCGGGCTCGGGAGCGTCTCGCCCGCCGAGGCGTCCAATTCTTCTCTCTATGCGGTCCGTATGGACGTATGGTCGCCGCGTAAGCAGGTGGAGCCGAAGTGGGGCACGAGCTTGACGGTGGGTGGCTTGAAACTCGGGCCCCCGCCGCCTTCGGCCGTGGTGGCCACGCCGGGCGGCCGCTGTCCTTCTGGGCCTGTGCTTGTGCAGGCGAGTTGCACGGCTTCGTTTGGGACGGGTCCCCCCGGTTTCGGTCCGGTGAAGAGCGGAGCCCCCATCGTGTCCTCGGCGACAACGGGGCGTCCGCCCGTGTGGGTTCCCGCCTACTCGGTCCTCGACTTGTATTCATCGTACCCACTCCCCTCGACCTACCACCTTCCAGGCTATCCCGTGGCTACGCGCCACTACTCGATCCACAACCGGTTGGGGATCTTCTATGCCAGTCACCCCGAGGCTCCGGTTTCCACCACGACGTTCCATGGGGCGACCACCACCACGCGAAGCGGAGGACAGTACGCGTCGGGGAGAGGTGGCACTGTGACTGTCACGCCAGGCGTCCGGCGCTTTGGTGGCACGATGCGATTCTTCTCCGGGCCGATGCACTTCTATTCGGGGTGGGCTGAACGTCCCTCTACGGGCCGGTACGCGGATTACCGTTGGAATGCGGTCCGCACCCGATCCAATCATGGAAATGCGCCCACGCGCAACTCGCGGACGGATCTTCAGAGTCTGGGGCAGACCTTGACCTACGGCTCGACGCATTTGTCTCACATGACGCTGCAGACGATTTCGGGCGGTCCCGTCACCTACCAGTATTGGGGGTTTTCAACGATTGCCCCTTGGACGACAGGGATGGTGACCGTACGTCAGCTCAACGGTCCCTATCCGAGCACGCCGACCTCCCTGGTGGCCACCGGTTCTGATAACCGAACGCGAACGGTCGAGGGCGGAATCACGGGTACTTTGTCTTTGGTTCAGCCGTACCTCTATCACACCTATTCGGCGGCGGGCGGTTTGTCCTCCTCGCCCCCTACGCATCTGGCTTACATGCGAAGGCTCACGCTTACGTTTCTGCCCGAACCCGGTCCCGCATCGCTGCTGGGTTTTGGGGTTGGAGGACTCGGCCTTCTGTACGGGCTTCGTTTTCGTTCGGCCCAGTCCAAGCAAAAATCCCCCAAAGGGAAAGTCCATTCGTGAAGGGACATGGGTTTTGTTTAACAAGATCTAAACGCACGAGCATCCAAGGGTCCCTCGGCTCAACGCGAGCCGCTGACCGGTTTTCTTGCGTCCGACGCCGGGTCGGCACTTCTGGGTCTGTGGCGTGTGAAGGTGTATGGTTTCGGAATCATGGATAAAAATCATCGTCGTCCCTGGGATAGTCGTCTGGCTTATCTGGTTCCGCTCTCTGCCATCCTGGCAGGCGTAGTCTGGCTCATTCTGGGCGCAGAGCCGGAGAAAACGGAGCCCCGTCCGGAGGGCACCGTTGAGGATATTCTGTCCCTTAGGGATCGAGACGATCTCAACGTCATTTTCATCCTGGTGGATACACTTCGCGCGGACCGGCTTGGCTCATACGGGTATGAGCGCCCGACCTCACCGAATCTGGATCGATTGGCCGAGGGCGGGGTGAGGTTTGCCCATCACGTTTCGCAGTCCTCGTGGACCAAATGCTCCATGGCTTCCATGTGGACCGGGCTCTATCCCGCTCGCACCCGGGTCTTGCGGCATCGGCACGCGGTCGCCGATGAGGCGAAAATGCCCGCCGAGATCTTCAAGGACAGTGGGTTTCGCACGGCGGGGATCTGGCGCAATGGCTGGATCGCGCCGAACTTCGGCTTCGGGCAGGGTTTTGAGCTCTATCACAGCCCCAAGCCCTCGGCCCATATCCAGATGGCGCAGCGCAAGAAAACGAATCCCGGAATGCAGATGGGCTCCACCGATTCGGATGTCATCTTGTCCGCGGAGGAGTTCTTGCGGGCCCACGGTCACGAGCGGTTCTTTCTCTATCTGCACTTGATGGACGTCCATCAATATGGCTTTACCGAGGAAACGGCGCTCTTTGGGAGCGAGTATTCAGACTTCTATGACAACTCGATTCTCTGGGTCGATAGTCTGCTGGGCATCCTCTTTGATGTTCTGGAAGAACGGGACTTGCTCGACAAGACGATCATCGTGTTTGCCTCTGATCACGGTGAAGCCTTCGGAGAACACAATGGAGAAGGGCACGCCCGGAATGTCTACGGCGAAGTCACCGAAACTCCGTTGATCGTGAGCTTGCCTTTTTCCCTGGACTCCGGCCTGGTCGTGGACACGCTCAGTGAAAATGTCGATATCTGGCCCACGGTCCTTGAGCTCCTGGGGCTCCCGGGGTTGGAGGATCCCGACGGTCGGTCTCTCGTGCCCGACATCCTGGCCGCGGGCGATACGGAACACGTGATGGACGAGACGGATGTGGCTTTTGCCCAGATCGATCAGACCTGGGGAAAGACGGAACTCGAGCCACGTCCCATGGTGGCGCACAATCAAGGGCCTTGGCGTCTGATCTATCGATCCGCGAGTCCGCGACTCTCTGAGCTCTACAACAAGGTCGAGGACCCGAAAGAGCAGGTCAATCTGGCGACCCTGGAGCCGGAGGTTCTGGCCGAGATGAATGCGGCCGCAGGGGAATACCTGGAGAGTCCCGCTCCGCCGTGGGGTGATGACACGCCCATGCTGGAGTTGGATGAGGTCCAACTCCAACAGCTGCGTGCTCTCGGGTACGGGGTGCAGTGACCTCTTCTCCGGAAGAGCAGGGAGAGGCCTCCGAAGCGCTTGGAAGTGGCCGGCTTTCGGCGCTCTTCTGGGTCAGCGGCGCTGCAGCGCTGATCTATCAGGTGGCTTGGGGGCGGGCGTTCGCACCGGTCTTCGGCGGGACCACCCGCTCGGCAGCGGCCGTGGTCTCCGCTTTCTTTCTGGGGATGGCGCTCGGGAATTGGCTCGGTGGGCGCTGGGCTTCCACCCGGGCGGTTTCGTTGCGCCGCTATGCGTTGGCGGAACTCGCCATCGCACTGGGTGCGCTTGCGGTGTTGGTCTGGCTTGCCTTGTATCGCTGGGCATACCCGGCCCTCTATGCATGGGGTGTCTCGCTTCCCGGAACGCTTCCTGCGGTGCAGGTCGGATTGGGTGTGCTCGCGCTGGGACCACCGAGCGTGGCCATTGGGGCGACCTTGCCCTTGATGGCGAGAGCCGTCACGGGATCGTGGGGCCAGGCGGGCTCCCGTGTCGGGTTGGCCTACGCGCTCAACACATTCGGGGCCACCGTGGGGGCTGGCCTGGCCGGGTTCTACCTGCTCGATCGGCTCGGGACCCGTGGCAGCATCGTGCTTGCGGTGGTCTTGAACCTCGCCGTGGGCCTGGCCGCCTGGCAGATCAGCCGTAGGGCTTCCTCTTCTGGGGTCCCGCCAGAAGGCGGGGAGGCCGTTTCGCCTGGGGCAGGCGAGGTTCGGGCGCCTTGGGCGGGACGGACGGCCGCGGCCATTTCGGGCCTGGCGACTCTGGCCCTTGAGGTCTTCTTGATTCGGACGTTGGTCAACCAGACCGATGGATCGAGTTTCAGTTTTGCCCTGATCCTGTGCGTGTTTCTTGTTTCCCTGGCTCTGGGGGCCGCTCTGTGCGCGATGATGCTCGATCGCATCCAGGCCCCTTGGCGGATCGTGGCCTGGGCCGGTTTGCTCGCTGCCTTGGGGACCTTCCTGACACCGCTGGGCTTCATGTTCATACGGGAAATCATGCCCGATATCGCCAAGTCATCCGGTTATTGGATGAGCCTGGCTTCGGTCAGCGGTCTCCTGATTGCGCCGATCGTGGTCGCGGCGGGCATGGTTCTGCCTGCGCTGTGGCGGATGGCCTCCTCGGATGTTCAGGATATCGGGGGGCAGGTCGGGGAACTGACGGCCATCAATACATTGGCGGGGGTGGTCGGTTCGTTGGCGGCGGCCTTCTGGCTTCTGCCTTGGATGGGAATCGTTCCGGGCTTCGGGTTGATCGCCTTGATGTTTTCCGGATTGGCTTTTCTGGGCTTCTACCAGACCCATCGGGGATGGGGACGGGTATGGGCCCTGGCGGCCGTGACCGCTTTTCTTCTTGCAGGCCTTTGGGTGGACCGGGTCGGGACATGGAATGTGCCCATGATCTCGTTGCGTGGTGCTGAAGAGGTGGTTTTCTACCAGGAGGGCGAGGGGGGAACGGTGGCCGTGACCCGTTTGCCACGCGGTTCACTTCGGCTCAGGGTCAATGATCGCTACACCCTGACTTCGAGTGTGCCTGCGGCCTTGCGGGCTCAACGAAGTCAGTCCCGCCTGGCTTTGTCTTTCGTGCCGCGACCGCGAAGCGCTGCTTTCATCGGGGTGGGGGGCGCCATCAGCATGAGTGCCTTGACCGAGTTTCCAGAGGTCGACCGTGTTCTCGCGATGGAATTGATACCGGGTGTTCTGGAGGCGGCCTCCCATTTTGGCTCGGCCAATCGGAACATCCTCGAGGAGTCGCGTGTAGAGGCCGTGCGCGCCGATGGGCGCAATCATCTCTACGGTCGCGATGAACGGTTCGATGTGATTGTCGGTGACGTCTTCTCCCCCTGGCATGCGGGAACCGGGTACTTGTTCACGGCGGAGCATTTCAACGTGGTGCGGGAGCGGCTTTCCGATCAGGGGGTCTTTGTGCAGTGGCTTCAGGCCGATCAGTTTTCTTCAGAGGAAATCAGGATCATCGTGGCCACCTTTCTGGACGTATTTCCCCAGGGTGAACTGTGGATGACGGTGCGCTCGGGGCCCGTGCCACTCCTGGGGCTGGTGGGGCAGGCCGAGGGGGTGTCCGAGAGGCGCCCTCAGCTCAAAGAGGGGCATTCGCGACTGTTGAAGCCATTTTGCAGTGCGGATCAACTGAAGCCCTGGTCCTTATCGGCCGATCGGAATACGGACGATCGTCCCGTCGTTGAATATCGTTCGGCCAGGGCTCATCTGAAAAAGGCACGTCGCAGGAATTCGGGAGTGATGAAAGATCTGGTGGCCGTGTGTGGACCCCCGGAAAGATAAGGAGAGCAAGAGAATGGAATCTCGACTCAGTTCGGAACAAGCCAAAGACAGCCGACGGATTTTGGGAGCCGGTCCCGGGATGCGGGGAAGGCTAGCGGCCGCTCTCATGCTGATCGGATTGGCGGGCCTGATGGGTGCGCCTGATGTTCGGGCCGAGGAGGCGGCGGCCGCCGCCACCGCGGAATCCGCTCCGGTTCCCTCGGCTTCGGGTGCGGAAGCAGGTTCGACTCAAGCCGCGGATGCCGAGGCTGCGCCGAAGGAAGGTGAAGTCCACCTGGATCGTCCCGTCGCTCCGGACGAAGTCCGGAAGCGAAGAGGCAAGCACGTTCAGGCCAAGAGGCAGCGGGACAAGTGGTGGAAGATGGCGCGAACGACTCTTTTCAAGGGCATCGACCTCACGCCCGAGCAGGACAAGAAGATTACGGAGATCATTGCCGAGCAGAAGAAGAATCGAACCGAGTACAGCAAGGCGGATATCCAACTGGCCGCGGCTCGAGCGGCCAATGATCTCATCCGGGCACGAGAGCTTAGAAATCAGGTCCAGACCGAGAGGAAGGAAGTCAAGTCGTTGCACGAGGTGCTCGACACCATGCGGCCCGTCTTGACCGAGAAACAGCAAGCGATTTTTGACACCAATCGGGCTCAATTGATTGCTGATGGGCAGAAGGTCCGAAAGAAGCGCATGGAGAAGCGAGCCCAGAACAAGAAAGAGAAAGCGGAAGCGGTAGAGGACTGAGCCTTCTCTGGACGAGGGCGAGCCATGCTTTCGTACTTCTGCCTCCCACCTTGATGTGACCTGCCATGAGAGGAATTGATTTTGAAACCCGAGACCGATATTGACATTGCTCGTGCCGCCCAGGCCCAACCCATTGCCGAGGTTGCGGCCAAACTTGGAATTCCGGAGACCGCCTTGAGCCCCTATGGGCGGACCAAGGCCAAGATCGAGACGGCTTTCGTGGACTCTCTTTCTGAAAAAAAGAACGGAAAGCTGATTCTGGTCACGGCCATCACGCCGACCCCGGCCGGCGAGGGGAAGACGACGACTTCAGTCGGTTTGACCGACGGCCTCTGCCGGATCGGAAAGCGGGCGATGGTCTGCTTGCGTGAGCCGAGTCTGGGGCCGTGTTTCGGGAGTAAAGGTGGAGCGGCGGGCGGCGGCTATGCCCAGGTGATTCCCATGGAGGACATCAATCTCCACTTCACCGGAGACTTCCATGCCATCGGTGCGGCGAACAATCTGCTCGCTTCGTTGATCGACAACCATATCAATTGGGGGAACAAGCTCGATCTGGATCCGAGGCGGATATCCTGGCGGCGGGTCGTCGACATGAATGATCGCGCGTTGCGCCAGGTCAATGTTTCGCTCGGTGGCCTGGGAAATGGCTATCCGCGTGAAGACGGTTTTGATATTACGGTGGCCTCCGAAGTCATGGCCATCTTCTGTCTGGCGGAGGACCTGGCGGATCTTCAGCGTCGTCTGGGCAATATCATCGTGGGATACAACCGGGCTCGAGAGCCGATCACGGCGCGAGAATTGTCGGCCGAGGGTTCGATGACGGCCCTTTTGCGGGATGCGTTTGAAACCAATCTCGTACAGACCCTGGAAAACAATCCAGCCATGGTGCATGGCGGTCCGTTCGCCAATATCGCCCACGGCTGTAACTCGGTGGTGGCCACCAAGGCTTCGCTGAAGTTGGCCGACTATGTCATTACCGAAGCCGGCTTCGGGGCCGATCTGGGTGCCGAGAAGTTCTTTGACATCAAATGTCGCAAGGCGGGACTCGCACCGGATGCGACGGTTCTCGTGGCCACGGTGCGTGCCCTCAAGATGCACGGCGGCGTGGCTCTGGCTGATCTCGGAGAGGAGAATGTCGAGGCGGTGCGTCGGGGATGCTCCAATCTGGCGCGGCACCTTCGCAACCTGAGGACTTTCGGGATGCCGGTGGTGGTGGCGATCAATCAATTTACCCAGGACACCGCTGCCGAGATCCAGATGGTTCGCGACACGGCTTCGGAGTATGGCTCGGAGGTCGTGGTTTCTTCGCACTGGGAAAGCGGCGGCGCCG
>NZGT01000149.1 GCA_002691025.1 Spirochaeta sp. | reverse complement strand
AAAAGGTCCGATCTCTTTCCCGCTTCTTCTTGAATGACCCCGAATTCGTAGCCATCGACGACGGTCTCAGTGCACCCCAACAGATCGCTCACTACTACTATGTCTGTTCGGCCAAGGACAAAGAAGCCCTGCTTGCCCGACTCATCGAGTATGAAGATCCGGAAACGGCCATCATCTTCTGCAACACCAAAGCCGATGTCCGCTTCATCACGGCCTTCCTCCAGAAGCGCGGTTTCAATGCCGACCAGATCTCGGGCGACCTCGCCCAGGCGGCCCGCGAAAAAGCCATCAAGCGGATCAAGGAAGGCAACCTCAGGTTCCTCGTCGCCACGGACGTCGCCGCCCGAGGCATCGACATCAGTCACCTGTCGCATGTCATCAGCTACTCCACGTCGGACGCACCCGAGGTCTATGTGCACCGTACGGGGCGAACAGGCCGAGCCGGCAAATCCGGAACCGCCATCTCTCTGGTCTCTGGTCTCGACATCGGCAACTTCAAACACATGCAGAATGTGAACAAGATCAAGGTCACGGAGCGTAAACCGCCCACGAACGAAGAGATCAAGGAACAGGTCTCGAATCGGATCCGGGAACAATTGAGCCAGAAATTGTCCGAACTCGACTCAGCGGCTCCGGCATCCGAGGTGGACCGTCTCATTCCGATCGTCGAGAACCTGGCCAGCAAGCCGGACGGAATCCGCCGCCTTGCCGAAGTCTGTGCCGGCTTCCTTCATGACCCGTCCAAGGTCGTACCCGAACCGACCCGGCCCGAAGCCGCGGAAAACAGCCACTCCTCTTCCTCTCGACCCGGCGGACGAGGCCGAAGACGCGGTGGAAGCGGCGGCGGGCCCAAGGGCGACGGACGCGGAAAAGGTCGCCCTTCCTCGGGCCGCTCCCGGAACCGCCGCTAGCGCTCCTGGCCAGCGCGCTTCAAGCGGGTGACACAGAGGAGCCACCGGAACCGGTGGCCGTGTATATTCTGACTTACCCCGCTCTGAGCAGGAGGGAGTCACCGGGTGGCGCATCAATCGCAACCATTTGAATGGAAGGGTCCTTGGCACTTCCTTCAACGCCCCGGCCTCTGGTTCTACACCGCCCTCGTCCTGGGGGCAGGACTCCGACTCTTCTACGCCTGCTTTACAGAGGGAAGTCTCGACATCCCGATATGGCAGGGGCATGCGGAATGCATTCTCGAGCAGGGCCTGCTTGGGTGTTACGAAAACGGTCGGTATACCCTGAACCATCCACCCCCCATGAGCTTCTTCTCGGCCGGCCTTCAGTATTGGAGCACGGTCTCGGGGCTGCCCTTTGCTTCCCTCTTCCGACTGCCCTTCGTCGCACTGGATGCAGCCACCGCCTTTCTGCTTTTCATTGCGCTCTCGCGAGCCACCCATGCAGGCGTCCGCCAATGCCGCTACCTCTTCGTCGCCCTCTACTGGATCAACCCCCTCTCCGCGATCCTGAGCGCCTATCACGGCAATACCGACATCTCGGTCGCCTTCTTCCTGCTCGCCTCCACCCTCTATGCCGTCCAGGCGAGAGGCTTCATCGCAGGCGTGCTCCTCGGTCTCTCTCTCTGGATCAAGGTCCCCGGTATTCTCGGCGCTCCCATCCTNCTCCTGGCCCTGCCCCACTGGCGAGCGCGTTGGCAGTTCGGGCTGGGCTTCGGAATCTGCNTGATGCTGGGCTATGGACCGTGGTTGATCCAGGATCTGGAATTGGTCATCCGGTCGGTCTTCTTCTACCCAGGACTGATGATCCAGACCACAGAAGGAATCCGGATCTGGGGCCTGGACGTCTTCTACCCGGTCATCGCAGGCCTCGANCCCACCCTCTCACCCTGGGNCCTGGGGCTCCGCCAGTTTCACTACCAATGGAACACCGCTATCTGCCTTGTACCGATCCTCTTCTTCGCCGCNTTCAGGGAGACNCGACCCTCAAGCGAATCNNTCNTCCGCGGTCTCGCGGGCACATACATCATCTTCTATGGGCTGACGGATTTCTGGGCCTTTCAATATCTCGCGTGGTCGTTGCCATTCTGGTTCCTGCTGGGGGCCCGGATGGCCGGAGCCACCTACCTGATTTCCCTCGCCTATCTCTACGGTCTCTACGCATGGCTCACCGGAAGCCCATGGCTGCTGGGCGACTGGGCCTTCGTCGAGAAATCGGCCTGGCCCCCGGCCTTGCTCCGAGTTCGAGACGCTGCGGTCCTGGTTTTCTTNCTCTCTGCACTGATCCTGTTGCTCCACACCGTGCGAGAGACATGGAGTCGCTGGCGGGAGACGCGTCGTCCGTTAAGCTGGCTCTAGGGTGCCAATGAACGTTCACAAAAGGTGATGTGGGCCTCTCATGCTCTTCAGTTCGACTCTCTTCCTCTTTGCCTTCCTGCCCATCGTTCTCTCCTTGTACTTCCTGCTCCCGGGAGTGCGGGCACGAAATGCACTTCTGCTGGTGGCGAGCCTCTTCTTCTATGCCTGGGGCGAACCTCTCTATGTGCTCCTGCTGCTGAGCTCCATTGGACTCAACTTCACCCTGGGCCGTCTGGTCCGTCGCAATCCTGGAAAAAACGAACGCGGCGTTCTCGCCCTGGCGATCGGGCTGAATCTGGGACTGCTCGCCGTTTTCAAATATGCCAATTTCGTGGTCGAGAACCTCGACTGGCTTTTTGCNCTCTTCNCCCTGCCCCCCATCGAACTCAGCCCCATCCCCCTNCCCATCGGAATCTCCTTCTTCACCTTCCAGGCCATCACCTACGTGGTCGACATCCACAGAGGAGAAGCCGAAGCCCAGGTCAATCCTGGACGCGTCGGGCTCTATATCGCCCTCTTCCCGCAGCTCATCGCGGGACCCATCGTTCGCTATCGAGAGATCGCGGCGGCACTCAAAGAAAGAACGAGTCGGCTTGAAGACGTCGCCGAGGGGGCGCAGCGTTTCATCATCGGTCTGGCCAAGAAGGTCCTGGTGGCCGATGCACTCGCAGTCCCCGTGGACCGGATCTTTGCCATACCCACCGACGAACTCACGATGTCGGTGGCCTGGCTTGGGCTCATCGCATTCAGCTTCCAGATCTATTTCGACTTTGCGGGCTACTCAGACATGGCCATTGGGCTCGGCCGATGCTTCGGATTCCGGTTCCCGGAGAATTTCAACTGGCCCTACACATCCTCCTCGCTGCGGGAATTCTGGCGACGCTGGCACATCACACTCTCCAGCTTCTTTCGGGANTACCTCTACATTCCCATGGGCGGAAACCGACTGGGACAGACTCGCACTGCCTTCAATTTGATGACCGTCTTCCTGCTCTGCGGCCTCTGGCATGGAGCCAGTTGGACGTTTGTCATCTGGGGACTGATCCATGGGGCCTTCCTCGCCGCAGAACGAACCCGCTTCGGCACCTGGATCGAAGCTTCCCCTGCATTCATCCAACGGACCTATGTACTCGCCGTCGTCTTCCTGGCCTGGACCTTCTTCAGGACGCCGGATATTGCGCACGGGTGGGACTACCTCACCGCCCTGCTCCAGACATCGCCTCCCTTGAGCCAGGCCTTCCCTCTTGCCCTCTATCTCGACACCCACCTGATGACCGTGCTGGCCATAGCCGGCCTGTCCGTCACAAAGGCGCCGGAAAGGCTCTGGAAAAGTACCCGGACCTGGCCGAGAAAGGCGGAGATCGGTCTTGAGTGGACCCGCTCCGTGACCCTGCTCTTCACACTGGCGCTCTGCGCCATGTCCATCAGCGCCAGTACCCACAATCCTTTCATCTATTTCAGGTTCTAGAGAATCATGAACGAAGAACAAGATTCCAGNCAAGAACAAAAACCAAGAAGCCGAGGTCCGGACCTCTTCACGGTTCTCTGCATCGGCCTCTTCCTCTGGCTTCCGCTGCTCGGGCTCTGGATGACACCGGAATCCCGGGTTTCCGAAATGGAAAAGCGACTGCTCGCTCCGGCTCCTTCACCGGGNTGGNACTGGCAGTCCTGGCTTCGNCTACCCACGCAAACCGATCGATGGTTCGACGACCANATGGGCTTCCGGCAGCCCCTGATCCACAACCACGCGCGCCTGATGATCCGGCTCTTCCAGAAATCCTCCAGCGAAAAGCTCATCCTCGGCCAGGAGGGCTGGCTTTATTTTGGCGACCGCAATTCCGTCGATCACTACCGAGGCGTTGCGCCCCTGAGCCCGTCGGAACTCGAACGCTGGCAGCGTGTTCTTGAAAAAAGACGNGACGCCCTGGCCGAAAGAGGNNTCCCNTACCTNCTNGTNCTGGTNCCCGACAAGAACCTGATCTANCCCGAGTTCATGCCGGAGAATCTTCCGCGCGCAACCACCGTACACCCGCTGGATCAACTCGTACGGCACATGAACGAGAACTCGGATGTGGAAGTCCTGGACCTCCGCACCGCGCTTGAAACGGCCAAGGCCCATGGCCCGGTCTTCCACCGGACCGACTCCCACTGGAATGACGAAGGCGCCACGGCGGCCTATTCGGCCATACTCGAGCGACTGGCCGAGATCCTGCCCCCCATCGAGGACCAGCCCTCGCTGGAATTCACGCGCACAAACGCGCAAGAGCCNGGTCTGGGACTCGCTCGAATCGTGGGCATGGCGTACGAATTTCCCGAGGACGTCACCACCGTNGAGGTGGCTTCGCCNCGATCGAAGATCACTCGAAAACACAGGGCCCGTTATGACGAACGACTCGAGAGCCTCAAACCCGTCGCCCACGGTGTAGAGGCCTCAGGCTATCCCCGGGCCGTCATGTTTCGTGACTCGTTCGGGAATGCCCTGATCCCCTACCTCTCAGAGCACTTCGAACGNATCCTCTATGTCTGGGATCGGGACGTGGACACACGAGTCATAGACATCGAACAACCCGATGTGGTGATCCAGGAAATCGTCGGGCGTTTCTTGTCGAGACGCCCGAAACCGCCCGAGGAGATCTCACAAAGCGGAAGACAGAGCCGCTGAGCGCCCCCCCCATCAGCTCGCGATGGGATCCATCTCCAGGGAAAGAGTCTCTTCCGGTCCGGCGACGGTCCTGACTTCGAAAAGAGGACCCTCACACTGGAGTCGCACGTAGGCCCGAGCCGACTGCTTGATCAGGGCCTCCGAAAGGAGCGTCTCATCCAGGGCCTTCGTCTGTTCAATGGATTCACGAAGCGAATCCACCTCAGGCCCCGACCCACCCGAAACGTGAACCCCCACCGGATCGCGAGTCACCTCGACATCCGAGCCCTCAAAGCGGATCAAGGCCCGACTGCCTGACCGGTCGGCCAGCAGAAGACAGGCCGTCCCCTGGGCGGGGCGATGAGAGCACCAGTCGATCCCGGCCTCGACATCCGTGAAGCGCTGCAGGCATTCCTGCACAAGGAGCTCAACGGGCGGTGAGCCCGCATTTCCGGAGCCCCCTGAAGCGCCCTCGGAAACCAGACCCACAGCGAGTGAAGCCTCATTGATACCCGCCACNGAAGATACAGACCAGGGTCGAGTCAGCTCGATGGAGGCGAAACCCACTTCGGGCCGGCTCTTCCGCACCACCCAATCGGAGCCCGACAGCCCCAAGAGCATCATGGAACCCGGCTTACTCCCAAGCCCCGAAGCCAGAAGCGNAAGACGNCCCTCGGAAGACGCCTCCCCATCCTGCAGCGGGAAGATCGAATCGATGGGAAGGTCCGCTCCTCGAGACAGGCCATCTACCCGTTCAGCCAGATGGGTGTAGTGACGGATCATTTCGCGAAAAGGCCCGCTCCCCCTGATGGGCCCCTTCACATAGGGGTGCAGCGAAGGCCAGCGACTGCGCGCCAGGGAAAGGCCTTCCTCCCTGGCTTTGCGCACCAGCTCCTGCCTCAGAGCCACCCCCTGAGCAAAGCCCAGGTCACGTGGGTGCCCCGCACACTCAATCACCTGCATCATTCCAAATTGCTCCTACAAGAATTGAACGCGCGAGGGGGCGTTGCGCCGCCTCATTGTTCGGACGAATCCAGAGCCGAACCGGAGACGGGAATCCGAAGTGAGATGGTATGCGAGGCGGGAAGCGCGCGATTCAGGGAACCGAGCTGATACCCGTCGAGATCGAGGCAGACCCACTTGAAACCCAGAGGCCGAACGGCCGCCGAGATCTCTTCCATCTTCTCTGCACTCACCCCATCCTGCATTTCCGCCGGATCAATTTCAATGCGCGCCAGGTCTCCATGGTGGCGAAGTCGAACCTGACGAAAGCCCATGGCCCGCAGCCTCTCTTCGCCTTCTTCCACCTGGGAAAGTCGCTCCGACGTCACCTCCGTGCCATACGGAAGTCGCGACGCCAAACAAGCCGAAGCAGGCAGATCCCAGCAAGGCAGCCCCGCTCTATAGGACAGGGCCCGGATTTCTTCCTTGCTCAGGTTCGCATCGAGGAGAGGAGACAGGATCCGGTGTTCTTCGGCCGCCCGATGCCCCGGGCGAAAGTCACCCTGATCATCTCGATTGATCCCGTAGGCGATCTTGTCGAAGTCCGACCCCTCCAGGACCTCCTCCATGCGTTCAAAGAGCTCCGTTTTGCAGTAGTAGCAACGGTCGGCCGCATTGCGGCGATACTCGGCCCGCTCCATCTCGGCGGTTTCAATGAACCGATGCGGAATACGGAAATCCCGCACGATCTCTTCCGCCATGCCACGATGGCTCTGGGGATAGGAGGGAGAAACCGCAGTGACCGCCAGGCAATCATCCCCCAGGGCCTGTTTGGCCGCCCAGGCGAGATAGCTCGAATCGACTCCACCTGAAAAAGCCACGAGGAGGCGCCCGGCCTCCTTCAATTGCTTGAAGAGCTGGGCCTCCTTGCCGAGGGTCTCCTGTGAAATTTTGGCCATCGCCCGAGGTTACGAGGCGCTGGTGATCGGGTCAAGAAGCGTGAAACCGGATTCAGCCAGCCACGGCGGCCCGGTTTACTCGCTCGGAGCCGAGAGTGAGGGAGCGGGGTCGGCTATCATGACGCCAGGGGGGAACATGAGTAGATTGCGTCTTGGTTTGGTTTTCGGCGGACGGTCGCTGGAACACGAAATATCGATTCTCTCTGCACGGTCGATTCTCGGTGCCCTGAACCGGGACCGATATGAAATCCTACTGCTCGCCGTCGATCGAGAGGGTCGATGGCANGTCCTGAGCGAAAGCGAAATTCCCGAGGGCCAACCCTTCTCGGGCCAGCCCGTGATCCTGCCCGCTCACAGTGGCGGGAGCCAACAGGCGGCACTCATCCCCTGGATGAATTCCCATGCGGACCCCACCCCCACCCATGAACCGACGCAGCCGCTTGCTCTGGACGTGATCTTTCCCATTGTCCACGGTGCAGGCGGCGAAGACGGAGCCTTGCAGGGACTCCTGGAACTCTCGGAAGTCGCCTATGTGGGATCGGGTGTCTTGAGCTCGGCCATCCAGATGGACAAAGACATCGCCAAGAAGCTCTTGGCCCAGGCCGGNCTACCGGTCCTCCCCTGGCTTGAATTCCGCCGCCACGAACTCATCGGCCCGGGGATCGATGCGGCCTGCCAGAAAATCCAGCAAGAACTCGAATATCCCCTTTTCATCAAACCGGCCAATTCCGGATCTTCCGTCGGTATAAACCGGGCGCTCGACCGGGAAACTCTGGTTGAAGCCCTCCATGAGGCCATGGAATTCGACGAAAAATTGATTGTGGAACAGGGGATCGAGGCCCGGGAAATCGAAATTGCCGTTCTCGGCAACGAAGAGCCCCAGGCTTCGGTGCCTGGCGAGATCGTACCCGACCACGATTTCTACGATTACGAAGCCAAATACCTCGACGACTCAACACGGCTGCTGGTTCCCGCGCCCATGAGCGACGACGAAGTGCAGACACTCCAGGCCATGTCGATTCGCGCATTCCGCGCACTCGAAGCCGAAGGCATGGCTCGAGTGGATTTCCTGATGGACAAGAAGACAGGGGCGTTCTACGTCAATGAGTTGAATAGCCTGCCTGGCTTCACCGATGGATCCATGTACCCGCAACTGTGGAAAGCGACCGGACTCTCGTATGCAGATCTGCTGGACCGCCTAGTGGACCTGGCGCTGGAACGTCGAGACCGCAAGGCACGCTTGAAAAAGCATTACGCCCAATAGGCTCCCCGCCACCGCAAAAGCAGACATTCGAAAGCCGGTTTACCCGGAAGTCAGTCTGTCTCCCACTTCTGGTTGTCCTGGAGT
This sequence comes from Spirochaeta sp., assembly GCA_002691025.1. Classification (GTDB taxonomy): domain Bacteria; phylum Myxococcota_A; class UBA9160; order UBA9160; family UBA4427; genus MED660. Next base: position 1,664 of record NZGT01000149.1, on the reverse strand, counting down.
TCCTTGGCATGCTCCTGGCGACGACGCAGCTCATCCGAATCCGTCATCGTGAAGACGTACCCCAGCGCACGCAACTGAGCCTGCATCATCTCATCCACGGGAACCTTGGGCGAGTCGCCCCAAACCGGACCTCCCGAGCCCAGAAACTCGTCCACCTTGCCCTGCAAAGGCTTGACCGTGACATCGCCCCCGTCGGCCAGATCTTCTTTTTCCAGCGGATCGGCGGAGTGGTCATAGACTTCAAAACGTTCTGGATCATTGGCACGAACGATGTAGCGATAGGGACCGTCGAGCATGGAGATCAGCACATCGGACTCCTTGTTGCGCCGGCCCCAGTGCTGATCCAACTGGGCAAAGAGCGCTCGATCGCGGAGTTCTGAGGCTTCGGGGCCCTCTCCGGCTCCGTCCAGCACCAAGGGCATGAGAGAACGCCCTTCTGCTCCAGGCAGCGGAGGGAGGCCCGCTAGATCAAGCACGGTGGGCCAGATGTCGATATTTGCCACCTTCTCTTCCACAACGACTCCCTGGTCCAGCCTCAAAGGGGGCACGATGATCAAAGGTACATTCTGCACTTCGCGATAGAGACTTCTCGCGTGGCCTTCTGCCCCATGTTCGAAAAAGCCTTCTCCATGATCGGCCGCAATCACGATGATGGTCTTGTCGAGCAACTCCTGATCGAACAGCGACTGGGCAATCAAACCCACGTTCTGGTCCACCCAGTGAATGGAACTGTCATAGATGTCCGAAAAGCTGGTCCCCCACGTGGGCGAATTATCGGTGTAGACATACTGATGAACGTCCATGTAGTGGACGTAGAGAAAGAAACGATCATCCTTGTTGTTCGAGATGAATTCGATCGCCGAATTGGTGACATCGAGATCCGTTCCCGCCAACTGATGAGCCGATGGCGAATTGCGCTTTACGAACTTGTTGGATCGATCCGCCAAGGGCTTGAAGTACAGACTGAATCCCTGATCGAAACCGAAGTTGTTGGCCACCCAGCCATTGCGCCAGACTCCCGCGGTCTTGTAACCCTCCTCGCTGAAGATTTCCGATGGAAGCACGGCTTCGTCGGGAAGCGCATCTTCCGCGCGCATGATGCCGGTTCGCTCCGGATAACGGGCGGTCATCAGGGAGGCCATGGACGTCTTCGTCCAACTCGATTGGGATTCGACCTCACCAAAGCGAATGCCTCGTGCCGCCAAGGCATCCATGTTCGGGCTCGTCGCTCTTTCATAGCCATAGGCCCCGAGACGGTCGGCCCGCAGGGTATCGATCAAGATGAAGATGACATTGAGATCATCTCGTTCGGCGAGCGCTTCCAGATCCGCCACCGTACCAGGCGGTGCGTCCTCACCGACAGATTCGATCTGAGAGACGACGGCCAACCCCACGAGCAAGGCCGCCAGCACGAAATAGGTCCAAGGCGAGTCGATCAGTTTTCGAAGCACGGCTCAGCAACTCCTTTGCCGGTCTCTCTCGGTACGTCAAATAGGCTCAGACCTGTCGTCTGCCCGCTCCCTCGATTAACAAAAGCAGCGCAATCCAGCAAGCAGCCCTCCACGCCCTGTCTTCGGCTCTGCGTCTTATAATCGGGCTGATCCACCCCGTGGGCAGGGGCAACCAACCGGTAGCCCCTGGCGCAACCAGGGCCCTCCAAAGCC
>NZGT01000148.1 GCA_002691025.1 Spirochaeta sp. | reverse complement strand
CTCGCCATCTTCGGGCAAGAAGAGTTTTCCGTCGTAGTCCTGCCCGATGACCGCCTGAATCTGGAAGTCGTAGAACGGGGGCGGGATCATGCGTACGAGTACGAGTCCCCGGACGCCCGCCCGCTTGGCCATCTTCCCGATGTCCTGAATCGATGTATGAAGGTCGGCTTCACGTTTGAGTCGCTCGGGTGGAACGAGAACACCGAAGTCTTCGACATCACTGGGAGGCGGGACGAAGACGGCTTCGTGAACGAGCAGGTCGGCGCCTTGAGCGAAGTCGACGAGCTGATCCGCTCCCCAGCCAGTACCCGAGATGACGAGGGTTCGTCGGCCTCGTTCAAAACGCCAAGCGAGAGCGGGCAGGGGACCTCCTGTCAGACTGGCTGCTCGAATCGTCACCCCGTCGATGGTCTCACTGTATCCGCCATCCACTTCTTCGACTTCGACTTGATCGCCTCCGTCCGGGAGATCCAGGGCACGGTCGAGTCCCGCGGCTCCGGTTTGATAGGCCGAAGTCAGTTTTTCGACGAAGTCCCGGGTGCCTTTGGGACCCACGACGCGAAGACTCTTTTCCCGGCCTTCGATCCAGCCCGTATAGAGCAGGTCCGCCAGGCCCACCGTGTTGCGCGGGAGCAGGTTGGTCAAAAGGATCAGGTCGGGTTGGTCCATGGGGATGGACGATTTTCGAAGCGCGACTGTTGCGGCTCGACCGGTATCCACGAGGACGACGTGGTCTTCCCAACCGACAGCCATCACGGGACCCAGACGGTTGGGGTTCTCTCTCGCGCTGCCCGTACCGGCGGTGACCAGGGTCAAGGAGGTGAACTTGCGGGGGTCGATGGGTCCGGCCCTCTCGGAAAGCTCGGCGGCATCATAGAGCATGAAGGCAGCCCCCCACGAAATGATGACGACAGCCAGGAGTATGAATATGAGGATGACGCGTATTCTCATGGCTAGAACACAACCGTTTTGTTGTCGTACACGACGATTCGGCGTTCAAGGTGGGCGCGCACGGCGCGCGAGAGGACCCTTCGCTCAACATCTCGGCCTCGCCTGACCAGATCCTTGGGTGTGTCGCAGTGGGTCACGGAGATGGCGTCCTGCTCGATGATGGGCCCTTCGTCGAGATCGCGGGTGGCGTAGTGGGCTGTGGCCCCCACCAACTTCACCCCTCGGCTGAAAGCCTGATGGTAGGGTCTGCCTCCGGCAAAGGCCGGAAGGAAGGAGTGGTGGATGTTGATGACTCTCGCCGCAAAGTGGTCGCAAAAATCGCCCGACAGGATCTGCATGTAGCGAGCCATGACCACCAGGTCGATCTGCTCGGATTCCAGGAGCTTGATCTCCTCTTTCTCGACCTCGGCTTTGGTTTCGGCCGTCACGGGAAAGACATGGAAGGGGACACCGAAATGATCGGCTACGCCTCGAAGGGTTTCATGATTGCTCACAATCAGCGGAATTTCGCAGCGGAGCTCACCGGAGCGATGGCGGAGAAGGAGGTCGTAGAGGCAATGGTCGGTCTTCGAGACAAAGATCGCGACCCGGGCCGGAGTGGCTTCGTAGTGGAGTTGCCAGTCCATTTCGTGGAGATTCGCGACCCCTCGAACTGTGGCTTCGAGGCGGCGCATCGCGCCATCCCGATCCGGTCCCGCCAGTTCGGGATCGTCGAATTGGATGCGTTGGAAGAATTTGGCGCTTTCTGAGTCCGTGTGCTGAGCCGCGTCCAGGATATTGGCGCCCTGGGTGTAGAGGGCCTGAGCCAGAGCTGCGACCAGACCCGGCCGGTCCTTGCAGGTGACGAGCAGGGTGGCGCGGGTTTCGTTTTGCTGAATGTCTTGCATGGTTTCCTCGTCTGATGTCGCGTGAGTTTCCCCCACTGGCGTTCGCTCGGCCAGCCAGGATTGTCCAGAAACGGCGTCTCGGTGCCCCTAGGGTGGTGATTGGCCGGGGCCGCAAGGTTCGGATAAATTCACGTCAGGGGATCTCACTCATTCCCGAGTCTTTGCTGTGCGTTCATTGGGGGCGCGTGGTGCGGGCGGCTCGGAGGGGCGGACACGGCGCCCACCTCGGCCCGGGTACTTGGCGAGCCAAATTGGGGCCTCGCCCATCATCACTATGCCGGCATGGAGGTGACAATGGATCAATGTAGCACTACGACGAGTGAGGTGGCGGCGTCCTAGCACGCTCAGCAGCTTCTTTAGTCAATATCTGGTGCTGCGGGGACGTAGGTTCCCAGCGCCACCGTTCCCGGGATCGCGGACGTCGTAGCCGCACTAGGGCCTTGGCCTGATCCCGGGATTTTTTTGTCTTTCGCGCTCCGGATTCGCTGGGCCGGTGTTGAATGACAAGACAGAGGGACGTCCGTATGGGGGAAGCCTCTGGTTCTAGGCTTGAAGACCTTCGCTGTCCCGAAGGCCCAGATTCCGGTAGATCTCGCGCGTGGCCGAGGATTGATTGAGGGTGTAGAAGTGGATCCCGGCGACATCCTGATCCAGCAAAGCTCGACACTGCTCAGTTGCCCAATGGGTACCCACTCGGGCTACGGCTTCCGAGTCGTCTCCAGCTCGCGCGACGGCGCGCTGAAGAGCCGCCGGCAGATTGGCCCCGAGTGCCAGTTCAGCCATGCGATGCATTCCCTTGATGCTCGTCACGGGCATGATTCCAGCGATGATGGGAACGTTGATTCCAGCCAGGGCGCAGCGCTCTCGGAAATCGAGAAAGGCTCCGTTGTCGAAGAAGAGCTGCGTTGCGATGTAGTCGGCGCCTTCATCGACTTTGGCCTTCAGGTGATCCATTTCCACCAGTCGATTCGGCGTGGTGGGGTGTCCCTCAGGAAAGCCGGCGACTCCGATGCCGAATCCGCGTTCAGACGAATGATGGCCTTCCTCGTTGAACCGGCGAATGAAACGAACCAGGTCACCGGCATGCTGAAAGGCATCGTGCTTGCGGTTGTAGTCGACTTTGTTGGCGGGCGGGTCCCCGGCCAGCGCCAGTACATTGGAGACGTTGGCCTGGGCATACCGTTCCAGGATCGATCGGATTTCGTCTTCTCCGTGGCATACGACGGTCAGGTGCGGGATTGGATCCAAGGAGGTGGAGTCCTTGATCCGAACCACCAGGTCATGGGTCAGGTCACGCGTGGATCCGCCGGCGCCNTAGGTCACCGAGACGAAGGAGGGNCGCAGATTTTCAAGTTGCTGAATNGTTTCGTAAAGAGTTTCAGCGCCCTTCTCGGTCTTGGGAGGAAAGAACTCGAATGAGCACGTGGGCCCTTTGGCCAGGATGTCGCTGATGTGCATTTTCTTCCTTCCGCCCGGTCCCACCACTTGATCCGGGGACGGGATTATACAGGGTCAATCTCAAGCTGGGACACGCCGACGGATTCAGTTCCCTCTTTTCCGCCAATCGTTTCCGGCTATGTGGGGTAGGCCCGCCGTCGCTCCCAGGTACAGGTAGGTCCATACGTGTCCTTCGGCGGCNGNGCCTTTGGTCCGTCGAACGATCCGTCGATAGAGGGAATCGGGGTTTCCNTAGCCCTGGAAGTCCTCAATGGCATCGATGGATTCGACCCAGCCGGCTGAGCCGGAGCGNTTTTTTGAAAGAGGGACGATCTCGCCTGTGGTTTCTTCCGTGTCTTNGGCGTTGAGCAGACCTGGATATTCGAGGAGGTCGACCAGGGCTCCGGGGCAGGTACCTTCGACGACATCGCCTGCAGCAATGGCTTCGGCGGCCCCCCATCGGGATTCGCCTCGAAGCAGTGTCCCGTAGGTAAAAAGCCCAGCGGGCAGGAGTTCGGGGTCGTCGCCCCGGGCGGCTGCGTCCAGCTGGTCCGTGGGCAGGCCGAGTTCCTGTAGTGCCGCGGAGACGATTTCGTGATATCCGGGTGCGGGCGGGATGGGATCGTGTGCTCGGGAGGATTTCGTCACTTCGTATGTGGTGCAGGCCCACTCCATGCCTTCTTCGTCCAGGGCCACGACTTCGATGGGCTNATAGCATCCTGCAGCCACACCTTCCTTCCGGTCCAGAATGTTCCAGGTCTCTTCGTCAGCTTCAAAGAGGGCCCCCGGNACCGCTGTGCCCGGTTGGCGATGAATGGTGAGAGCGCCTCCCTGGCGGTTTTTCGAGTAGTAGTGGAATGAGACTTCCCAGTCGGGAAGCCAGGCGCTTCTCTGGAAGGTGAGACCTNCCGGTGACAGCGTGCGTTCATCGCAGTACCGGCGCCAATCGGATGCGCTCAGGTTTGATCCGTATGCGAAGTAGAGTTTCTTCATGGTGTCGGTGCGCCTGGTTCCTGGCTTGGGTCGGGGAAGGAAGGAGACCTCCTGAACGCGATTGGGGTCTGCCTTGAGGCCATTCTTCTGCGAAGGCTAGCGACGAACGCTTCGTCGTTGTTCGAAGCGGAAAGTTGCGCCGCGACTGATGTGCGCCAGCTTCAACTCCTGGGGCTCAAGCTGCTTTTCGGTGGCTGGATTGATTACGATGTCCCACGCGAGTTTCCGGCCAGTCGGTGGAGAAACCGCGTGGCAGCGCGCGCGAGGTTGTACCCGGCCCGCGATGGCATCGAGGGCTGGGTGTGCGACATCGGATAGCCCGGCGAACCAGGAGTAGGGGTCCCCTTCATTGAGTCCCGGACAGTCACCCAGGGAGATCCGGGCACTCTGATCTCCTGTCAGTTCAATCTGCAAGTCGCTGTACTCGCGTGGATGGAAGCACGGATGAATCTGGAAGACCTTGGCGATGGCGTCGATACCATCGCCCTCGATGTTCATGGACGAGATCAGTCGCTCGGCCGTCAATGCGGCGATGCCGACCCATTGCGAGCGACCCAATTCAGCGGCGGCTTCGTCGTCCAGATGTTGTGCGGTACACAGCATGAAAGAGCGGGCCAGGAGGTGGCTCTGGAGTGCAAATTCGAGATTGGCCCGGACCAGCGCTGAGTGAGAGAGATCCTCCAGTTGGAAACCGGGGTCGAACTCGCCTGAGTAGTCGGCCCAGCCGCCGGGTTCGGCATCCTGCTGGCTTGTCTGGATTTCCAGTTGAGCGAGTTTCGAGGCTTGTACCCGTTCAAGGTTGGGATGGGGGACGAAGGGGTCGCCTTCGTCTCCGATGAAGATGGACCAGCGACAGGCGGGAATGCGGCCGGCGGGCTCTCGTGGCGGTCGGTGAATCGGTCGCATCTTCATGCAGGGGTGGGTGGCGGCGGCGGTGGCATCGAAGGTGGGGTCTTCAATGTCGTGGCACATGAGTCGGACCCGTTCTTCTCCAAAAGGTTCGACGTCCAGCAGCGCGCCGCAATGCGGAAGCCAGAATTCACCGTAGTCGGGTCGGTCGAGTTGAAACTGGAAATCCATGAATTGATGAGGAGCACCGATATCGAGTTGGAGGTTCTTGAAGACAGTGCTGACATCGTGACCTTCAAACCCCAGGGCTTCTTGCATGCGACGGGAGTAGATGGGGCTTGCGGCCATCCATTCCGAAATGGAGAACTCCACGTACGCATCGCCACCAAAGCGCTTGGCCACCAGGGGCAGGCCGACCCGGTCCTGGAGGTGTCCACTCAGGAGGTATTCTCGACCCAGATTGGCCAGGGTCTGCCTGGAGAAGTCGGCCAGGCTGAGCCCAGGGTCGAATTCTCCTGAATAGTCGTCTCGAAGTTTCATCGCTCCTCTCGGGTTCCTCTGCGTCTTCTGCGCAGGCCAGGCCCGCGATGAGTGGAGAGGGTACGCCGTGCTGCCCAATGAGTCATGCCCTGAAAGGGGCGCGGCTGTCTTTGGGTGGGTCTATGCGAATCGATCGGAAGCTCGGGCGTGGATCTTCCTGGGCTAGAGGCCCCAGTAGGCAAAGGCTTGGGAGAGATGGACTGCGATGGGCCAACCGCTGTACGGACCTGGCTGGTGTTGGCTCATGATGACGCCCACCAGACCCGTCTCAGGGCTGACGAAGAAGGTCGTGCCATAATAACCGGACCACCAGAAGTCTCCTGTCCGGTCAATGTTCATCGTCGACTCGGCATCGACGACGACGGCCAGTCCGAGCCCCCAGCCGAGTCCCTCGATGTCCATGTCGTCGAGTACGCCTGATTCGACGTGGGGATGGGTCATGAGTTCAACGGTCTCCGGTTTCAGGATGCGAGATCCGTTGTAGAGGCCCTTGTTCCAGAGCATCAGGGCGAACCGCATGTAGTCTCCGACGGTGGAGACGAGGCCGCTTCCTCCGGGCGTCCAGTCGGGCGCATCGCTGTTGGGGATTTCGACTTCGATGAGATCGCCGTCTTCATTCTTCGTGTAGACGGTGGCCATGTCCCGTCGACCGGACTCCGGAGGAAGAAAGCCGGTGGAGGACATGCCGAGCGGTTCGAAGATCCGTTTTGCGAGGAAGGTGTCGTAGGGTTCCTGCGCGGCCACTTCGACCACACGGGCGAGAACGTCGGCCGACCAGCCGTACCGCCAGCGCGTTCCGGGTTGTTCGTAGAGTGGGGCGGTCAGGATGCGGTTGACCCGGTATTCCAGTGAGCCCGAGCCCGCGTAGATATACCGCTGTGCCCAGAGTCGCCCCAGGTCGGATTCGTCTTCTTCGGCGCCGATTCCAGCCTGAAAGGTCAGGAGGTCCCGGACTGTGAGGGGGCGGGAGAGCGCAGCCGTAGGCAGCCGTCCCCCATCATCCAGCGCATCCTGGGTGGCCACACGCAGTGCCTGGGCGGCCGGGATGTAGAGTGAGACCGGGTCGTCCAGACCCATCCGACCTTCTTCAATCAGGATCAGGGCTGCTGTGGCGGTCACGGGTTTGGTCATGGAGGCGATACGGAAGCGGGTATCGAGCGTCATCGGTCGGTCCGATGCGATGTCGGCGTAGCCGGCAGCCTTTGCGTGGACGACTTGTCCGTTGTGGGCAAAGAGGGCTACGTAGCCTGCATCCGATCCGAGGAGGACGTTGAGCTCAAGGAAGCGGTCGAGAGCCCAGGCTGAAAGAAGAGAGAGCTCTTCCGGTTCCGGTGCATGGACGTGGCGCTCCACCGTAGGCACGCCGTGTAGGTCAGGTTGTTTACAGGAGAGAAACAGGATGAGAAGGAAGAGCCACGGCGCGACGGCTCCTGTGCGAGCGACTTCCTCCGACGAAGAGTCCGTCGAGATGTTCATGTCGCGGTTGTCGACGCCCATGGTGCGACTCCTGCTACCTGCTTCATTCCTCTGCTGAGTCGATCCACCTTCGAGCGGAGGCAAGGTCCCGGAAGATTTCGACGGAAAGATCGTGCTGGGTTTCGTTTTCGGAGAGGGCTTGATAGATCCGGGAAAGTCCGAAATGATGCTCATCGGTGACAAGGATGGCCGAGCGTTTGTGTTCGCGAAACCCCCGGGATCGGATGTGGGAGAAGATGTTCTGGACCTGTCCGTAGTTCAGGTTGCTGGCCGAGCAGGCTCGTAGATCCCAGAGATCGTTCAGCTTTCGAAAGGCCGGGTCAGAGTGGATCTCGTCCGTGGTCTGCGCGATGACGCTCGCGTTCAAGTCCCCGTCGAATTTGATCACGAGATAGCGTTCATGAACCTCAAGGGCATAGTTCGGGTCTGTTCTTTTTATTCTTTTTTTCTGCTCGGGCATGGTGGGGCTCGGTGAAATGGTTCGGTCGTACATGTTTTGAGCGGTTCGGGAAATCGTTTTCGGCACTTCTCTAACGACGTCGGGTCTCGCTATGCTTGAAGACGAGGGCAACGAACCAAGGGAATTTCCGGTATTCTAGAAAAATGGATACGGATCCGAAAGTCGAGGTGAGCGCCTGGGGCCACCCCGAACCCTCTTCCCCGAGGTCACTCTGGGGACGGGGAATCGCGCTTTCTTTTCAGGAGAAGAAGACATGAGTAATACCTCTGGGACCACGCCGAACGTGCCGAGGCGTTTGGCCGAGATCTCCCAGTGGGATATCGAGGTGGATATCCCGATCGTGGGTTTTGGCGGGGCCGGGGCCTGCGCGGCCATCGAGGCGGCGGACGCTGGAGCCGAAGCGATGATCCTGGAAGTGGCGAGTGCGAGTGGAGGTTCCACGGAACTTTCGAGTGCCGAAGTCTACCTGGGAGGCGGAGGCGGGACTCGCGTGCAAAGAGCCTGCGGATATTCTGATAGTACGGAGAACATGTTCAACTATCTGATGGCCGCAGGTGGGGATCTGGCGGACGAAAAGAAGGTCCGTGCGTACTGTGAGGGAAGCCGGGCGCACTTCGATTGGCTTGTCGGCATGGGAGCGCCTTACAAGGATACGGAGTACAAGGAGCGCGCCATCATGGCGCCCACCGACGACTGTCTGCTTTATACAGGCAATGAAAAATCCTGGCCCTACAAGAATCACGCGGACCCATGTCCCCGAGGTCACAATCTGGAAGTCGAGGGAGACAACGGCGGTCCGCTCTTCATGAAGATCTTGACTGAGCAGGTCGAAAAGCGGGGGGTTCGCGTTGAATACAATTGTCGAGCCCTGACCTTGATTGCGGACGATGAGGGCGAAGTACACGGTCTGGTCGTCCGGATCGATGGCGAAGAAAAAAACATCCGGGCGCGTAAAGGGGTCATTCTCTGTGCCGGTGGTTTCGTCATGAATGAGGAGATGGTCAAGCAGTATTGCCCCCGTCTGAAGGCGGGAAGTATTCCCATCGGGAATCCGGGGGATACGGGCACGGGCATCCTGATGGGGCAGGGCGCCGGGGGGGCTCTCATCAACATGAACGAAGCCTTCATCACGTTGCCCTTCTATCCGCCTTCTTCGCTCACCTATGGAATCTTCGTGAATGCCCAGGGGCAACGTTTTGTAAACGAAGATTCCTATCATGCCCGGATCGCGTATCAGGCCATCCGGCAGTCAGGGCACGGGATCTATCTGATTGTTTCTGCGGACGACTATGAGCACCCCAAGTTCCTCAATGCCGAGATTGTCGGGACGGGTGAAACCATCGAGGAGTTGGCAGAAGAGATCAGCCTCGACGCCGATATGCTGCGTCATACTGTCGAGTTCTACAGCAAGCACGCCTCGAAAGGACAGGACCCTCTCTTCCACAAGTCGGAGCAGTGGCTCAAGCCCATGGAGCCCCCTTTTGCCGCTCTGGACTGCACCCCGGGGAGCGGTGTCATCTACGCCTATTTCACCTTGGGCGGGCTGGACACGCTTCCTACCGGGGAAGTGCTGAGCATGGAGGGCCGGATCATTCCGGGTCTTTATGCGGCGGGGCGAACCTCATGTGGGGTTCCGCGAAACGCCGATGGGTACGCCAGCGGTATGTCGGTGGGCGACGCGACCTTTTTCGGGCGACTCGCTGGGCGCGCCGTGGCCGATCAACCGTCGAGGTCATGAGGCGGTACCTCATGGGGCAGACGGCTTCCGATGAGCCGAAGCCATGACCTCCTGGCGTTAGAGATTGCCCTTGTGCTGTACGCCGTCCACGGAAAGAGTGACGCCTGAGATCCAACTGGCCCGTTCGGAGGCCAGGAAGATGACGGCGTTTGCGACCTCCTCGGGCGTACCCAGTCTTCCAAAGGGGATGCTGTCCTGGATGGCTCCGTATTGATCGGGGGCCACGTTCTTGATGGTTTCCCACATGCCACCGGGGAATTCGATGGATCCGGGCGCGACGCAATTCACCCGGATTCCAAATGGAGCCAGGTTGTTGGCCAGTGTTTTTGAATGGCTGATGAGTGCAGCTTTGGCGGCCGCGTAGGGAGGAGGGGACCCGGCTTCCAGTGCCGAGGTGGATGAAATGTGGATGACGCTTCCCCCCTTGGCTTCCTGCATCCAGGGCACGACCTTCCATGTGGCCCGGACGCTGGCCATGACGTCTACATCGAAGCCCATTTGCCAACCGGCCTCGTCGTCGCTGACTCCGAATCCAGAGGTGTTGTTGATCAGGATGTCTACGCCTCCTAAAGCGGCCTGACTGGCCTCGAGAAACCCGTCCAGGGCTTCTTTGTCGGAGACGTCGCAGGTCTCAGCATGAACGTTTACGCCCAGTTCGCGGATCTCATCGGCGGTGGCTCCGAGGGCTTCCTCTCCACGTGCACACAGCGCGATGTGGGCGCCTTCTTGAGCAAAGCCAAGAGCGATGGATCGACCGATGCCCTTGCTGGCGCCGGTGATGATGATTTTTTTGTCTTTGAGTCCGAGGTCCATGTTCTGCTCCTGGGCGGGTTTGGGTTGTTGATAGCACGAATCGGCCTCTTGGGATCATCGGCCGAGTCGGACCTCCTTCGCGGAATCTCTTCCGGCTCCCGCTGACAGGAAAACGTGGCGCCGGTAGAGTGGAGGTATGAAAAATTCTTCTGGATGCATGGAGGGGCGGACCGTACTCATGACCGGCTTTACGGCGGGTTTGGGCCGAGCCGCCGTTCGGGATCTTGTCTCTCAAGGCGCCTTCGTGGTCGGCCTTTGCCGCGATGCCCAGAAGGGAGAGGCCGTCCGGCGTGAGGTTCAAGCTGAGTCGGGCGCCGGGAATCTCGAAATCCTGGTGGGAGATCTGGCGAGTCTGGCGGATGTCCGTCGTGTGGCCGCTGAGTTCCTCGATATGGGCCGGCCTCTGGATGTGCTCTGGAACAATGCCGGCCTCATCAATCTGGAACGTCAGCTCACTGTGGACGGTCTGGAAATGACCTTGGCGGTCAATCATCTGGGGCACTTCCTGTTGACCTGTTTGTTGTTGGAAAGGCTTCGTGAAAGCAAGGCGTCTCGTGTCGTCAATACGGCGTCGGAGGGGCACCGTTTTGGTGGCCCCCTGGACTTCGGGGACCTCCAGTCGGCATCGGATTATCGTGCCTTTCGGGTCTACGGTCGCTCGAAGCTCGCCAACATCGTCTTCACCGAAGAACTGGCTCGACGCGAGGCCGATCACGGTATTACGGCCAATTGCTTTCATCCCGGGTTCGTGGCCAGCGATCTGAGCAAGAACAACGGGTGGTGGGCGAGGATGTTGATGACATCCATTTCTCCCTTCGCGCGCTCGCCTGAGAAGGGGGCTGAAACCGGGCTCTACCTCTGCACCTCTTCGGAAGTGGCCGAGGTCAGTGGGGCCTATTTCATGGACCGACGGGTTCGCGCGATCGCCGCGAAGAACCGAAACCCCGGGGATGCTGAGGCGCTATGGGAAACCAGTCTTGCGCTGACCGGCCTGTCTACCTGATCGAACGGATGCCAGGAATGGAAGCGCGATGGCGTGTTTCTCATTCCCCTCGAGTGTGACTTCGAGCATCCAGGAAAGCACGGATTCGTTCGCGAAATCCACCCTTGGGGCCTGCGTGGTCTGCCTCTCGGCGCTACAACTCTGGCATGGATTCCGATCAGCCGATCACGCTGTCGCCCGCTCGCTTTGCTGTCTTGAATGGGGTGCTTTGTACGACAGCCATCTCATTCCTTGTCTGGCTGATCTACTTTCATGAGGGCTCTGCGGAGTCCGGTCCGTCGGTCCTGCCCATGTTCAGCGCGATCTTCAATACGGTGAGCGCTCTTCTCCTCGCAAGTGGTTTGTGGGCGATCAAGACGAAACGACGGGGCCTTCATCAGCAACTCATGCTGAGCGCATTCCTGGTCTCGGCACTCTTTCTTGTCAACTACATCTACTACCACTACACCGCGGGCGACACCCACTTCACGGGCACCGGACTGATCCGTCCGGTCTACTTCTTCATCCTGATCAGCCATATCCTGCTCTCGGTGGTGATCCTGCCCTTGATCCTGACGGTGATCTACCTGGCCTTGTCGGGAAGGATCGCGACCCACAGGAAATGGGCCCGCTTTACCTGGGTGGGTTGGATGTATGTTTCGGTCACCGGTGTGGTTGTCTATTTCATGCTGCACGTCGTGAACTGGACCTGATGCTCGCTCGGAATCTGGTTCTGGATCGGGTTCTTTCCGGATGGAGTGGGGTGCGCCTGCTGGGGGTGCTGCTTCTGGTGGCTTTGAATTGGGGGGGACCTGCGGAGGCGGCCTCGCCCCAGGAAACCAGGGTGGTTCGCGTCTACTACCCGGACGACGCCATGCGCAATCGCATCCTGATCAGTTTTGAATCGGCGCTGCTCGAGACACAGTACGACGAGGGCTATCACCTTCTCGAGGCGACTCAGGCGGATGTCGACAAGCTTGAAGCGGCGGGCCTGGCCGTCAAGGAAGAGCCCTTCTATCAGCCCCCGACACGGCGTCTGCCGGGTTATTCGTGTTACGAGACGGTGGAAGAGACCTTGGCCTGCGTATATACGATCAAGCTCGAAACGTCGTACGCGTGCCCCGACACGTGCGCCGAGGACGGTGCCGAC
>NZGT01000147.1 GCA_002691025.1 Spirochaeta sp. | reverse complement strand
CTGGTGGTCGCACATTGGTCTGCTGCTTGCCGAAGCGTGCGCCGGCCGCGCCTCGTCGTGTCGCGCGCTCTGAACCCCCCCTGGCGCCTCTGCGCAGCGTTGGATGAGCGCGTCCGTCACGAAGGACACGGCCAGGAAACTGCTGCTGCGCGTGGCCACCGACATTGCGGCGCGAGGCATTGATGTAAGCGGCGTATCGCACGTGATCAACTACGATGTGCCCAACACGCCCGAGGCGTACACGCACAGGATCGGTCGAACCGGTCGCTCCGACTGCGAAGGCGTCGCGTGCACGTTCGTGACCGGGGAAGATCGCCGCTGGGTGAAGGCCACCGAGAAGATGATCGGGTCTCCGATTCAGCGTCGAGCGGTAGATGGCTTCGAGGCCGGCTATGAAGAGAAGCCGGAACCCAGCCGTTCTTCCGGTCGACCCGGTCGTGGAAACCGCTCTCGAGGCCAGGCTAGATCGGGTCGCGGCGGCTCAGGATCCGGTGGACGAAATCGTCGGACTCGCCGGGCCAGTTAGGCGAATCGAAGTTGGATGAAAAGGGCTTTCCCGACTCGATTCCATTCGGGCCGGGGAAGCCCTGATTCGTATGGGCACCCTTTTTGTCGTCTCATCATTTCAAATGAGAGGCAAAGAAGTCGGCGATCCCGCCCATTTCAGTGGCCGGTACCTGAACGTGCCGACCGGGGTGGGCTCGCAGGCTCTTTTCTTTTGAGCCCAGTCGATCGAAAAGGTCCAGGACCGTTTCGCGTGGTACGACTTCATCATCCCACTGTGCGAGAAAGCGAACCGGGCAAGTCATCTTTGGAGCATCTTCGACCAGTCGGTCCTGATTGGGCCCCCAGACACCCATGAGTCCCAGTACGGCGGCTGTGATGCGAGGCTCGGCTGCGATCAGCGGGATTCCCATCATGGTCCCCATGGAAAGTCCGAAATAGCCTACGGGTCCTGTTCCCAGTTCGGCTTGCGTGGCGTCGAGGGTGGCCCGCCAATCGGCCACGATTTTTTCGTTGGCGCCTGGGGCCAACCAGGTGGTGACGAAATCGGCTCGGGCCTGTTCTTGATCTTCGGGAATACGCTCCCTGCGATCGCCGTGTCCAGGGCCGTCAATGGCGACGGCGGCTATTCCATGTTGTTTCACGAGTCGTCGAGCGGTTGCCAGGATGTAGTGAGCGCGCTTGTGCAGGGTGCCGCCATGTCCAAGAAGCACAATCGGGATGTCGGACGCGCGTTCTGTCGGGGTCCAGAGAAGGCCCGGCACATTCCGTCCCTCGCATTCGATGGTGAATGCCTGCTCTCGCACTTCTTTTTCGATCAACGGTTCAGACGACCACTGCATGTTCGTTCTCCCATTCCGATCAGGATGCCCTTTTCCATTCGGGTACTCGACCGGGGTTGAGGTAGGATAACAGGGCTTTGGCTTCAATTCGGAGGGCTTGACGGTGCGAATCGGAATTCTGGGTGCAGCCAAGATTGCGCCGCGTGCGCTGGTGGAACCCGGTGGCGAAGTCGCCGATGTCGAGGTCTTTGCGGTGGCTTCCAGGGACCCTGATCGAGCGAAGCAATTCGCTCAAGAACATGGGCTCGCTCGGGTTTTCCCGTCCTATGAAGCGCTTTGCGACTCCGGTGATGTCGATGCAATCTACAACGCACTGCCCATCTCGAAGCATTGCGAGTGGACGCTCCGGGCTCTCGAATCCGGGAAGCCTGTTTTGTGCGAAAAAGCGTTCGCATCCAATGCCCTTGAGGCCGAGCGGATGGCGGAGGCCGCTTCAAGAACCGGGCTTTTCCTCATGGAGGCTTTTCATTGGCGCTATCACCCCATGGCGCAACGTATGATTGATCTCATTCAGAGCGGTCGACTGGGTGCGGTGCGAAAGATTCGTTCTCATTTCAATGTTGCCATTGAAGACCCCACGAATATCCGACTCACCTATGCGATGGGCGGCGGAGCCACCATGGATCTGGGGTGCTATCCGCTCCACATGGCGCGTCATGTTCTCGCCGAAGAGCCTGAGGTCGTGAGTGCCGTGGCCGAGACAGGCCCTCCGGATGTGGATATCGATATGCGGGCTCAGTTGAGGTTTCCTTCCGGGGTCGAAGCCGAGATCAGTTGCTCGATGAAAAAGGGAGCCGAATTCAGCATGGAATTCGAAGCGGAAGGCGAGCAGGGTCGTCTGCATGCCATCAATCCGCTGGCCCCGCATGGGGGAAACCGACTGGTGGTGGAAGTGGGGGGCCGGAGCGAGAGCGAGTCGGTTCCGGGAAAGAGCACCTACTTCTATCAACTCGAGGCCTTCGCCCAAGCCGTCAAGACGGGAGGCTTCGTACCCACCGGTGTGGATGATGCGGTCCTGAATATGAAAGCCCTGGATGCCATCTATCGTGCGTCGGGTCTCAAGCTTCGAGGNCTGTCGTGAGTGACGCTTTGCGCGAAGGAGAGGCTGTGGACGGGTCGGNTCTTTCGTTGCTGGCNTGTGACGATTATGTCACCCTTCCAGTATTGTTCGAGTGACCCAGGATCNNCGATCCGCAGCAAACAAGAGTGCGCGAATTCGATGGTAGAGCGAACAAGGATATCGGTGGCGGCCGAGGCCAGGGCCAGGACGCGAGATCGTTTGATCGAGGGTGGGCGCGAGCTGTTTGCTCAGCGTGGCCTTCATCACGTCACAAGTCATGACATCGCCTCGCAAGCCGGAGTCGCCACAGGCACTTTCTACAATCACTTCAAGGACAAGCACGAGCTTTTCAAGGAAGTGGCCCGCCAATCCATCTCCGAGTTGATGCAGATCATCGATCTGCTTCAAGACTCTTCCGATGATTTTCGAGTTGTGGTCAGGAATCAAGTGGAGGCATTGGCAGATTTCGCCATTGCACACAGGGATCTCATCTTGATCCTCTTCAGCGGTGATCATGGCTCCTCTTCAGTGGAATCGGATCTGATAGGAGCGCTCGCGCAGAGAATTTCGGATGACCGCCGCCGCACCATCCAAGCGGGCCTGATGCCGGCGGAGATCGACCCGGACGTCTACGCCCAGGCCCTGGTGGGGATGTGGGCCAGGGTCTTGACCTGGTGGGCGGAAGATCCCGACCGGAAATCAAGAGATGTGCTGGTCCAGACATTGAGTCAGATTGAACTCTTCGGCACTCACCCNGGCCCTCCTCGCTGATCGAGGTGCGGCTTTTGGCCGGTCCGCTTGACGCGGTGCGGTCAAGTAGGATGGAAAAATGGATAGTGGATCCGATCCCACGCGTGCGTTTCGTCTGGATGGAAAAGTGGCTCTGGTCACCGGGGGAAGTCGGGGNCTGGGCCGGGAAATGGTTCGGGCCTTCGCCCGGTGCGGTGCGGATGTGGTCATAGCCAGCCGCAAAGAGGAAAACTGTCGGGAATTGGCCCAGGAGATCGAGCGGGAGACGGGCCAGAAGGCCTTGGCGGTGGCCTGCCATGTGGGCGAGTGGGCACAGTGCGATGCCTTGGCCGAAAAGGCCTTGGATCACTTCGGGCATGTGGACGTGCTCGTCAATAATGCGGGGATGTCCCCACGCTACTCGTCCGTGGTCGAGATCTCGGAAGCCCTCTACGACAAGGTTTTGAGCGTCAATTTGAAGGGNACCTTCCGGCTTTCGGCGGTGCTNGGCACCGCGATGGCAGAGGGGCAGGGCGGGTCGATCATCCATGTCAGTAGCGTGGCGGGCGAGTCGCCTTCTCCATTTGAAATTCCGTATGGGGCCGCGAAGGCGGGCGTTCACAGTCTTACGAAAAGTCTCGCGCGCACTTTCGCACCGAAAGTTCGTGTGAACTGCATCATGCCGGGGGCATTCATGACGGACATCAGCAAAGCATGGCCGGCGGAAATGGTGGACGCACTCGAGCGCACCACCTTGCTTCGTCGCGGAGGCGAACCTTCGGAAGTGGTGGGTGCAGCCCTCTACCTCGCGAGCGATGCATCCAGCTACACGACGGGTTCCATTCTCAAGATCGATGGTGGTGCCGCCTCGGGGCTCTGGTAGAAAAGTACAGCCGCGTATTCTTCCTGAGAGCATTATTTGAAGAGAAGAGAAGAGAAGAGAAGAAACAATTCGGAATGAACCGCTCTTCACGANAGATGGCTCGGCTTTTCCAGGGAGAGCGTCCAAGAAGAGCCCACTGTTTTCGGGCATGGGTCTGAAGTTCTGCAGAGTCGATTGGTCAGGAATGAGAATGAGACAAAGACCCCACCGGATCTCTGTTGTCGGATTCAGTTCNTTTTTNCGGCTTTGACGATTTNGTTTTGTCTTGTNGNTAAGAAGCCGTCAAAGCAAGCGTGTTTCTACAGAAAGGTCGAGTCGCTTCAAGCAGCGCAGGCCGTGAAAANAGTCCTCGTGAAGCGACGCTTCGAAGAGGGAACAAGTCATGAATGGATTCGACTCAAGGACTCTTGTCGCCATGAAAGTCGATGTCATGAAGCTGGATCACAGAGATTGTGGATCTTTCCCATCGGTCTACGTGAGCACTGGCAGTCCTCNGGATGAGAGCGAAAGGAAGAGGTCTTTCGATGGNTCCTGNTTTGGAACAACGTGGAACCGAAGAGAGAGTGCAGTGTTGNGGTGAACTGTTGCCGAGAGGTGGGAGCCACTAGAAGAAGCAACTCCCTGAATGGGAACAGAAGAGTTGAGGGAAGGGTCTTGATGCGCCTGGGCGACTGGACAGAGATGGGAAGGCGGATGCGGGTCCTCGCTCATGTTGCGCATTCGGAGGGTTCGATACGCGCCGAAGGTCCGGGTGTGCGGGGTGTCGAGACGCTTGGTTTGAGCGACTCGCTTCCTGGCAGGCGGGGCCTTCGGGGTGTAGCCGGGAGGCGATTCCGGGCGGGCGGAAGGGGTGTGAATCAGGGTAGAAGTCTTCTGAGCATTGGCTTGCAGATGTCTGTTTTTGCTGCTTTTTCCATACTTGCCTTGGCGTGCGGTGGCCCTGGGGCGGGTCCGGACGATTTTGCGGTGGCGACCTCGGTTTTCGTCGAGCCCTTGAGCCCGAAGCGCTGCCGGAACACCACTCCATTGCGCCAGGCTTTTTTCGGCGACCTCCATGTCCATACGTCTTTGTCCAGTGATGCATGGAACTACGATGTGCGAGCCCGGCCGCGTGACGCCTACGTGTATGCGTTTGGAGGCGAGATCCATCTGCCGGCCCACCGCGCTTCCGGCGAGGAGATGCGCGTGGAACGAATCGATCGACCCCTCGACTTTGCGGCTGTGACCGACCATGCCGAGTTTCTCGGAGAGACCTCCCTGTGCGCGGATCCTTCATCCTCGGTCTATGGCTCCGGGAGTTGCGTTGATATTCGAGAGTCCCAGACACCTCTGGATAACCCGAACGCGATCAAGATCTTCTTGCCCAGTCCTTCGAGGCAGTCTGATATCTGCGGAGACGACGGTGAAATCTGTAGACGAGCCGAAGCCGACATGTGGAGTGAAACCATCGCGGCGGCGGAAGAGTGGAACGATTCGAGCGAAGATTGTGAACGCACGACGTTTATCGGCTTCGAGTACAGTTCTCTCCGGTTGGGTTCAAATCTGCACCGGAATGTGATCTTCAAGAACAATCGGGTCTTGTCTCGGCCGATCAGCTACATGGATGTGCAAAGGGAGTGGGAGTTGTGGGAAATCCTGGATGAATCCTGCATCAAATCCGGTACAGGTTGTGATGCACTTTCGATTCCACACAACTCCAACATAAGCAACGGTCGTATGTTTGCTGTCGATTACCCGGAGACAAATGGGCCCGAGGACGAGAGGGTTCGCGCTGCGTTGCGCGCACGTATTGAACCCCTGGTCGAGATCATGCAACACAAAGGTGATTCCGAATGTCGTGTATCCATGTCTGGAGTTCTAGGCGGTAGTGATGAAGCGTGTGGCTTCGAGAAGTTTGAAGACATTCGTCACGCGACTGCGGAAGGCAAGCGTGGAGAGCCGGGTCTTTGTTGGGACTTCATGGCGGATACACTTCCGAAACTGGGGCCGGGTGCTTGCATCAATCATCGAAACTATGTCCGCTACGTCTTGATTGAAGGTATGCGAGAAGAAGAGCGTCTCGGTGTGAACCCTTTCAAGTTGGGCATCCTGGCCAGCACCGACACTCACAACGCCATGGCGGGTGGAGTGTCCGAGACCGATTGGCCGGGTCATCTGGGTGTGGCCGATGACTCGCCGGAGAAGCGATTGGTGGAAGAAGGCGGAGGCATGGCGGGCATGGCGTACAACCCCGGGGGGATGGTTGGAGTCTGGGCCGAGGAGAACTCGCGCGACTCGATCTTCTCGGCTCTGCGGAGACGGGAAGTATTCGGCACCAGTGGGCCGCGGATCAAAGCGCGACTCTTTGGTGGGTGGGACTACCCGGATGATCTATGCGATGCAGTGGACCGGCTGGAAAGGGCCGATCGCCTGGGCGTGCCCATGGGGGCCGACCTTCCGCCCGATGGAGGGGCGGCGACGCTCGGAGGACCGGTGTTTGTGGCCCTGGCTCTAGCGGATCCGGGCACGGAGGACGCCCCGGGTCAGGACCTGGAACGTATCCAGATCATCAAAGGGTGGGTGGAAGAGGGTGCACTGCATCAGCGGGTGTTTGATGTCGCGGGTGAGAAGGCGGCCTCGAGGGTCCGGGAAGAGGGTTGCGAGACTCGGACTCCGGGAGCGCGCTCCCTGTGTAGTGTTTTTCGCGATCCGGACTTCGACCCTGAAGAGAGAGCCGTCTACTATGCACGGGTGCTGGAAAGCCCGAGTTGTCGCTATTCGGCTCACGAGTGCGCGGGTTTGGCGCCCGATGAAAGGCCTGCCGGATGTGAGCACCGCGTCATGGAAGCGGTTCAACAGGAACGCGCATGGACCTCACCGATCTGGTACACGCCTCAGCCCATCCAGGTGACCGCCCCAAGGATCAAGCGAGATGATTGAAGTCACGGAGTTGAACGTCTACCCCATCAAGGGGTGCCGGGGCGTGTCTCTGCAGAAGATGGAGATGGACGCCCGAGGGCCCGCACTGGATCGACGTTTCATGATTGTGGATGGCGCGGGTGATTTCGTGACCCAGCGCGAGCAGCCGCGACTCGCTCTCGTGGGGCCCACCAGGGTGGCTGATGCGCTGGAGGTTCGGGCCCCGGGNATGCCCGANCTTTCGATCCCCTTNCGGGCTGATGTGTCGNCAAGGGAACGAATCGAAGTTCGTGTCTGGCGTTTCCAAGGACAGGCCCTCCTGGTTTCGGAAGAGGCCGACGCGTGGCTGACGGAGTGGCTGGGAACTTCTTGTCGATTGGTGGCGTGTGATCCGGATATGGAGAGGCGATCCAATCCCGAGTGGACGCGAGGTGTTGTCCCCATCGCTTTTCCCGACGCCTATCCCGTTCTCTTGACATCAGAGGCTTCATTGCGAGCCTTGAATACAGCCATTCGTGACAGGGATCCCGATGCCGACCTGCTCACCATGAATCGGTTCCGGCCGAATCTTGTGGTGCGTGGTTGCGAGGCTTTTGAAGAGGACGATTGGGTCCGGGTTCGAGTGGGAGGGATGGAGTTGGAGATCGTGAAGCCCTGTGATCGTTGTGGGGTGACGACGGTGGATCCAAAAACAGCCGAAAGAGGAAAGGAACCTCTTTTGACATTGGCCAGGATGAGGAAGAGCGAGCAGGGGGTTCTCTTTGGTCAGAACTGTGTCCCACAAGGAAGCGGCTTCATCCAGCGGGGAAGCGAGCTGGAAGTCCTGGAAGACGGGGGCCTCAAGAAGGTTCCTGCATCCTGGCGGGTCTTTCCTGACCCTGATGGACCTGGCGCAACGGAACACAAAGCGAGGAAGACAACATGAAGCTATTGACGTCACCCACTCCCAATGGTTGGAAGGTTTCGATTCTGTTGGAGGAACTGCGGGAAGAGGGTCATGACCTATCGGATCTCCAGGTGGAGATGATCAATCTCATGAAGGGGGAGCAATTTGAACCCGCGTTCGTCTCGGTCTCCCCGAATCAGAAGATCCCCGCTTTGGTGGATGGCGACCTCAACTTGATGGAGAGTTGTGCGATTCTCGAGTATCTCGCGGAGCGCTTTTCTTCTCCGCTCCTCCCGGCAGATCGGATTCCGCGTTTCGAGGTCTTGCAGTGGGTCTATTGGCAGGCCGCCAATGTGGGTCCCGTTTTCGGGAACAAGCTGAGCTACACCCGCTACATGGATGATGTGGATCCCGCCGCCAAGGCACATCCTCTCAAGAGGTTTGCCACCGAGGCGCAACGATTGATGGGAGTCTTGAGCCGTCAACTGGAAGGACAGGAGTGGGTTTGCGGGGAGCGATTCAGCATTGCGGATATCGCCATCTATCCCTGGGTTCGCGGTTGGAAGTGGAGCAAGATTCCCATCGTCGATATTCCGAATCTGGAAGACTGGGTGGCCCGGGTCCGTGCGCGTCCCGGAGTAGGGCGAGGGCTCGCATACGGTGTGCCTGAATCGGAGGTCGACCAGTGGAGCGCGGCTCGGAAGGCCCAGGTGGCGGCGGGCGGAAGTTCCATGGCGGCGACTTCAAAGTTGAATCGTGATTCTCCCGCCGGCGAGGGGGACGCTTCCGAATGAAGAGACCGTCTCGGCTCCCGGGCCCCTTTTCCTCTCGTATCCTGGCTCTGTGGATGCAGGAGCCAATGTCATTTACCCTTCCGCCATCGTGAAGCCCTTCAAGAACAACCACCTCACACTCCGGGCGCTGATCATTACATTTCTGATCGCGTTCGGTTTCTATCTGTTGGCCGAACTCGGACTGCTTCGCGAGGGACTGACGGTGGATCGAAGTCATATCTCTTCGGTCATCCTCGTCCTTTATCTGCTGGCCACGCTTCACTGGCTCTGGCTCGCCCGAAGCCTATCCGGAGAGCGCCAGATCCTGTCTGAACTCGAAGCGACGGCGAATGAAAAGCACGCGCTCCCAGCAAACGGCGAGGGGCGTGTGGGCTTCTTCCTCTCACGCGTGCGCGAGCAGGGTGATTCCGAAAGGTCGGTTCTTCTCGAAGCCATGGGCGATGAACTTTCGAATCGTCACGCCCTGGGTCACTTCGTGAGTGACCTTCTTCTCAAGCTCGGGTTGGTCGGTACGGTGGTGGGCTTCATCCTCATGTTGATTCCCGTAGGCGAGATGGATTCTTTTGATCCGAAGGTCATGCAGGGGCTCTTGGCCGCCATGAGTGCAGGCATGTCCGTCGCGCTTTATACGACACTGGCCGGCCTGGTGACCAGCACCCTCCTCAAGGCGCAATATCACCTGCTTGATTCATCGGTGGCGGAAATGATCAACCGCCTCGCTTTCCTGGCCGGCACGCCCGTGGATTCGGATGCGGCATAGAGGCCTTCGCGAAGCGGACTCCCAGGATGCTTTTACGGATGTCCTCTTCAACGTCCTGCTGGGCTTTGCGTTTCTCTTCATCCTCTCCATCTTGTTGATTGATGACTCCAAGGAAGAGGGCAAGGTGTCTCCGAAAGCAGAGATGCTGATCACGGTGCGTTGGCCGGATCGACATCCGGATGATGTGGATACCCTGGTGGAGGGCCCGGGTGGGGAACTCCTCTGGTACAACAACCGGGATGCGGGCCTCATGCATCTGGACCGGGATGATCGTGGGCGCCTGGCCGATCAGGTGATCCTGGATGGAGAGAAGGTTTCGAACCCGCTCAACCAGGAGACGGTGACGTTGCGCGCCCTCCAGCCGGGCGAGTATGTGGTCAACCTCCTGCACTTCAAGGCCAACTACGCGGAAAGCCTGCCGGTGACGGTGAAGGTCGAGAAGCTGAACCCGGAAGTCTCCCTGGTCTTCTACGGAACGCGTCATCTCACTGGGGCCGGAGATGAGCAGACGGCGTTGCGCTTTACGATCGATTCAGACGGCGAGGTGGAAGGGACGAATGAACTTCCGAAGAGTCTGCTCGTCCGTATGGCCGGTGAGAAGTCGTGACTGGCTCGGTGTTGACCCTGACGCTGGCCTATGTGGCCGTGGCCGCTCTATTGCTCAGCCTGACCCTGGCGACCCGCTATCCGGTGTGGGTCAAGGGGCTGGCCATCCTGCTGGTTTCCGGGCTCTATTTCGGAACCTGGCTGGGCTATCAGGGCCTTCTGGGTTGGCCGAGCAATCAGCCCATGCCTTCAGAGTTTCGCGTTTTGTGGATCAGCATCGAAGACCCCGACAAAGGCTCTTCCGAGCCGGGTCATATCTATTACTGGCTTCGCGCCCTGGATGAATCGGGTGCGGTGAGCGGCCCGCCTCGAGCCCATGCCGTGCCCTGGGATGAGGCCACCGCCGAAGAAGCCCAACGCGCCCTCGATGAATTGGAGGAAGGTGAGGTTCTCAATGGAAGACGAACCCGAGGCGTACTGAACGCTTCGGAGCCTCCGCCTCAGGTCGCCGACCTGGAAGCCGGCGTCCGGTCTATTCCAGGCGCTGAGGATCGAGAGGTCGATTTCAAGTTCTATTCAGTCCCGCCTCCGAGCCTGCCCGCCAAGGATTCGCCTCCGTTTCCGGATTGAATCTCTCGTGGATTGGATCAAGCACGGAAGTGGGAAGCGTCAGTCCTGCCAGGTCCAGCGTGGCCCGGGTTGATTGCCCAGGGCGACCTCGCGGTCTTCATGGGCACGGGCTCGGACATAGTGGTGGATCAACTCGGAGTCTTCGACATCGAGTACGTCACCGAACCCCGACATGCCGTTTTGGACCAGGATGCCTTCAAGCACGATCTGGTTGAAGGCTTCATGGGTGCCATCATCCATCTGCCTGAGGTCCGGGATCACGCCGCCGGATCGAACCGCGAGTCCGTGGCAGACCGCACAATACTCGTGGTACATCCGCTCACCATGGGCGATCTCGGGGTCGCTGAGCCCAGCGAGTTGCTGTTCCGGGATGGTCATGTCTCTGGCTCGGGGCGCTTCAAAGGGTGCGTCGCCTCCGAGTTTGAAGACCAGCATCCGTCCGTAGTTGTTGTAATCCAGAGAAGCCGGGTTGGGGACAGGCGGAAGCGGTGCACCTCCGAAGAGGTCGCCTCCACCACTCCCGGTCAAGATCGATACATACTGGGTGCCGTCAATCTCGTAGGTGATCGGGGGCGCGAGCATGGAGGTGTAGGTGTTGAATTCCCAGAGCAGTTCGCCGGTCTGCTTGTTATAGGCCTTGAACATCCCCAAGGCGTCACCCTGGAAGACCAGATCTCCCGCCGTGGCCAGCACGCCTCCGTTCCAGTAGTGAGGAATCTCCACCACCCAGGCACTTTCGCCGGTGAGCGGATCGAAGGCTTTGAGGTAGCCGCGAGGAAGCGGCCAATCCGCGAGATTGCTGACGAAGTGTTGGACGACACGCCCCAGCTCGACACCCAGATTCCAGCGACCGGGGTTTCTCTTGTAGAGACCGGTTTCCTTGAACTCTTCGGCCATGCCGTAGATGAGAGGATTTTCCTGAACGGGAATGAAGACGAGTCCTGATTCAGCGTCCACCGACATGGCCTGCCAATTGTGTCCGCCGAGCGGACCCGGGAGCACCCATTTCTCTTTCTCCGAGTAGTCGAGGTCCGGGTTTTCAACCGGTCTTCCGGTCTCCATATCGACGTGGGTCGCCCAGGTGACCGTCGCGTAGGGGTGGGCCCGAAGAAGCTCTCCGTTTTCGCGATCCAGCACATAGAAGAAGCCGTTCTTGGGAGCCTGCAGGAGGACCTTCTTCATCTCGCCATCGACTTCCATGTCGGCCAGCGCCATGTCTTGCACGGCCGTGTAGTCCCAGTTGTCGCCGGGCGTGGTCTGGTAGTGCCACTTCAGTTCACCCGTGTCGGCGTCCACGGCCACGATGGACGAAAGAAAGAGGTTGTCTCCACCTCCGGGTGAGCGGATGGCTCGGGTCCAGGGCGAGCCGTTGCCGACTCCGAGGTAGACCACGTTGAAGTCAGGATCGTAGACGATGGAGTTCCAGACCGTGCCCCCGCCGCCAATCTCCCACCAATTGCCCCCCTTCCAGGTCTTGGCGGCCTCGGCCAATTCGGGCTGTTCAAAGGGAAGAGAAGGGTCGCCCGGTACGGTAAAGAAGCGCCACACCATTTCACCTGTGTCCGCATCATAGGCGCTCACATAGCCTCGAACGCCGAACTCGGCGCCCCCGTTGCCGATGAAGACCTTGCCGTTGGCGACGCGAGGCGCTCCCGTCACGGTGTAGAACCGGTCTCGGTCGATGATGGTATCGACCTGCCAGATCTCTTCTCCCGTCAATGCATCGAGAGCGATGAGTCGACCGTCGAGGCTGCCCACATAGACGCGTCCCTGGTAGACGGCGACGCCCCGGTTCACCACATCGCAGCAGGCTCGTCGTCCATATTCGCCGGGGACTTTCGGGTCATAGGACCAGAGGGTTTCGCCCGTGAGTGGATCGACGGCATAGACCCGGCTCCAGGCACTCGTGAAGTACATGATGCCATCCACCACGATGGGCGTAGATTCCTGGGCGCGATTGGTCCCCATGTCTTTGGACCAGGCGAGCCCGAGTTGGGAGACGTTCCCCGCATTGATCTGGGTCAAGGGAGAAAATCGTTGTTCTTCGTAGGTGCGACCGTAGGCGAGCCAGTTTCCGGGTTCGGAGTCGGCATTCTTGATCCGCTCATCGTCGATCCATGCGGTTCGGGAGTCGGGTGCAGCAGAGTCGCCGGCCTCGTTCGACATCACCGCGAGGGATCCGTCTCCTTCAGGCTGAATTTCCTGGGGGGTTCTCAAAAAGTACATGCCCAGGAAGGCGAGGATCGCGGCGACGAGAATGGTATATCGGACCATGAAAAGACTCCGGCTCAGGCTCGCCTCATGCGACCTGTGAACTTAGGATAGTGTATCCATGGGAACCGATTTGAGTAGTTGAGCCCTCAAAATCAAGCGTTCGAAGCGGCCCTGGGGGCGTTTCAGTGGATGTGCTGGACCGCGGAGCGGAGCTCTTCGATGATTCCCGACAGGATTTCGGCATCCGGGTTTTGCGGCCAGAACGCCATATATCTCTCGAGGTCCTCCAGGGCGGGGGCCGCACACTCGAGTTCACGATAAAGAAGTCCCCGGTCGCGCAGCTCCGAGAGGTTGTCTCCGGCGAGATCCACAATCCGATCGCTGCACGCCAAGGCGTCTTCGAATCCCTTGTCTCGTATATAGAGAAGCTTGAGGTTTCGAAGAACCCGTTGCAGGATTTCCCGATTCGGCGTGGGTTGCAACATTTCAGGTGTGAGGGAGGCCTCTTCGCCGGCGACCCGCCGAAGGAGATCTTCGCAGTCATCCTGATTCAGGATCCGGCGGAAAAACGGATCGACCAGGATCTCGGCTCCATCCTTTTCGATTTTGACCAGAAAGTGACCCGGAAAGCCGACTCCCTTTGCGGGAATTTTCAATCGCTTCGCCACTTCCATGTACAGGATTGAAAGCGTGATGGGGATTCCCTTTCGGGTTTCCAGCACGGAGTCAAGAAAGCTGTTGTTGGAATTCGCGTAGTCGGCTTCGTTTCCGCCGAAACCTTCGCGTTCAAAGAAGCCTTGATTCAGGAGTTCCACCTGTGCGAGCGGAGACTCGGAGCCGTCCATTCCGCTGGCGATACGATGGGCGAGTTGATCGATCTCGTGGAGCCAGTGCGCCACATCGACTTCGGGTCGCGCTTCGGCTGAAATCCACAGGGCGGCCTCAGCGAGCGGGATGTCCGACTCGGGTTGATCGATCAGCTGCTTGAATTGACGGCGAGCGTCCACCTGCTGAGTGTGACCCAGGGCAGGGCCGGTGGCGATGGGCAAGGCGGCCTGCCCGCGCGAGGAGTCGCCCCTAGGGAATCCAAATCGCACAGGGAGAGGGGGTAGGTTGCACGCGATCGGGGATCCTCGAATGTTCTGTATTTGGTGCGCTTGTACGACTCGAATCGGTTTTCTCTTTTGATCGCGTCAGGGATGCAGGGGCGATGAAGTTGCGGCCCCCGTCAATCAGGGCGCCCAGGCGGTCGGTTGCCCGGAGTCGAATGCAGGTGGTACGCTCTGGGTTCACTCTCGGGTGAGCGTATCTCCGGATGGACTGCGGCCGAAAGTCGAACTCAAAAGGGTGGTGCCCATTGCGACTCAAACGCGTATTTCTCGTAGCGACAGCCGGTCTGGCAGCGCTTTTCTTTCTGGACGCCTGTAGCTCGGATAGCGGCTCGTCGGCGAACGCGATCAATATCGAGGGGCTTTGGAGCATCTATGAACCCGACCCCAATTTGCCCGGATACAGTCTTGCGTTGGCCTATAATTCTGGTGGGGAGAACAGGCCTAAGAATGCCGGCGCCCTGAAGAATCAGTTCTTGCAGTTGACATCCTCCCTGCAATTCAAAGGCACGTGCCAAAACTGCGGTCAAGAGGACAGTGGGTTGCGCCTGACTGGGAGATTTCTTTCCATCAACAACCAGTTCACCTGCACTCCGGATCTCCTTCCCTCCGGTCCGCTCCCCATCAGCAAATGGATGACTTTCTATGGCCGCCTTGAGGGCAATCAGATCAAGGACGCAACCATCACAGGCTCAATCCAGAATACGACTTGCCAGACAGACCAAAATGCAGCCCCTCGAGGGCCGGACAACTGTGCGGCCGACGAAGATATTTTCCCGGTCAAATTCGACTTTCCCGTTGAGGTGCAGGTTTCGGGTGAAGTGGTTTGGGAGGACTTGCAAAGTCCGTTCGCGCCGGGGGTTGGATTTTGCAAAATGGTCATCGATTATAAAAAGACGCTCTTCCCGGACTCGGCGAACGGTGATCTCCCGTCAGCAGAAGTGGCGGAGTTCTGTGATGCGTCCGGCAGTTTCACCCTCTATCGCTCCGTCTTCAGATCGACGCAGCCCAACAGCTCAAACCCGCCTCCCCCGCCCGACCCGCCGATTCCTGCATGCGATGTGCCCAACCCGCCAGCGCTTTGTCCGAGGCTTTACGCGGGTTCATGCGGCAGTCAGCCATCGGCGCAGTGCGAGGTTGCAGATCCGCCGTCGTGGTGCCAATCCTACCCCCCGGAAGAGTTTTGGCGGTATCAAGACATTCCCCCGTATGCTGCAGAAGGCGCTCAGGATTTCCCTCAATGGTCTGCCGGAGGTATCTGTGGCACGCGAGACGCGTTTCGCTTTGAACGCGAACTCATGTATGAAGAAGAATGTGTGAGTACAGCCTTTGTCGAGTAAGGATTGAGAGGTCTGCACTCTCTTTTCTCAGGCCGCTCAGGGCATCCGCGCGCTTGAGCGCCAGGGCGTAATCCGACGGGGAGGGATCAGAGTGGGTGAAAAAGCCAGAGAAGAATCAGAAGACGCCGTGCCGCCCGGGCTCGATCTCATGGCGCTTATTCCCCAGCATTTCGAGCGCTTTTTCGCGTTCTTCGGCCCCGGCCACAACGAGGGCGTACTGCCGGCCCGCATCAAGGAGTTGGCGCGCCTCAAGGTGGCCGAACTCAACGATTGCGACACCTGACTGTTTGCTCGGTACGCGTCGGCGACGCGTCAGGGACTGAACGAAGAGATCGTGGCCGAGATCCGTCTGCCCGAGGCTGAACGCAACCTTGAGCCTCGAGATGCGCTGGCGGTGCGTTTTGCTGAAAAGCTGGCCACGGACTTTCGTTCCGTGGATGCGGGTTTCATGAACGAACTCCGTGAGCACTTCAGCGACGCTGAGATTGCGGAATTGGGTATGATGACCGGTCAATACATTTCACTCGGCCGACTTCTGGTGATTGCGGGCGGTGACAAAGCGGCCTGTGAGATCTATTCGCCAGAGTATTGACTGCGAAACGGGTTTGAAGTCCGGGGCCGTTCCTGTTTTCAATCTTGGTGTGGAGGAAGAGATGAAGAGTCCCGAACTGGATCCGGAGCTGGTGCTCTCTCTTCTCTCTGCGCTTGCAAATTGGGAGCAGAGCGAAACCATCGCGTTTTCGCACGATTTCATGCGCCTGGGGGACAAAGAGGCTCTGGCCTCTTACGACAATCTCGCTCTCGCCAATCCGGTTGTGCAGGAGATGCTTGAGCATCGATACCTCAGCCCCGAGCCCGACCTCGAGTATCTGGCCAGCCTTCCGGAAGAGACCCTGGGAAATCAATTCGAAGCCATGCTTCGGTCCAAGGGTCTCGATGCCAACATGCTGCGAGAGTCGGCTTTCATCGATGCCCACCGCAAGCGCGGGGAGGATGTCGGGTATGTGGCCGAAAGAGGGTGGCAGCTCCATGACCTCTACCATGTCCTCACGGGTTGGGACACGAGCCCCATTGGCGAAGTCAAGGTGGTGAGTTTTACGGTGGCGCAGACACCGGCCCCGTATCCGGCGCTGACCATGACGATGCGGCCCCTTCAGGCGGCTCTCTACAAGCCGGAACTTCTTCCGATCCTCTTCGATGCCAT
This sequence comes from Spirochaeta sp., assembly GCA_002691025.1. Lineage (GTDB taxonomy): Bacteria > Myxococcota_A > UBA9160 > UBA9160 > UBA4427 > MED660. The sequence continues at coordinate 50,817 of NZGT01000147.1, read as the reverse complement.
CAGTGAGGGGTGGACGCTGGGCCGGCGCACGCCTCCCCTCATCAACATCCATTGGGAAGATTTCTGGGAGCGTCCTCTGGCTGAGATCCAGAAAGAACTCGGCCTTGTCTGAAAGCATCGCGATTCGTGTTGGCCGCGGAAACGGTTCCGGGTTCTGGAATGGAGAGTCATGAGCATCGAGGTGGGTCGAGTCAAAACCCTTTTCCGGTACCCGGTGAAGAGCATGGGCGGAGAAACGCCCGATCAGATCGAGCTTCTTCCGGAGGGCATGGCGGGTGACCGCAGCTGGGCTCTTCGTGACGAGGCCCTCGGCGGGATTACGGGTGCCAAGCGCTTTCCGGAATTGATGGGTTTTTCTTCGCGTCTTCTCGATCCGGATTCGTCGGGTCGAGAAGGCGTGGCCGAGATCACTTTCCCTGATGGTCGTCGCCTTCTGTCGTCGGATCCCGAAGTGGCAAAATCCATTTCCGACGTCCTCGGGGAGGCGGTGACCTTGTGGCCTCTGGTTCCGGCCGAGCAGGCGGATCACTATCGCCGGGGTGCTCCGGTCCACGAAGACATGGAGACTGAGCTCCGCTCTATTTTCGGCCGGACGCCGGATGAATCCTTGCCGGACATGTCCGTCTTTCCGCCCGAGGTCTTTGAGTTTGCTTCACCGCCAGGAACGTACTTCGATGCTTTTCCCCTCCATGTGATGACATCCGCTTCCCTTGCCACCTTGCAGGAGAGAGCGCCGGAGACGGTGATGGATATCCGCCGCTTCAGGCCGAATCTCCTGATCGGAGATGTGGAAGGGGAGTCTCCTTTTCCTGAAGCAGCCTGGTGTGGTCAGCGTGTGGCTTTGGGCGAAGCCGAGATCGAGATCGTGGCGGAGTGTCCGCGGTGCGTGATGACCACCCACGGCTTCGCGGAGATTCCGAAGGCTCCGGCCGTCATGCGCACCCTCGTGCGAGAGAATTCCGGTAACCTCGGCGTTTATGCGAAACCCATCCGGGCCGGCCGGATTCGGGTCGGAGATGCAGTGCGGCTGCTTTCCGACTGAGGTTCAGGGGGCCAGGGGATAGGTACCCCGTTGTTCACGAGCCTTTCATGGGCTCGATCCAGATTTTTATCGTAGAGAGGGGAGTGCAAGATGCGAATCGGTGTGATGTCGGGAGCGACACAGGGTGCGGACGGGAGTCTCGATGGTCTGGTGAAGCAGGCCCAGGATCTGGAGGCTCGAGGTTTTCACGCGGTTTGGATGGCGAACATCTTCGGGCTTGATGCGATCACCACGCAGGCCATTGTCGGTCGCGAGACGAAGCAGATCGAACTCGGCACGGCGGTGGTGCCGACCTATCCGCGGCATCCCTTTGCGATCGCCCAGCAGGCCCTCACGACAGCGGCGGCCAGCGGCGGCCGTTTTACTCTGGGGATCGGCCTTTCCCACCAGGTGGTGATCGAGAACATGATGGGTCTCAGCTATGCCAAGCCCGCCAGTCATATGCGTGAATACATGGCCGTGCTGGGTCCTCTTCTTCGGGGAGAACCTGCCGCCTACGAGGGAAACGAGTTCAAGGTCAATGGAGCGCTGGAGATTCCCGAGGCCGGGACGGTCCCCATCGTGATTGCTGCGCTGGGGGACCGGATGCTGCGTATCGCAGGCGAGACTTCGGAGGGTACGATCCTCTGGATGACGGGGCCGGCCACCATCGAGAGTCACATCATTCCCAAGATCACGGCGGCGGCCACGGAAGCCGGTCGCGCGGCGCCTCGCGTCGTGGCAGGCTTTCCCATCGTGCTGACGAACGACACCGAGCACGCCAAGGCCCATATTGCGAAAGCCCTCGCGGTCTATGGTCAGCTCCCCTCCTACCGAGCCATGCTCGACAAGGAAGGAGCGGGGGGCGCGGCGGACGTGGCTATTGCCGGAGACGAGAAGGTCCTCGATGCGGCGCTTGACCGTCTTCGGGACATCGGTGTCACGGATTTCAACGCCGCCATCATGCCTCTCGATGAAGAGTCGGAGAAACGTACTCTCAAATATCTTGAGAGCCGACTGTAGGCTGTCATCGGCATGACGAACCCGCGGAAGGACCGGCTCTTGAGCCGAGACCTGGTCTCGATCCTCGTGGCCCAGACGTGCTTTGGTTACTCGTTTTCCAGTTTCCTGCTGTTTCCGAAATTTCTTGTCACGGAGTTGGGAGCGAATCCGGCACAGATCGGACAGGTCGCCACGGCCAATCGATTTTCCACGATGGTCGGGCTTCTTGTGAGTGGCGTCATGGTGGACCGATTCGGTCGTCGCCCCTTCCTGACAGCGGGCGCGGTTCTCATGACGCTCGCGTCGCTTTCGTTCTACTGGGTTCACGAATTCGGATCCCTGATCTTCCTGCTTCGTGGCTGTCAGGGCCTGGCGTTCGGGATGGCTTTTGCGGCGGGTTCGGCTCTGGTCGTCGATCTGGCGCCTCCGCGGAAACTCGCGCAAGCCATCGGGTACTTCGGGGTGACGATGCTTTCCACGAACGCCTTGGCTCCGCTTTCCGTGGAGGCGCTGGCGGCTGTCAGCGGATGGCGATTCGCCTTTGCGGCGGCGGCGCTTGGAGCCGGCGCGTGTGTGCTGGCTTCCTTCTTGATTCGCGAGCCGCGCCGGGGGCAGATCGAAACCCGTCAGGTATCGGGGCTTCTTCAAGTGGCTCTGGATCCCAAGCAGCTTCGCTGCGCGCTGGTGATCGCGATTGTGGGTGCCGCCTTCGCCACGGTCTTCGTTCTTCATCAGCCTTTTGCCGTGGAGGTGGGCCTGGATCAGTTGAGCCTCTTCTTTGTCGCCTATACGGGGGCCGCCTTGCTGGTGCGTTTGGGAGCCGGACCTTTCGTGGACCGGATCGGCCGCAGTCGCGTGGCCGTGGGGAGTCTCTTCTTGTATGCGGTGGCGGTGAGTCTCACCGCGGATCTACCGGAGGTGGGCCTGCTGGCACTGGGTGCCCTCCTTGGCCTCGCGCACGGGTTCTTCTACCCGTCCTTCAACGCGTTGGCGGTCGAAGGCGCAAACGAACACGATCGAGGCAAGATCATGGCCGTTTTCCAGGCCTGGTTCACGGCGGGCGGCGCGTTTGGCACCTTTGCGCTCGGCGCGTTGGCTCACGCGCAGGGCTATCCCGTGGTTTTCCTGGTCGTGGGCGTGGCGGCCTTCCTGGCTCTTGGTGTCTTGGCGATTTCGCCGGAAGGCCGACCGGCCTTCCGGCGCTGACCCGCTATCCGTTCTTGCAGAAGTCAGCAATGCTGACGGCGGCGTCACGGCTGATCTCTGGGCAGGCGATGGGAAAGATCTCCGTACCGTGCACGGTGCCCATGACCTGGCGGCAGCGAGTCGGCACTCCGGCGCGCAGGAGAAGTCGATAGAAGTTGATGCCCTCATCGCGCAATGGGTCGCATTCGTTGACGGTGATGACGGTGGGCACGAGTCCGCGGACATCGTCTTCGCTCGCAAAGCCGGGCCAGGCCTGGGGGTCCCGCTTTTCGAAGGCTTCGACTCCGTACCCCATGGCGCCATGGTTGTTGTGCAGTTCGAGCAGGATGCCGTTGTTCTCGATGGAGGATGGATTTTCGTCCAGGGGCCATTCTCCTGCGATATAGGGGCAGAGTGCATAGAGGCCCTGGATCAGATCGAGCTTTCCTTCCTGCTTCAAACGGAGTCCCGTCGCGAGCGTCAGGTTTCCTCCCCCGCTTTCTCCGGCCACGATGATATGGCTGGCATCGATCCCGAGTTCGCTTGCGTGCGCAGAAACCCACTTCAAGCCCGATACGCAGTCGTTGAGACCGGCCGGGTAGGGGGCGACTTCCGGAATGGTGGAAGGAGAGACCGCGTTCCGAAACTCCACCATCGCTACAGCGACGCCCTGGGCCGCAATCATCCTGCCCCAGGCGCGATAGTTGCCGAAATAGCAGGAGAGCGATGCCATGCCTCCGCCGTGGATGTAATAGACACAAGGCAGATCCTCATCGGAGGTCGGCCGGATGAATTGGATTCTGGCTGTATTTCCATCGGGGTCGGAGGTGAACTCAAGGTCCTTGATCTCGAGTCCCGTGGAAGGGGCGATGTCCTCGTTGTCGCAGACTTCCATCATGGCTTCGAACCCCTCCCGGGCAGCGATGGCTTCCGGGGTCGAGGCGGCTTCGAGCAGGGCTTCGCGGCTGTCGACATTCTCGCCGCTGGGCATCTGGATCTGGCTGAATATACCTTTGATACGGGGGTCGATTCGGGGGTCTTCGGCAATCTTGTTGGCCATGATTTTCTCCTGTGTTCGAGCTTCGTCGATTCAGCGAAGGAAGAAGACGCTCATCCTGCTTCTGCTTTGTGACTTGAAGGGTTCATGGTAGCGGCTCGGATACAAGGGGTGGGGCCGAGGAGGCCCGTTTCTTTTCGGATCGGAACGGCTCGGTACGTCATGAGTCCACGAGATCTTCGTCGAGCTCCAGGATGTTGTCCGCACCCACCAGCGCCATGGTCTGTTTCACACCGTCGTGAAGGTGCTCAAGCAGGAATTCAACGCCTCGTTGGCCGCCGGCGCCGAGGGCATAGAGGTAGGGTCGCCCCATCATGCAGGCTCTCGCGCCGAGGGCGACGGCCTTGAGGATGTCGCTTCCTCGCCGCACTCCTCCGTCACAGATGATCTCGACGTCATCCCCCACGGCATCGGCTACTGGAGAAACGAGGTCTACGATGGCCGGACCCTGATCGAGTTGGCGGCCTCCGTGGTTGGAGAGGGCAATCGCCTCCACGCCGGATTGCGCAGCGAGTCGGGCATCCTCCACGCTTTGTATCCCCTTGAGGATGATGGGTCCTTTCCAATGTTTCTGGAACCATTCGACATCGCGCCAGGATAGGGCGGGGTCGAATTGGCTGTTGATATAGTCGGCGAGAACAACGGGATCCTTGTCGCCGCCCTCGGAGCTTCCGCCCACGTTGGCAAAGTGGATCGGTTCGGCGCGCAAGAAGTCCCAGGTCCAGCCGGGGTGGGTCAAACCCGAAAGCAGCGTGTCGAGCCCGAGTTGCGGAGGCAGGGTGAACCCGTTGCGGATATCTCTTTCGCGTCGTCCCAGTACTGGAGTATCCAAGGTGATCATGATGGCTTCGTATTGGTGGCCCGCTGCTCGCTCGAGCATTTCCTTTACCAGGCCTCGATCCCTCCAGACATAGACCTGAAACCATTTCCGACCCTGGGAGACGGCGGCGACTTCCTCAATGGAGCGCGTACCCAGAGTGGAGAGCGTGTAGGGCAGTCCGGCTTTTTCGGCGGCCCGGGCGGCCGCGAGTTCTCCCTGGGAATGAGCGATGCGAGTGAACCCGGTGGGAGCCAGCACCAAGGGGAAGGCCAGGGGTTGCCCCAGCAAGGTGGTCTGGGTTTTGACATGGGAGACATCACGGAGCACACGCGGTCGGAATTTGAATTGCTCGAAGGCGGCCTGGTTTCGCGTCAGTGAGACTTCGTCCTCGGCGGCCCCGTCGATGTAGTCGAAAACACCTTGAGGGAGTCTCTTCTTTGCGATGTCCCGAAGGTCTTCCGCGCAGGCCGCGTGTGAGAGCCGGCGGAGTTCCGGGTTCCATTCGAAACGTCGAAAGCGCATGGCAGCTCGAAGGTTTCGAAGCATGGTTTCAGGTCCTCTCCGGTTCTTCTCTTTCCGGGCGATCACAAGTCTACAACGCCCCGGAGTTCGGTAAAGGAAGGGGTGAGCTCGGAGAGCCCAGCGTGAGAACCCGGCCTTCTTGCGTACCGGCGAAGTCGCCTCCCGGCTCCTGCCGCCTGCCTTTCCCGTAGGAGTGGGGTAGCCTCGCACGAGGAGGTTAAGGATATGGTTCGTTCATCTCTCTCTCACGGCACCCCGGCGAGCAGGCTTTTTTTCGCTCTGGTCGCTTCTGCCTGGGCTCTTTTTCTCATGCCGGTTCAGGTCGTTCGCGCAGAGCCTTCGCCCACGCTTTCCGCCGAGGATCGCAAAAGCCTGGAGATCGCCTTTGAGCTGCTGGAAAACTCGCTCAGCGCCGAGGCGGAGCTCAAGTGGTTGGTGATTTTCAAGAAATTGACCTTCCAGGGGCCCGCCAAAGAGGTGGAAGGGATCATGAAGAAGATTCAACGGGCTTCTGAGACTCGGGCCAAGGAATTCCAGTCCTTGCGTAAGTTGGCACCGTCGGTGACGGCCGAGCCTCCGCCGAGCCCCATGGGCGATGCCATCGAGACCGCGGCCCAGGAGGCAGGGACCGAAGAGCTGATCTTCTCCTCGGGCGTTTTCAATATCCGCTTTCTCTTCCTGCAGGCCCAGGCGACACGGATGATTTCGGTTGTGGCAGAACAGGCGGCCAAAGTCGATCCCAACGATCAGCGCAGCGGGTGGTTGAGGGAGGTCTCGAATGAATTTGAAAACTATCGAGATGAACTCGTAGACATCGCCAAATTGTGTTCCATCAAGTAGAGGGTTTGTTCGGCGCCGTGGGCGACCTTCTCAACTCTTTTCGCTGCGCCGGGTGAGGTACCGTCGCCGCGCGTCGGCGCAGTCCTCGTCCTGGAGTGCAATGGCGAGTCCGTCTGCGTCAGACCAACTCCGCATGGTGCCCACCATCTGATCCGTCACGGCGTTCACGTGTCGTTTGGTCGCAAGCAGGGTCAAGCTTGCTTTTTCGCAAAGGGATTCAGCGAGGTCCTGGACCGTTTTGCTCAGCTCCGTATCGGGCACCACCCGGTTGACGAAACCGGAGGCCTTGGCCTCTGCGGCGTCAAACGGTCGGCAGGTGAGCACGAGTTCTTTCGTCATGGCGGGACCGATTTCCCGAACGAGGCGTGGGATTCCGCCCCACGCGAGAGGAATTCCCAGGTCCACTTCGGGGATGGAAAACCGTGCGCTCTCGGCCACGACCCGGAGGTCACACGCGGCGGCGAGTACCAGGCCTCCTCCCACGCACCAGCCCTGGATCTCCGCGATGGCAAGAGCCCGCATACCTTCGATGGCGTCCGCCATCTGACGACCGATTTCGCCCACTTCCTGGGCGGAAAGATCTGAGGGTCCAGAGAAACTCGTCAAGTCGGCGCCGGCCGAGAAGGCTCTTCCCTTTCCACTGACAATGACCACCTTCACCTCGGGCCGTTCATCGAAATAGCGAGCGGCTCGGGCGAGTTCCTGAAGCGTCTCCGTGGAAAGGGGATTGAGTTTGTCGGGACGGTTCAGCGTGATCCGGCCGAGAGGGCCTTCGGATTCGGCAATCAGGGTTTCAAACATGGGTTTCTCCTTCACCCGAGGCTACCACGGGCGTGAGCCAGGGCGATGGCTGGGAGCGGCTCACGCACTCACGCCTGAAAGCCTGGCGGCCCGGCTTTCCTCAATGAAAACAAGCTTCTGCCCCGGGTCCTTCGTGTGGAGTCAAGCCGGTTGCGGTCGTCCGGACCGCACCTTGCGACGGGGCCTTCCTGTCGCGATGATGATGGGGTGTGGATCCCGCCCTTCATGGGCCCGGGATACCGACTCAAGGAGGTGGAGCATGAATCAGGACGAAGCGGCGCTGGCGGACTGGCAACCCCGGTTTGCGGAGTGGGTGAAAGAGGCCGGTCCTTTTCTGGCCAAAGGCAAAGCCAAGGAAGCCTTTGCGATCTATCCCTGGTTCAGTGGTGAAGGCGATCCCTTCATGTCGTTGGCGAAGCCTGCGAGTCAAACGCGCTTCGGCCTGATCACCACGGGCGGGTATTCGATCGAAGGAGAGCAGGAGCCCTTCCGCGCCGGTCCGAGCTTTGATGACACGGCTCCCGAAATCCGAACCATCCCACTCGATGTCGACCGCAAGAAACTTCGTATCGACCACATGGGATACGACCATCGCTTTGCGAAAGAGGACATCAACTGCAACCTGCCACTTGATCGGCTGAAGGAGATGGAAGAGGCCGGTGAGATCGGTTCGCTCGCTCCCGAGACGCAGGTCGTGATGGGGTTGCAACCGAATGTGACGCCTCTCATCCAGCACTTGATTCCAGAACTTGTTTCCCGCTTCAAGAGCGATTCCGTGGAGGCGGCGCTGCTGGTTCCCTCATGACCGGTCTGCCATCAGACCGTGAGTCTGATCAGTCGAGGTCTTGAGTCCGAGGGAATTCCCAGTGTGTTGGTTTCGGTCATGCCGGCGTTGAGCAGTCCGGCTCGTCCACCCAGACAGTTGATCCGAAGACTCAACATGGGGGCCACGGTGGGTCGCCCCGGAGATGTAGAGCAGCAACGTGAAACCTTGCGACGGATGATTGCCTTGTTGGAAGGGGCGGACTCAGCCGGCGCGGTGGACCGGGACGAAGTGAAGAAGGCCTAGATCACCTTCTTCTCGCGAAGCGCCCCGATCCGGTCCCAATCCCATCCGAGCACATCGAGGAGAACCTCTTCGGTGTGCTCGCCCAGTTCGGGAGCGACGCGGCGGATGGAGCCGGGTGTTTCGGAGAGAGCGACAGGGACCCCCAACATCTCGGTGGTGCCGTGCTGGGGATGATCGACTTCGGTGATGTACCCGTTCGCACGGACCTGCGGATCGTTGGGCAGGTCGTCGACGGAATTGACGATGGTGTAGATGAGGTCGGCGCCGTCCTCCTTGATGCGCCGGATCCACTCGTCTCGGGGCTGGGTCGCGAAGGCCTCGTCGAGCAGGGCGATGCAGGCTTCTGAATTCTCGGTGCGGCTCGTCATGGTGTCGAAGCGGGGGTCTCCGGTCAGGTCCGTAAGGCCCATAATGCGTGTAAAATCAGCCCAGTAGCGGTCAGGTTGGAGCATCGCCAAGGCGATCCATTGGTCGTCCTGGCAGCGGTAGTGGTTCCAGAGTGGATTGATGGCGGCATGGCGAAAGGTTCGGGGAATGGCGAGTCCAGCCATCAACTTCATCGAGACCGACAGGCCCTGCAAGAACGTCATGGAGCCGAGGTGGGATGCGTTCACCTCCTGTCCGACGCCATGTCGCTCTCGGGCCACCAGCGCGGTCATGATTCCATAGGCGAGCATGATGGCGCCCATCTGATCGGCGACGCCTCCGGCAATCGCCAGGGGAGGCATTCCGGGTTCGCCCGCCGCGTTCATGATGCCTGAGCGTGCAAGACCAAGATGGTCGAACGAGGGTTCGGCGCTTTCGTCGCCTTTGTTCCCGTACCCTGTGGCGCTCCCGTAGATCAACTTGGGGTTGACGGCGCGGAGCGCTTCATAGCCTACGCCCAATCGCTCGGCGACGCCGAAGCGGAAGTTCTGGATGAAGACATCCGACTCGGCGGCGAGAGCCAGGACGACCTCCAGCGCTTCGGGTTGTTTGAGATCCAGGGTGATGGATCGCTTGTTCCGGTTGTTGGCCTCGAAGTACCAATTGGGTTTGTCTTCGGTGGACTGTCCTCCGGCCGCGATGAGATAGCGCCCGGGATCGCCCGTTCCGGCTTGCTCGATCTTGATCACGTCTGCGCCCATATCGCCCAGCATGGCGCCGCAAGCAGATCCCTGCTGCCAGATCGTCCAATCCAGGACCCGGATTCCTTCAAGGGGAAGAGGCATGGTTCATCCTTTCACGACATTTTTCTGAATTCATCGGTTTGGGTTTGTGGGTGAAGGGGACAACCACTACTGAAGGTAGTTGCTGCCTCCGGTTCGGGTCGCTTTCGGATCCACCCGAACGTGAACGACGGCCAGCTTGCCGGAGGCCATGGCTCGATCCAGAGCCGGTCTGATCTGGTCGGCCTCCTGGACATATTCGGCATGGCCATCCACCATTTCTGCGATCTTTTCATATCGGGCGGGAAGGAGCGAGGCCACCATGGGAGAGCCGGGCGGAAGCATGGCGTCCTGGATCATGTGTCCCGCAATGCCTTCGTTGTTGATCACGACAAAGAGGGGTTTGGCTCCGACCCGGGCGGCGGTCTCCACCGCAATGGCCGCGGACCCGAACGCATAATCGCCGAGCACACCCACCGAGAGTCGGTCCGGGTTCGCCAAGGCCGCTCCAATTGTATAAGGGACGCCGACCCCCATGGAGCCGGTAGTGCCTGCATTGAAGCGACTCCGGTTTTCGAACGAGGGCAACATGGCGCGACAGATTCCCATGGTGGTCTCGCCTTCGGCAGTGATGATGGCATCTCGGGGCAGGGCCTGTTTGACTTCGGCCACCACCCGATAGGGATTGATCGGCGAGGAGTTGTCCAACTCCGAGGCACGAAGTGATTCTTCGTTGCCCCGTGCCTTTTCCTGCAGGCTCTGCAGCCAGCTCCCGGTCGCGTTGTCCAGAGCCGAAGAGCCCAGGGCCTGGCCGATGGCTTCGGCGGTGACTCTGGCATCGGCCACGATGCCGTGGGAGACATGGGCGCCGGATGTCATTTCTTCAGGCTCGACATCGACCTGGATCACGGTGGCGTCCGGGGCAAAGCGACGCCCCATACCGAAGATCCAGTTGAAGCGTCCGCCAAACATGATCACCAGATCCGCGCCCGAAAGAGCTTGCGACCTCGCCGCGTTGGCAAAGTTCGGGTGGTCGTCCGGCAATGTGCCGCGCGCCATGGGGGCACACACATAGGGGATGCCCAGATCAACCAGTTTCTGGATGGCGGGTCCCGCATCCGACCATGCGGCGCCCTTTCCGATCAGGATCAGCGGGCGCTTTGCGGACGACAGCATGTCGGCGATCTGTTGGACGGCATCCGGGTCGGGATGAGGTTGTGTCACGTCGGTGGCTGTGCGAAAAGCGACATCATCTTCTTCTACGGTGGCTCCTACCAGGTCCCCGGGAAAGTCGAGGTAGACGCCGCCGGGGCGACCTTCGAGTGCTTTGCCCATGGCGAGATGGATCCACTCGGGGATGCGCTCCGTGGAGTCCACTCGCCCCGTCCACTTGCAAACGGATTGGGTGGCGCTGATCTGGTCGAGTTCCTGGAAGCCGCCGAGACCCGTGGTGCCTGAAAAAGCGGAACCCCCGAACACGATGAGTGGCATGGCGCTTTCGGTGGCGACATAAAGCGGAGTCACGCAGTTGGTGACAGCGGGCCCCGAGCCGGCGACGAAAATGCCAGGCCGCTTCTTCTGCCAGCCCCAGGCCGAAGCCATGAAGCCGCCGTTGATTTCATGCCGACAACTCACGACGTTCAAGCCTTCACTGATGCCGCCGGAGAAGAGTTCGATCATGGGTCCGGCGACGACTCCGAAAAGCGTGTCGATGCCAGAGCGCTTGAGTTGACGCGCAGCGAGGGTGCCGCCGTGTACCTGGGCCATCTTTACTCTCCCTTGATTCCGATCGAAGCCACGCCATCCCGAGAATCGGGAGNGGGGTTCGGGTCCCCAATGTTGGCACGCTCAGAGCCCGATGGCACCCGGTGCCCTGGAACACGTGGGCCNGAGCCGANGTCCCTCCATCATCCTGATCAGCGCCGCTCACCCGTGTCATGCCCTCTCAGGCCACAGGTCCAGAGTTCTGCAACGGTGTATGCTCAGAGAGCCCTGAATTGAACCGAGTCGAACCAAAACCCATCTGAAGCGCGGAGTTGATATGTCTGAGAATCCTTTTCTGAGCGGAAATTTCGGTCCCATGGAAGAAGAGACCACGAGTACCGACCTTTCGGTGCGTGGTGAGATTCCGGAAGAACTCGAGGGGCGACTCCTCCGGATTGGCCCGAATCCGGTGGATCCGAAAGAGGGGCATCATTGGTTTGCCGGCAATGGCTTCGTGCATGGACTTCGGCTCAGGGGTGGGCGAGCCGAGTGGTACCGAAGCCGATTCGTCCGGGACGACCAGGTGTGTGATGCGAAGGGTTGGGCGCGCACGCCCGGGCCCCGCTTTCGCGAGGATTCCAGTGGCTTGGCGAACACCAACATCATCGGCCTGGGCGGCAAGACCTATGCGATCGTCGAGGGCGGTGGCTTTCCCATGGAGCTCGACTACGAGCTCGAGACCGTTCAGGCCTCGGATTTTGGTGGCGGTCTGGTGACGCCCTTCAGCGCTCACCCGAAACGCGACCCGGACACCGGTGAAATCCATGCGGCCGGTTACTTTCCCTTCATGGATGATCTCCATCATGTGGTGGTTTCCGCGGAGGGAGAAGTCACGCGCACGGAACCGATCTCGGTCCCGGGCAAACCCATGGTGCATGATTGCGCGATCACCGAGAACTATTTCATCGTGCTTGATTTTCCCGTGGTCTTCCACGTTCCGCCCGGGGCCGATTCGACAGACGTTTCGGGTGGTCTGGGCCAATATCGTTGGGAGGAGGACTACGGCTCAAGAGTCGGACTGCTTCCTCGAAACGGCACATCGGATCAGACGATCTGGTGCGAGGTGGAGAACTGTTTCGTGTTCCATCCCCTGAATGCCTATGAGGATCAGGAAGGTCGTGTTGTGCTGGATGTGATTCGACATCCCAGGATGTTCGACTCCAATCTGACTGGCCCGGGAGAGGGACCGCCGACCCTCGATCGGTGGACCCTGGATCCGAAAGACGGTTCGTCCAGGGAAGAGCGCCTCTCGGAACGGCCTCAGGAATTCCCTAGACATGACGAGAGACTGGTGGGCAAGCCCTACCGCTATGGGTACTGCGGGACAGCGGGGGGAGCTGGGTTGTTCGGAGGCATGCTGAAGCACGATCTCCACAAGGGAGAAATGCAGCACCGCGATGACGGGGCTTCCAAGCAATACCAGGAGCCTGTCTTCGTGCCGCGGAGCGAGGATGCGGACGAAGACGACGGTTGGATCATGAGCTACCGCCACGACAGTGATCGGAATGTGGCGGAAGTGGTGATCCTGCACGCACAGGATTTTCTCGGAGATCCCGTGGCCACCATCGATCTGGGCGTTCGGGTTCCCTTCGGATTTCATGGCAACTGGGTAGCGGACACCTGATCGGTACGCGTTCCAGCAGTGTAGGAGCACTGGATCTGGACCCAGGCCGTTCCCACGGATAGGGCGGAGAGAACGTTGCGAGATTTTCGTTCGGAAAGTTTCTGGCTGTCGACCTTGGATGAGGATCTGGCGTTGCGTCCGGCTCTTGAGGGTCTGGAAGAGGCCGACGTGGTCATCGTCGGGGCGGGGTATACGGGGCTTTGGACGGCCTATTACCTGCTCGAGCATGAACCGGGCCTGCGGGTCGCTCTGTGCGAAGCGGGAATCGCGGGAATCGGAGCCTCCGGTCGCAATGGGGGGTGGTGCATGGGAATGGCCGAGGGTGTGGAACCACTCCTGGCGGACCCTGAAACGCGCGAGGGCGGTATGGCGCTCAGCCGCGCTCTCTTTGATTGCGTGGATGAAGTCGAACGCGTCTGTGAGCGCGAGGGGATCGATTGCCATTTCAAGAAGGGGGGGACCCTTCAAGTGGCGCGCGTGGAGAAACAGAAAGAAGAGCAAATCGCGCACGTGGCCCAGATGACAGACTGGGGATTCAGTCCGGACGACTACCAGTGGTTGTCGGAGTCAGAGCTGAATGAAAGACTTCGGGTTTCCGGTGGACTGGGCGCTCTATACAGCCCCCATGTGGCCGCCATCCACCCGGCTCGCCTGGTTCGGGGCTTGGCCCGGGTCGTGGAGTCACGCGGTGGGCGCATTTTCGAGAATTCGGCTGTGCGACAGATCCGACCGGGTGAGGTGGAAACGGATCAGGGTCGAATCCAGGCGGATTGGGTTGTACTCGCCACCGAAGCCTACACGGCCCAGATCCCCGGATACAAGCGGCGGATGGCCCCCATTCATTCGATGATGGTGGCGACAGAGCCCTTGTCGGCGGATCTCTGGGAGGAGATCGGCCTTGGGGAGCGGGAAACCTTTGCGGGCCCTGAGCTCATTGCGACCTACGGTCAACGCACGGCCGATGGTCGTATCGCGTATGGATCTCGCGGCCTCTACTACTACGGCTCCGGGGTTCGAGAGCGATTCTCGCCCACGGATCCGATTTTCGAGCAGGTACGCGAATCCTTGATCAGTTTGCTGCCTTTGCTTCGGGATGTTGAGATCACGCACCGATGGGGCGGTCCCCTGGGTCTGCCGCGCGACCGTACTCCGGCTTTGTCCGCCGATCGAGAAACCCGTATCGCCATGGCGGGTGGATATCTGGGTGAAGGGGTGGGGGCCTCGAACCTGATGGGACGAACCCTGGCGGACCTCCTTTCCGGTCAAGAGACGGATCGCGTTCGGTTGCCCTGGGTGGGCAAGGGTTTTTCCCAGTGGGAGCCGGAGCCGCTCCGTTGGATGGGTATCACGGCCGCGCGAACCGCCATGGACCGATTGGACAAGCAGGAAGCGGCCGGCGGGGTTCCGAGTCGTTGGATGGAGTCGGTGCTGGATAGGCTCTAGTGTTGCTCCCGGGTCCTCCTGCTACGGGCTTTGACTGCATCTGGCCGAACGGGGTCTGAGCGCGGTACTGTAGAGCTTGCGTGTGGAGTCCTGATGATTTTCCAGCGACCCCAGAGAGAAAGGAATCATTCATGAGCAAGCTCGATCTGCCGGAGGGCCTGCCTGAGTTCATCAAGAGCCATCTGAAGCTGTATCTCGAGACCGACGGTCGAGAAGGTCATATGTGGCAGGCCCCTGGGCTCGATCCTCTTCCCACGCTGCTGCTGACCACCCAAGGTCGACATTCTGGCCGCTCTCGGATTCTTCCTCTCATCTACGGCCGTCATGGAGATGACTACGTGGTGGTGGCCTCCAAGGGCGGAGCCCCTCTTCACCCGGCCTGGTATCTGAATCTGGCCGCGGAACCCGAAGTCGGGGTTCAGGTGGCGAGAGATAAATTTCGAGCGCGCGCTCGGACGAGCCATGGCGACGAGCGATCTTCTCTCTGGGAGGAGATGGCTCAAATCTATTCCCCCTATAATGACTATCAGGAAAATGCGGGATCCCGTGAAATTCCTGTCGTGGTTCTTGAACGGTTTTCCGAGTAGCAATTCCAATCATCCATCGTATTCACCTTACTCGTCCTCCAGGAGGAAATGACCTTGAGTTCTCCCGTCCGGTTCGTCCTTGTCGTGCTGTGTGTGATTGCACTGTTCTATCTTGTCATCACCCTTTCGCGAGGTGTGGCAGGGTAGAGACCCATGGAATTTGTTCGCACGCCCGAGGACAGGTTTGAAGACCTGCCCGACTATCCGTTCGCGCCGCACTACGTGGACGTACCCTTTTCCACCTTCTCTTCCCTGCGTATGCACTACGTGGACGAGGGCCCTGAAGACGCTCCGACGGTCTTGATGCTCCACGGGGAGCCGACCTGGTCGTACCTGTATCGGAAGATGATTCCACTTTTCGTGGAGGCGGGCTTTCGGGTTGTGGCTCCGGATCACATTGGTTTCGGTCGTTCCGACAAGCCCACGGACAAGACCGTGTATTCATTTGAGGCGCATGTGGAGGCGATGCAGGCCTTCATTCTTTCCTTGTCGCTGGCTGACATCACCCTGATCGTCCAGGATTGGGGAGGGCCGATCGGTCTTGGCGTTCTGGCCAGCGAACCCCATCGATTTTCCCGGGTCGTGGCCGCCAACACCATGCTTCACACCGCGGAGGCTGAGTTGGAAGGTCGGACGGCCTGGTCCAATCATGCTTCGGGTACAGGAGACGTCTGTGTAGCCGAGGGGCTTCTTGCCTGGATCCTCCATTCGCAAAGAGCCAGCGAATTCGAGGCGAGCCCGTCGATTGCGGGGACCACGGTTCGACCCATACCGGCTGAGGTCCTGGCCGCCTATGACGCTCCCTTTCCCGATGAAAGTCACAAGGCGGGAATACGGCAATTTCCGGCTCTGATTCCGATCACACCCAACGATCCGGGGTCTTTGATCAATCGGAATACCTGGAAGGCTCTTGCGGAATTCCAAAGGCCCTTTTTGACTCTTTTTGCGGATTCGGATCCCAGCACAGCGGGCTGGGAAGAGATCTTTCAGGAGCGTGTACCGGGAGCCGCAGGCCAACCGCACGGTGTGATCGACGAGGCGGGGCACTTTATTCAAGAGGATGCGGGACCCGAGCTGGCTTCTGCGATTCTCCGTTGGCTGGAGGCGCTTTGAGCTCTTGGGGTGCCCCGACGCCATGCGGGGAGCTACCGTCTACTCCGTCTCGGTTCTGGTAAGAGAGCAGGGGAGGCCGAGTCCTCCTGATCTCCGGGGCGGGTGCAGAGTCGGCCCGAGGGAGAGAGCGTGTCCGATGTCATAATTTGTCGAGACTGTGAGCTCAAGCAGAGGATGCCCCTGGACGAGGCGGGCTGGATGCTGCGCTGCTCCCGTTGCGGCGCAGTGCTGAAGAGACTGCGGCCTCACTCACTCGACACACTCTCGGCCTGGTCGATTGCGGCCCTGATTCTCTGGGCCACAGCAAATGCCATGCCCTTCCTGACTTTTGAGTTCAAGGGCGGGACGACCGTCGCCTTCCTCTGGAGCGGAAGCTTCATGTTGTGGGAAGAGAAGTTCCGTTTCTTGTCGGTTCTGGTCTTGATGACGGGCATCGTGATGCCCCTTTTCCACCTTTCGCTGATTGCGGCGACGGTCATCGGCCTCGATCTCGGATTCCGGGGCCGTTGGCTCGCCTATGGAATCCGCCTGATTGACTGGTTTGGCAATTGGGCCATGCCGGGCATCTATCTGATCGGTGTCCTGGTGGCGGCGGTCAAGATCGGTCAATTGGCAACCTTGAGTGCAGGCCCCGGCCTTTATGCCTTGGCGGCCATGGTGGTGACCTGGATTTCCATCACCGCCTCGACGGACGCCGACGTTCTTTTCGACCTGTGGGGAGATTCTGAATGAGCGCGGCTCCCCAGGAGGTCTGGACCTGCCTTGAGTGTTCGCAGAGTTCTCGTGTTGCGGCTTCTAGAGAAGATCGTCGCTCACGCATTCTTTGTCCGCGGTGTCACGCGGAGATTTCCAGGCGCAAGCCGGGAAGCCTCTCCCATACCTGGGCGCTCGTGATCTCGGCGGGTCTCCTCTACGTGCCCGCCAACGCCTACCCTTTTCTCAACATCAAGATCCTGGCACAACATGAGTCGTCCACGATTCTGGCCGGCATCCATCAGCTTTTTTCATCCGGGATGTGGGGAGTCGCAATCATCATCTTCTTTGCGAGTATCCTGGTTCCCCTGCTCAAGATACTCGGACTGATTTTCCTGCTTCTCAGTGTCCAACGGCACTCCCAGAAGTCGCCGAGGGTACGGGCCCGGCTTTACAGGATCATCCGGTCCATCGGGAGATGGTCCATGATCGATGTGTTCGTGGTTTCCTTGATGATCGCATTGGTGTCGCTCGGGCAGGTGGCCACGATTGAACCGGGTCCCGGTGCGACCTGTTTTGGTCTTGTCGTGGTGTTGACGTTGATCGCCGCAGAAAGTTTTGATCCCCGGTCGATCTGGGATGAAATGGAGAAGCAGTTATGACATCGGAAGACAATCGAGGGTCTGATGAGGATCTGCCTGAAGCGGTGGTCGAAACCCGGCGACGAATTTCGCCGATCTGGTTGATCCCCGTGGCGGCAGCCGTCGTGGCCGGCTTCCTGTTCTGGCAGAGTTTCATGCAGCAGGGGGCCACGATCCACATCCAGTTCAACGACGCGGAGGGTATTCAGGCAGGAAAGACCACGCTTCGTTTCCGGGATGTGGTCGTGGGCGTGGTTCAGGATGTAAAGGTGAGCGCCGATCTGGCTGATGTGATCGTGACGGCCACGCTGAACCGGGGAGGTGAAGCCTTTCGGGCAGAGGGCACCCGCTTCTGGATCGAGCACGCGAGCTTCGGTCCGCAAGGAATCAGCGGTGTGATGACACTGGTGTCTGGCGCGTATATTGGTGTGGACCCCGGCCCACTGGGCGGGAAACCGGAGAATCGTTTCACGGGTCAGAGGAATCCGCCCGTCAATCTCAGCGTCGAGAAGGGACTGCGCCTCAGCATCAACGTGGATGGTTTCACGGCAGGCCTCCATTATGGTGCCCCGGTAATCCGAGAAGGCATCAATGTGGGACGGATCTCATCACTGAACTTCGATTCCACGGGCGAGAATGTAGTGGCCGAAGTGTTCATCGAAGAAGAGTTTTCGCATATGATTTTCGACAACACGCTTTTCTGGAATGCGAGCGGCCTCCATGTCTCGGCTTCGCTCAGCGGGATCAAGTTGGATCTGGATTCGATGGAATCGCTGATCGTCGGTGGACTCGGCTTTGCCACGCCCGGAACATCGGGCAAGCCTGCGAAGGATGGAAGCAGCTTCTCTCTCTATAAGAACCGTGAGCAAGCCATGAAGAAGTATCGTGAAAGTCGAGGGCTTCACGTCTTCCTTGAAGCCCACTCAAGAGGCTTCATCAAGGCGGATGACCCTGTTCTCTACCGAGGTGAGAAAGTGGGCCGGGTTCTTCGTCATCGTCTGCATGATGATTCGCGCATGATCGGGATCGAACTCCAGATCTTCCCGCGGTTCGAACCGCTGGTCCGGGAAGGGAGCCGGTTCTGGAATTCGAGTGGGATTTCCGCAGATATCGGTTTTACGGGGGTCCATATCCATGTTTCTTCCATCGAGTCGTTGCTGGAAGGCTCGGTTTCTTTCGCAACGCCTGATCTACCCGGGGAAAAGGTTGAGGCGGGAACGAATTTCCCGCTTTATCGGAAACCCGAAAAGAAGTGGACCGAGTGGGAGCCTCTCATCCATCTTGAGCCGTCGAAGAAAGGGCAGTAGCCCGTAAAAGCGCTTTTCGTTCTGGATGAAGCGATCT
Organism: Spirochaeta sp.; assembly: GCA_002691025.1. Taxonomy (GTDB): domain Bacteria; phylum Myxococcota_A; class UBA9160; order UBA9160; family UBA4427; genus MED660. Next base: position 32,143 of record NZGT01000147.1, on the reverse strand, counting down.
GGTCAAGGCCTTGGCTCCAGTCATAAAGCACGTGCCCGATCGGAATATGAACCTATTGAACCTGGGAGATTGAAGCATGCTTGTAGAATTGTTCGTCCATCTGATCGTGACTGCGGCCTTGATCTTGATCGTGGCCAATCTCGTGAGCGGAATCGAAGTCGAGGGATGGGGCTCTGCGTTCATCGGAGCTCTTGTGTTGGGGTTGGTGAACGGCCTGATCCGGCCCCTGATGGTGGTCCTGACTCTCCCTCTGACGGTCATCACCCTTGGACTCTTCCTGTTTGTCGTGAATGCGTTGATGCTCTGGTTGTCGGCCAGTCTCGTCCCTGGGATCCAGGTCAGGGGATTCGGGGCAGCCTTGGTGGGAAGTGTCGTGCTCTGCATCTTGAATGTGGCGGTGACCTTTCTCTTCGGGCCCATTGTCTGAAGGTTTCACCGGTGGCGCTGGGAGTGATTCCGGGTCCTGCCTTCCAATTCCACACAGGATCATGAAAGAAGAAAAATGGTTTCCTCTTCCCGTGTTCTCTTCCTCTGTACTGGGAACTCAGCCCGCAGCATCATGGCCGAAGCGACTCTCTCCGATCTGGGTGCGGGTCGTTACATCGCATACAGCGCGGGGAGTCACCCGACAGGCTCTCCTCACCCCATGGCTCTTCAGGTCCTGGCCGAGCAGGGCCATCCCGCAAGCGGGCTCCGAAGCAAGAGTTGGGATGAATTCGCGGTTGCGGGGGCTCCTGATCTCGACCTGGTTGTGACGGTCTGTGACAACGCTCGGAATGAGAGTTGCCCCGTCTGGCCGGGGGGACCCATGGCGGTCCACTGGGGGGTAGAAGATCCAGCTTCTTTCCAGGGCGGTGAAGCCGCTCAGCACGAGGCTTTTGTTCGGGTCTACGGCGTACTCAGGAAGAGGGTCGAAGGCCTTCTGGCGCTGGATGTCAGCACCCTGGATCGAGATAGCCTGCGGCAAGCGATCCAGGCCCTGAGCCAGGTGGTTGATTGAGCGCGTGGACATGCCGGACAGCTTGAGGGTTCCGGTGCGCGAAGAAGTGCCTGCCTTTGTTCAAGGCGGGTCCCGCGACCTCACTCGATGATCTGCCCCGCGCTACTTCCCAGCAAGCTTTCCGCCGGCGGCGAGCCAACGGCGAACCACCTCATCGGCCTCGTTGGGGTTGTACAGGTCTTCTTGTCGTGACCAGAGACCGTTTCCGGCGTAGTCGATGATCGTGACACATCCGAATCGATAGATTTCGCCACTCTCTTTAGGGTCGGGAAAGACCTGCCATGGGTAATAGACGACTCGGCCCTGATCGATGGCGTGCCAGGCTACGGGAAACTGCATCATGGGAACGGGTTTCATGACGCGGATGATGGCGTCCCGGATCGCTTCGCGGCCTTCAAAGACACCAAGGTGATGTTCGACCCAGAGACCATCCTCTGTATGGAGATCGGCCCACCTCGACCAATCGCCGCTGTCGCCGACTTCGACGAAATGTTGCCAGGCTTCTTCGACTTCACTTCGATTCCACGCGGTCAAGGTGTCCTCCTCTCTTTGCATCGCATCTGGTCAGAGTTGGAATTCCGTTGGCTTGAATCTTCCATTCGGTTTCTGCGCCTCCTGCAGCTGGGGTCTGGGCCTTCTTGCGAGACAAGGCTTCGACCTTGAGAACTCTAGATGACGGAGCAGTGCATTCAAGTCAGGTACCGGTCTTGCTTGTTGGGAAGGCTCCTGTCGGCGGCAGGTCGATTCCTCACGGCAACGGCGAGGTCCTGGGAGCGGGGCCGCGTCCAGGTTGCGAAGTGGTAAACTGGCTTTCATGACAACAAACAGATTGTTTTTGGATCGGGGGCGATGGTGAAGAGTGCGTATAGGCTGCGTCCGATCCGGTTTTTTGCGCGCTTTGGACCCCTCTCTCAGCGGTGGGTCCCGGTTCTCGTGCTAGCTTTCTTCGCTATGACAACGAATCGTCCTGCCGATGGAGCCGGAGGAGAGGGCGCCCCGGCGCAACTTCCGCCGTGCCCTTCTTCTCCCAACTGCGTGAGCAGTGATGCACCTGAGGGCAGCCAGCATGTCGCTCCCTTTGTGATTGAGGGCAGTCCAGAAAAGGCGTGGTCTACGGCGATGCAGATCATGGCCGAGTGGCCCAGGACCACGGTTGTGGCCGAAGGGTCCCATATGGCTCGCTTCGAATGCCGGTCTGCCTTTTTCCGCTTCGTGGATGATGTGGAGCTTCAGTTACGGTCCGATCAGGGCCTGATTGCAGTCCGATCGGCTTCGCGGGTCGGCTATTCGGATTTCGGTGCAAATCGAAAACGGGTTGAAGGCCTTCGAGAGGCCCTGCAAGCAGCGGGTGTGGTGCGCTGACACCGTCGTGTTTTTCGATAGGCCGGTCTCGGTATCGCAGCATGAAGGATGGGGTCAGGCCATGACGAACCGAGCACTGCACAGCGTCGGGAGTCGCGAGTGGGCGATGCGCGGCTTCGCCCTCCTGGGAAGCGTGATCGCGTGCTTGGCTTTCCTGTTTCTCCCTGCTCAGGCCTCGGAAGAAGAGGTGGTATTGGGGCCGGGTGGTGTAGTCCAGGTTTTTGAACTCGAGGATCAGTTCGGAATTGTGGCCGGGGCCACCGAGGAGACGAAGATCATCCTCTTCAGCCGCGACATGGAGGGCGGAGGCATCATCACCGAGGCGTTGTCGGGGAAGGACGGAGAGTTCCTTGCTGAGCGCGATGTGGTCTACGTGGCCGATATCAGTCGTATGCCGGGGTTGGTCGCACGTTTTTTTGCGGTTCCGCAGATGCGCCAGTATTCCTTTCCCCTGTTGCTTGACAGAGAAGGCAAAGTGACAGCCCAATGGCCCGATGAGGTGGATCGAGGCACACTGATCACCCTGGACGGCCTTCGGGTTGTATCTGTGGAATTCTTCGGCGACCCCGATGAGATTTCTGCTCGGCTTGATGATGGGAATTCGTGATTTTGCTCTCGTGAGGGAGGGGCTGGAATGGTCAACAAGGAAGAGGATTTGTACCTGCACGAGATGAAATGTGTGGAAAGAACGTGCCGAAGGTGGATGCAGGGGGAGCGCAGATGAATACAGAACTCAGCAAGCGTGCGATTTCCGAGATGATCGGAACTTTCGCTCTGGTGTTTATCGGTACCGGCGCGATCGTGGTCAATGATGTGACGGGCGGAGCCATTTCCCATCTGGGTATTGCGGTGGCTTTTGGATTGGTCGTCATGACAATGATCTATGCGGTGGGTGACGTTTCGGGAGCCCACCTCAATCCTGCGGTTTCTTTTGCGTTCTGGGTGGCGCGACGACTTCCGGGTCGCGAACTCGTGACCTATTGGGTGGGCCAGTTTTCAGGTGCTGTCCTGGCCAGTCTTTTCCTGCGTGTGATTTTTTCCGCACATGAAGGGCTGGGTGTGACGAAGCCTGCGGGGGGCCTGAGCCAATCCTTCGTGCTTGAAGTCGTCCTCACCTTCTTCCTGATGTTCGTGATTCTCGGCGTTGCCACGGGCGCGAAGGAAAAGGGCATCATGGCCGGTGTGGCGGTGGGAGCCATGGTCTGTCTCGGTGCGCTCTTCGGAGGGCCGGTTTCGGGTGCCTCCCTCAATCCGGCTCGGTCTCTGGCTCCGGCGCTGGTCACGGGCACCTTGGCATCGCTTTGGCTCTATTTGCTGGCCCCTTGCATCGGCGCCTGGCTTGCGGTGGGGGCTTGCCGGGCGGTTCGAGAGCCCGGCTGCTGTCGGTAGGCACGAGACCGTCGACCCCCGCGTGAGTACCTCTGCGTGGTGTGGGGGGGCGAAAACTGTTTCATTTTCGAAGAGGTACGGATTTCCGGGCGAGCCATCGGTCCAGATTGGCCACGGGGCTGCGTCCGTCTGCGGCTGAGGTAGGGTCTCTGGTCTCAGTCCAGGTAAGGATGATGCCTCGCCCAAGGGACTGGGCGCCTCAACAAGATTCGGTAGAAGGAAGCAGATAATCATGGCAATGAAGGTCACCTTTGATCTGACTGACAACGATCTCAAGTATTTCCGTCGTGTGATGAAAGAGGTTCGGGCGAAGCACAAGAATTCGAGCGAGCAGGAGATCTTGGACGCCTGTCGTGCCCTGATCGAAGGCATTTCGGCCACTCGAGCTCCGGATTTTGTTCGCAGTCGAGTGGAGAAGCTTTCGGTCCTGATTGAAATGTTGGAGGACACCGAATGGCGGATCGGGGGCCGGGATCGTGAACGCGTTGTGCGTGGCATGGCGTATTTCGCCGAGCCCGATGACATGATCCCGGACAAGGTTCCCGTACTCGGCTTTCTCGATGATGCGATCATGGTCGAACTGGTGGTCAACGAACTGGTCCACGAAATCGATGCCTATGCTGATTTCTGCGATTTCCGCACTCGTCGTGAGGAAACGTACGGAGAAGACGATGATGATGCGACACGAGAAGAGTGGATGGAGTCGCGAAGGCGGGCCCTGCACGACCGCATACGCCGACGTCGCCAACGTCGAGTGGCGCGATCTCGAGGCGCCGCGCGAAGGTCTCCGATTTCGCTCTGGTAGGTATTCAGTGCGGATCGAGGTAACTCTTCACGTACAGGCGAGTTTGTGATCCATCATCTTTTCGTCATCAAAGATGAAGTCGCCTTGCACGCGGCCGCCTGAGAGGACGTGGGGCAGCCACAGTCTGTCGTCCTCCCACATCTCCTCATAGGGGATGTCTTCGTTTTCGAACCAGATGGGCCTGGCTTCTTCAGTTTCACAGAGGTCGCCTTGGTACCCCTTCGCGACGAAGACATGGACGTGGATCGCGTACCCGTCGAGGAACTGAAAGCGGAGCTCACCTCGTGGCTCCAACTCGAGAGGAGTAAGCCCTACTTCTTCTTCGACTTCGCGAACGGCGCACTGCACAGTGCTTTCATCGGCTTCGAGTTTTCCACCCGGACCGTTGATCAAACCTGCGCCCAATCCGCGCTTTTTCCGGATGAGCAGGACCCGGCTGCCCGATTGGATGAAAGTCAATGTTGCATGATGGGTGGGCGACCAATTCGGCCAGTCAATCGTGTCGATTCCTGCCTTTTGGCTCACGGGAGTCCCCTTTGCCGATCCGATCTGCTCTTCATCCTGGATGTCCCGTTCTTGGCTTGATGACTTCTCGGAGAGAATAGGTGAGTCCGATCTTTTCGGGCGGCCGCCTTTGGCGCTCGATCGAGCGTGGGGCACCTGCCGTCTCAGGCTGCGGAGGAGGACCGGCGGCCGCCACCTGTATTTCCATCTCGACACCTGAGCCGGAAGCTGGGGGTCCTAGGCTGATTTCAGGCATTGGCACAGTGTTTGCTTCGTCACGGGACGGGGACTTGAGCGGTCCACCTCGGAGCTTCTCCAAATGCGGTGCGCGCCAGGTACCCCCACATAAGAAAGATCAACAATGATTGAAGCAACACGAATGATGACGTCTCCCCGAGCGGACCGGAGGCTGGTTATTCTGGACGGTCTGTCCAGAATGGCCGCCACCGTGGTCATGGCGACCCTGCTCTTTTCCGTGATCGCGATCAGTTTTCCGCCCGGGATATCGAGAGCGACGCTGCCCCCAGCGTTGCCCTCGGCGAACAACGCCCCCATCGAGCTTGAGAGATCGTGGATCTGGTCTCAGCCCAGTGCGGATTTTGATTCGATGTACGGGTCCCGTTCGAGAGACTGATCCCGCTTTTCGCGCGCGGGGCTCCCGTGAGAGATTCACGGAAGACCCGTGCCGAGGGCGAGTCATGGGATGCGGGCCACAGGCCCGGTCCTTGCGGATGGCCCAACAGGGCTACTATCTCCCTGCCACCCAACCTACAGCTTCCTTTCTTCAAGGGTAAGCGGGAGACCATGACTTGAAATCAGGAAGTAGATCGTTCCGTTTCGCACGTCGAGCCTGGGTCGGCACATTGGGTTCGCTCGTCTTCGTTTCCCTGCTCGGTGCATGCAGTTCCCCGCCCAAAGCGCCCTCTGGAGCGAAGGTCAAAAAGTCCGCGCCGACCACCAGTGCCGTCGCCGAAGTCGACGCTCACATCAAGGCTCATCCGGTGGATAAGTCCGCGCCCAATTGGAAAACCCGGGTCCCGCGGCCGCCTGTGGTCAGTTTCAGTCCTGACGTTGAATACTATTGGTTTCTTCACACCAGTGAAGGTGGGATCAAGATCAAGCTGAAACCTGAATATGCACCGGGTCATGTCAGCAGCGCGATCTATCTGACACGCCTGGGTTTCTATGATGGGCTTTCATTCCATCGGATCATCCCCAAATTCATGGTGCAAGGCGGAGACCCGTTGGGGAATGGCTCGGGCGGTCCAGCCTATCGAATGGGCGGCGAATTCAGCCGAAAGGCTCGACACAACAAACGCGGTGTGGTTTCAGCGGCGAACTCCGGCCCGCGAACGGATGGCAGCCAGTTCTTCATTCTCTTCAGTGGTGATGCGGAGCATCTCGACGGCAAACACACGGTCTACGGCCAGGTCGTGGAAGGGATGGGGACTCTCAAAACGCTTGAAATGTATGGATCCGAGTCCGGTGTGCCGAAACGGGCGGTCTACATCCGCAGAGCTGAAATCCTCGAACAACCCGTCGCCGAATAAAGGGGTCGGACGGATTCATCGGGTCCCTTGATGGACGGATGAATTCCCATCCAGGCACCTTTCCGGACTCACCACATTCGGTATCGTTTTTAGCGCTGATGTTGGATTCGAGTGACAAGATTGAGCTGGGCCCCGTTTTTCTACTCCGATGCGTGGAATGTGACGATCTCGGAAGGCCGAGCCGTCTCTGGTTGCGCGCTTCCATCGAAGTCCGTTCGGGGCGTTCCGAGCAGGTTCACCACTATGTCGAGTGTATGAACTGCGGCTCGCATCTGCGCAGTCGCCAACCCGATCACATGGAGCGGGTCGCCCCTGACGAATGGACTCGATTTGTGGGTGAAGCCGACGCTCCTGAACCCCAGTTGCCTTCGGGCATGGAACGACTCGCCTAGCTGTCATCACCCGTGCCAGGCGCTGAAGGCCCTTTGACAAGGAGTCCGAACGACAATGGATGATGGTCGCAGAATTGAACACCTTCTCTATCTGTACGCGGAGCGTATCGATGCCGGTGACTTCCAGGGAGTGGGCGAGCTCTTCTCGGGCGGACAGATCGTGGGACCTGATGGAAACGTGATCGCAAGAGGATCGGCTGAAGTCCAGGGTCTCTATGAATCCAGTACGCGTCTCTATGAGTGTGGCACTCCGTGCACCCAGCATATGACCACCAACGCCATTATCGAGGTGGAGGAATCGGGTCTCTCTGCTCAGGGGCGGGCTCGTTTTACTGTCTTTCAGTGCCTGCCGGATTTTCCGCTCCAGCCCATCATTTCGGGTCGATATGCGGATCGCTTTGCCTGCGTGGATGGGCAGTGGGGTTTTTCGGAGCGACGAATGAGAGTTGAATTCGCCGGTGACCTGAGTCGGCATCTCCTGATCGAATTGCCGAGCCCTCCAAACGAGTGATCGGGTTGGATGACAGATCGCTCGCGTTTGACCCGGTTTGTCCTGTTTTGGGTCGTCGAAGTGTCGTATCCGGACTTCTGTCTACTTTTTCCAGGTGCAGTTGATGTCTGTTCGTGTCATCTACTTTGATCACGAGGCGGGGAGCGAAACATTCACCTCGCCCTTCCAACAAGGCGAGGCGGGTTTTGTCTGGCTGGATGAAGGTGGAGATCTGACCAGCGATACCCAGGTCATTATTCCTCCCAACAGCGTTCACGCCATGAAGGGCCATGGGATCGTGGATCAGATCAATCGACTGGGTCTGGCCATGGGGCTACTGGGGGAGGGCGGTGAGGCGGTGGTGATGCCCGGGACGGTCGAAGAAGTGACACGGATCTTCTATGACGCCGACCGGATGACGTATGGCCAGGTTCATGATCTGCACGTGGATACCATCGATGAGGTGGAATACCGCCTGTTGGTCAACAATCGGGAATATCAGCGAACTCTTTCGAGGTTGCAGTTCCTGAGCGGAACCGCGTCCCGACTGGGCCGAGGGATCCGTCTAAAGATAGGGTGAGGAGGCCCCTGGGGGCTTCTGGAGACCTTGTCCACCCCTCTTTCGTCGCTGGGTTTGTGCATTTGGCTATTTCAGCCAAAGTCCACATATCGATTGCGATCATGGCTTGGCTCGCCATTCTCTTCAGGAGGGAAGGCGACCGGGCCTTAGGGAGGGCTTGAATATGAAATGGGCACGTATTCTTCTTGTTGCGGTCGGGTTGGCTTTCACGCCCTACGGTGTTCTTTGTCTTGTCAGTCCGCAGTCTGTCGCGAACTACACGGGAATGACCCTTCCCAATCCCAGTGCGCTGACTGAGGTGGCCGGCATGTATGGGGGGCTTCAGATTGGTTTGGGCTTGTTCTTCTTCTTTCTCGCCTCTCGAAAAAACACAGTGCCGACCGGTCTGACCATCTTGATGGTTCTTCTCGGATCTCTGGCTTTGGGTCGAGCGTATGGTCTTTTTGCGTACGGATTTTCGACCTACAACTTCATGGCTCTGATCTTCGAGGGTGTCTCTACGAGTCTGGCCTTCATGGCTCTCCGTTTGATTGGCCGGGAGGCGAAAGCGGATGCCGCGTGAAGGAGTCGCCTGCGGGCGCCTCCTCGTGTTCCGTGAATCGGGTCGTTTCGTTCTGATGACGATCTTCGTTGCTCTTTCGGTCATGACTCCAAGCTGCGCGCTGCTCTCCAGACTGGGGCCTCCGCCCAAACCTGGCGCCGCACTTCAACCGAGCGCAGCACCCGCCTGGTATGCGCAAAACGGTCCTATCATCAAAGCCTACCTGGAGAGCCTTCCTCCATCCTCGGTAGGCTCAAAGCTGCCCGGGATAAGGCTTTCTGATGGGAAGTTGTGGCTTGAAGGTTTGACCTATCTGGGGCCGGGGCAGAACCTGCCGCCCGGGCTTCGTGTTCGTCTTGTCGAAGACGAGTCGGCCCTTTACGCCTACTTGTGGCTGGAGGAAGGGGCCGAGCCCCTTTTGCTTACGGCCTGTCGAGACGGGTCCCAGAAAGGAATTCGGGCCCGTCAGGCCGGCGGAGGCGTGTTCGCCTGGAAACAACTCAGTGCGAAAGCGGGCGTCGTCTATACGGAGTGCCCGCCCGCGGAGTGGCTTCCTGAGGGAGCGACTCTCACCCATCCTTCCAAGGCTTCCTAGTGTCACGCCCAGGGAAACTCGTCTTCGCTCGTCTACTGGGAGATGGCTCTCAATCGGCGAGCCTCTTGGATCTGCTCAGCCCGTTCGATGAAGGCGTTCCATTCCCGGGTTTCTCCTGTCGTATATCGGGCCTGGTCGACTCGACGTAGGAATGCTTCTTCCGCTTGGGCCAAAGCCTCTTCGTTCTTGCGTGCTCTTTGCCTTAGTTGTTCCAGGGCCTGGCCACGGGGATAGCGCCTTTGGCGTGCCTTGCGAAGAGCCCGGCGAGTCTGGTCCCACTGGATTTCGGTTTCTTTCAGTTTTCCGTAAAGGGTCTCGAGGGACTCGTCCGAGATGGCCGAGGCTCTCTGAACTGGATTCGGTGTTTCTCGGCTTCCCGAAAATGCCGGGCTCGCAAGGAGACCCACCGTGATCAGGCTCAGGAGGATCAGAGGACACAGGGTTCGTCGCGGGAAACGGATCATTGTGCTGAAAGGCCTCTCTGGCTACGCGCAGTCACCTGTTCTATCGGTCATGCATGGACAAGTCTGAAGCGGACAAGGTGCGGACTGAGGGCGTTCCTGTATGGCGGAGCCTCGGGGCTGCGCTCTGTCTGGCTGGGTTCTTGTTGGGCTGTGACAGCTATTCGGACATCAGGGCCACTCTGAGCCCTTCCGATGAGGCCCGGTTTTCGCGCGGTCAGCGAGAGGCCACCGCCTGTTGGAGTTGTCACGACGTCACGGGGTCGGCTCTGAAAGTGGGCCCTCCGCTCGGTGGGATCATGGGCAGACAGGTTGGAGTGGTGCCGGCCTTTCCCTATTCCGATGCACTGAGGGCTTCGAATTGGGTCTGGAACGAAGAGACCCTGGATCTCTTTCTATCGGCCCCACAGAGCCTTCTGCCTGGTAATCGCATGCTCTCGGCGCCGCTGCTGGACTCCCGGCGTAGGGGGGATCTCCTCTTCTTCCTCTCACGCGTCTCGGGCGAGGAAAATGGGCCGAATTCGGCCCAACCCTGACCCCGCCGGATCCAGGGATCTCAAGCCAATCCAGGTGGATGCCGATAACAGCTCTTGATAGGGCGGCTTTTCACCACTTGGTTATCTGGCTTCCAGCGGAAGTCCCTTTGCGGGAGAATTCTTGGCAATGAGCACCTTTGTTCTGGTACATGGGGCTTGGCATGGCGGTTGGTGTTGGGAGAAACTGACGCCGATCCTGGAGGCTTCGGGCCATCGGGTGGTGACCCCGGATCTCCCAGGCCGCGGGCCCGAGAGCCAGCCTCTGTCGGGTCTGACCCTGGACGATTATGCCGATTTCCTTTCTTTCACCCTGGCGGCCGAGAGCGAACCCGTGGTTCTCGTTGGGCACAGTCTCGGCGGGGCGGTTATTACACAGGCGGCTGAATTCTGTCCTTCCGATGTCGGACTTCTGGTCTATCTCGCCGCCTATGTACCTCGTGACGGTGAGTCGGTGGCCGATTGGGCTCTGAGCGACGTCGACAGCCTGCTCGGAAAATCCATGGAAGTGGACTGGGATCAGGGTGTGCTTCGGCTGGACCGGGCGGGAAGCCTGGAGTGCTTGTATGACGATTGCTCGGCTGAGGATCGTGCTCAGGCACTTCAACACCTTGTCGACGAGCCCCTGGCTCCCGTCGCCCAGCCTCTTTGCCTTTCGGCTGGTGGCGCGGCTCAGTTGCCGTCGGTTTATATCGAGTGCCTTCGCGACCGCACAGTGAGTCCGGCCATGCAGGATCGGATGCAAGAACAGCGCACTTTCAGTGAGGTCCAAGCGCTCGACTCGGGACATTCACCCTTCTATTCCTGTCCGGATGACCTGGCTCAGCTTTTGGAGGGCAGCGCGAAGCGCTTTCTCGGAGGAAGAGCTCTCCTCATGTAGGCTTTCGCCTATGCCGGTGAAGGCAGGTGGATGATAAGGAGCCAAATTCGATCAGAATTTGGCTTTTTTATTGCACCCCAAGTATCTGCTTTCACGAGGCTTTTTCTTATGCTCGCGAAAAAGGTCGGTTTTTTCGGTCTACCGGGCTACTTTCGGCCGTTCTGGTCTGCACGGCAAACGCTTTGCGGGCATCTATAGGGTCCGGGCGACGGTAGGCTGCGATAAGATCCCGTCTGACCCGCGCAGGTCGCTTGAGGACGTGCGGCTGATCGGCGCCGAAGGATCGATCAGACTACCAGTCGGGGGGAGCATGAGCAGTATCAAGGTCGCCATTGTGGGCATGGGGAACTGTGCAAGTTCACTCGTTCAAGGTATCGAGTATTACAAGAACCGGACCCCTGAAGAGGCCATCGGCCTCATGAATTGGGAGATCGGGGGTTTTCGACCCAGCGACCTTGAAGTGGTCGCTGCGTTCGACGTGGATGTTCGCAAAGTCGGCAAGGATGTCGCCGAGGCCATCTACGAGTCTCCGAACTGTACAACCGTCTTCTGCGACAACGTTCCGAAAACAGGCGTTCGCGTCAGCATGGGGTGCACGCTGGACGGTGTTGCGGCTCACATGGCTGACTACGATGAGCGAAGGACCTTTCTTCCTTCGGACGATCCGGAGTCGACGCAACGCGAAATCGTCGAAACCCTGGTCCAGTCAGGAACTGAGATCCTGATCAGTTATCTACCGGTCGGGTCTGAAGAGGCGGCGAGATTCTACGCCGAGTGTGCGCTTGAGGCCGGGGTGGCTCTGGTGAACTGCATGCCGGTCTTCATCGTGAGCGACCCGGCGTTTGCGAGTCGCTTCGAGGAGCGTGGCATTCCGATCGTGGGCGATGACATCAAAGCCCAGCTGGGGGCCACCATCACGCACCGGACGCTGACCGATCTTTTTGCCAAAAGAGGTGTCAAGCTCGAAAGAACCTATCAGCTCAACACAGGCGGCAACACGGATTTCCTCAATATGCTCAACCGGGATCGACTCGCGAGCAAGAAGGAGTCCAAGACGGAAGCGGTGCAGTCTGTGGCGCTTGAACGAATGGATGATGACAACATCCATGTCGGTCCCAGCGATTATGTGCCGTGGCAGAATGACAACAAGGTCTGCTTCTTGCGAATGGAAGGGAAGCTTTTCGGTGATGTTCCCATGAACATCGAACTGAGGCTCTCGGTGGAGGACTCTCCGAATTCAGCGGGCGTGTCCATTGATGCCATTCGTTGCGCGAAGGTGGCCTTGGATCGGGGCGTGGGTGGGATTCTTCATTCCGCTTCTTCGTATTTCATGAAGCATCCGCCCGAGCAGACGACCGACGACATCGCCTACCAACACGTCCAGGAATTCATCGCAGGCGAGCGCGAGCGGTAGACAGCGCCTGTCAGTCTTGAAGAGAAAGCGTTGGAAGGATGACGAACCCTTCCTCGGTTTTCCTTTGGTCCGGCTCCGCGAAGGGTGCCTTCGTCAAATCCTGGGCATGTGGGGATGGCTTGGCGGATTCGAATCCAGGAACATCCGACACCAGAGTTCGATGCAGAGCATGGAGAGGATTGTGTAGGTGGCGTCGATGGCACCGGTCTGGGTCTGTCTCTGAAGTTCGCGAACCGCCTGGAAATCAAATAGTCCTCGGCTCGATATGGAAGATTCGGACAACGTGTCGTTCACCAGGGGTCTGAGTGGGTTGTTGAGCCAGACCCGGAGTGGGACGCCAAAGCCCGATTTGGGTCGGTAGATGACGTCGTGAGGGAGGGTGCCTTCCATGGCCTTCTTCAGGACCCATTTTGAGACCCCCCCCTTCTGCTTCATTGTCACGGGAAGGCGGGCTGCCAGGGAAATCAGATCCGGGTCGAGGAGAGGGACGCGAACCTCTACGCCCGTCGCCATGCTCATCTTGTCGAAGTAATTCAGATTGTGGTCAGCCAGGAAATGCTTGCCGTCGAGGTAGAGCATGCGGTTCAGGTCTGACATGCGTGCGGGCAGTCGTGAAAGAGATTGGACCAGGGGGTCATTGCGACCCGAGGTGTCGATCTGTGACAGCATGTCGGGCGAGTAGATCTTGTGAAGCAGGGACGGCTCGATCCATTGGAAGTAACTCGATAGCCGACTGTCCCCATCCAGGTCGGCGTAGCTGAAGGCCTTGGCGATTCTCCGCATTCGGACGGAATTGGAAGGAATGCGCCGAGCGGCTCGGCGCAGGTTCTTGCGAATGAAGAGCGGCAGCCAACTCCAACTCAACTCCATATTGAGGGCGTAGTGACGCCTGTACCCGGAGAAGAGATCATCTCCGCCTGCCCCTGACAAGAGCACCTTGATGCCGTGATCGCGGGCGAGTTTGCATATGAAATAGGTGTTGATGGGTGCAAAGTCGGCCTGGGGTTCGTCGAGATGGTAGACCATGCTCTCGACTTCACTGGCCATTTCCGGCCCGACGTAAATGGTTTCAAGATCGACATCAAGATGCTCTGCAACCCTTTTGGCATAGGGTAGATCTTCAGCCCAGCCTTCGTTGGCAAAAGACTGGTCCTTGAAGCCGATTGTGAAGCACTTGAATTTCTGTTGGCTGGCGGCATTGCGAGCAAAGGCCACCACGGAACTTGAATCCAGGCCACCCGAGAGGAGGGCGCCGATGGGAACGTCAGCCACCATTTGACGTTCCACCGCTTTTTCGACGGCCAAACGAACTTCCTCGATGGCTTCTTCCTCCGACATGGGCACGATGGCTTGATCGAAGGGGAGATCGTAGAAGCACCAACGCTTTGCAACTCGTCCATTCTTGATCCGCAGGGCGTATCCGGGCTCGAGTTTCTTGATCGATTCAAGCATGGTTCGGGGAGCGGGACACCAGAGATACGTCAGATAACTGTGTATGGCCTGATGGTCGAGCTCGCGAGAGACATCGGGGCTTTGGAGCAGGGCTTTCAGTTCGCTTGCAAATACGAAGCCTTTGCTGGACTCGCTGTAGTAGAGCGGTTTTACGCCCACGCCATCGCGGGCCACCAGCAGGGTTTCATCCCTGGAATCCCAGATCGCAAACGCGTACATGCCGTTGAGCTTGGAGAAGATGCCTTCACCGTATCTCAGGTAGAGGTTGAGGATCACCTCGGTGTCTGAGTCGCTCTTGAATCCGTGGCCTGCGGCCTTGAGCCGCGCGCGTTGTTCCTTGTAGTTGAAGAGTTCACCGTTGTAGACGATGGCCACTTGCCCGGTTTCATCCCACATGGGCTGCCGCCCTCTCGGGGTGAGGTCGATGATGGAGAGTCTGCGATGAGCGAGGCCCAGGCGCTTTTCAGGATCGAAGAGTTCCCCGTAGTCGTCTGGGCCACGATGGGCCAGCGTACGGTTCATTGCGCTGAGAAGTTCTTCGGGATAGTCGCCGATAAAGCCGGCTATTCCACACATGGTTGGGGCTCCGTGTCGACTGTCTATCTTATCAGTCGATCAACCTTCTTTCAAAGAATGTAGTGATCAGGTTTCCATTCGACCCACGGTCGATTTGACAGCTCTGAACTTTCCGTTTCTTTCTCGCGGGATCAATTCGACGGTTCGGATGTCCACATGGATTTCATTTCCGAGGCGCCTTCTTACTTCTTTTGTGACATTGGCTTCAGAAGTTTCGTTGTAGCCCTCGTCAGGGACGATGAGGATTTCGACGGCTTCCTTGCTGTCCTGTCGGATCTGGGCTTCCAGGATGTCGACCTGTTTCTTGAAGATGTGATCGAGTCGTCCGATAAGGCGCCCATCGGGGGTCATGATGAAGTCCTCATTTCTCCCATCGACGTCGAGGAATACATCACCGGCCCTTCCGCAGGGGCAGGGCTTCTTCAGGCGCGTTCCCGAATCGCCGATTCGGTAACGGAGAAGAGGAGTCGCTGAATTGCTCAACCCCGTGACCATGAAGGAGCCTCTCTCGAAGAGTTCAGTTTCCTCTTCGATTTCCACTTCGACGATGCAGAACTCCATATCGACATGAAGGTTTCCGAGTTCGCACTCTGTCATCGATACAGAAAATTCACCCGATCCGTATCGGTCCCAGACCCGGGTTCCGAAGGCCTTTTCGATGGTTTCGCGTTGGAAAGCCAGCAGGGATTCAGACGAAGTGAACACCGCTTTGAGTGATCCTTTCGGAAGGGTCCTACCCGCTTCGATCATGGCACGGGCTACAAGGTGGAGAGCGGAAGGGTACCCCTGGACATATTTGGCGCGACTTCGGGTAATGGCTTCGATGTAGCGCTCCAGATTCCGCGGAGTCATGTGATAGACGGAGAAAAGAGTCTGGCGCCCGTAGGCATTGTGGCGCCAGAAGGGTGCATCGCTTTGCGAGAAGGGGACGACGGATTGACCATTGAAAGTCAGGTTGGAGTCCAGAATCCGACATTGCTGCTCCATCCTGAGCCGCCAGACGGTGGCGTACTCCTCGGCGAGCGACTCGGCTGTGTAGAAGATGGGGAGAGCCGTCCCCGTGGTTCCGCCCGTGAAGTTCTTCTGGAGTCTGGATCGGGGAATATGGCTTGAGACGAACTGCTCGGCTGCATTCCGGTAGGTCATCTTTTCCAGGGGTTGGATCGTATCGAGGGTCTGCCGGATGGCCTGGATAGGGTCGGTTGCCTTAGAGACCGGAGCCAGATCCTGGTAGTAGGGTACGCTCGTTCTCGCGACCTCGATCAGGTGCTGCAAACGTGTCCATTGGATCTCGTGCAACTGTTCGATCGGTGCGTGAAGACTTTCGGTCCAGTTTCTGAGCGTTCGATGAAAGTGTTTCGTGTAGCGGGCTCGCCCGCGTCGATATCCTTCCCACGTACAGGCGAGATTCTGAGCCAGGACTGGAAGCGCGTCGTAGAGGCGGTTCATGGTTCCATCCTATTCATTGGCTTCAGTATACGCCCGAAGAGGCTGCTTTGACGATGATTCTAGACCGATCTGGGTATGTAGGTGGGATGTCGGATTGAATGTGATTGTGGACTCTGCCAACCATGGATGGGTTCCGCTCCGGCTGGAATACCACACCCAAAAGTCTCCCGAGAGAGCCATATAGTACGCTGAGGCTTTTTCCCGGCAAGCGATCCGAGACCGGTTTTCCGATATTCCGCAGTGGTTTTTCGGCACGGTATGGTATGAGGCAGGAAGATTCCAAGGAGATTGATTGGCCGACATGAAGCGTGCGATGGGGACCACCTATGCCCGTGCCGGCCTTCTTGGCAATCCGTCGGATGGGTATGGGGGCAAGGCGATTGCGATTCCCCTGTTTGATTTCCGTGCTCAAGCGTGCCTGGAGCCAGATGGGTCCAATTCGGCGCCGGGGTCCTTGTCACAGGAACGAGTCAGACAGTCTTTGCTGACTCTGGCGAGCGAGTCTCCTCTTGCGGATTCGGGGGACGGTAGAGTCCTTCTGGAGGCTGCGTGGCGCTCTTTCCTCAAGGCGTTTCCCGAGATCGCTGCAAGAGGGCCGGAGGATCCTTGTTTTCGCTTCTCGATCCACTTCGAGACGGATATCCCTCGGCAGGTTGGTCTGGCGGGTTCAAGCGCCATCGTGATTTCGGTTCTTCGCGCCCTGTGCCAATGGTTTTCCTTGGAACCAGCCCCGGAGACCCTGGCTGAGTTGGCCCTTTCGGCGGAGACCCTGGAGTTGGGAATCGCGGCGGGTCCCATGGATCGGGTCGTTCAGGCAAGGGAAGCCATGGTGGTCATGGATCTCGCTGAGCCTGGGGACTGCTCCTCCTATCGAGTCATGGATCAAGCCCTCCTACCCGAGTTGTTTCTTGTCTGGGACCCACGTGGTGGCCAGCCGTCCGGTGTTGCACATGGAGACCTGAGGCGCCGTTGGGAGCGCGCCGATCCCGATGTGATGTCGGCCATCGCTGAGTTCCGTGATCTTGTCGACCGGGGTCTGGGTTTTCTTGAAAGTGGTGATTTCGAGGGTTTTCGTCAGGCGATGAACCAGAATTTTGATTTGCGTTCCCGGATATTCAATGTCGGTAAGCGGGATCGGGAAATGGTGGAGGTGGCGCGAGAGTACGGGGCGGGTGCCAAACTCTGTGGATCGGGCGGAGCGGTACTGGGTTCTCCTGGTAGAGTTTCGGACTTCGATACGCTCCAGAAAAGATATCGAGAGATGGGGTACCAATTCTTGCGTCCCCGTATTCTTCGTTCAGGGAAGGACGTCCCCTCTGGTCTGGAGAGCGTATGAAGGCTTACGTGTTGGCGGCTGGATTTGCGACGCGTATGTATCCATTGACTCGCGATGTGGCGAAGCCTTTGCTTGTGGTGGGCGGTTCCCCGATCCTCTCGCACATTCTGGGCAGGATCGAACGGGTTCCTGACCTGAGTGAGGTGGTGGTGGTAGGCAATCACCGCTTCGCGGAGGCATTGAAGGATTGGGGCTCCACTCTTTCGTGTCCCGTACCGGTACGCATTCTCGACGACGGAGCCAATGAGGTCGAAGAGAGATTGGGAGCGCTGGGCGATCTCGATTTCGCTTTGAAGCAGGTTCCCAACGGAGAAGAGGATCTACTGGTGGTGGCCGGCGACAACCTGTTGGACTTCGAGCTTTCTCCCTACTACAGGGCGTTTCAGGATGAAGGCTCGCCTCTTCTGATCACGCGTCGAGTCGAGCTTGATGGGGGGCCCAGTCCCTACAATGAGGTCGAACTAGACGAAAAAGGGTGTGTGCGTTTTTTTCAAGAGAAGCCGCCTGACCCGAGTTCTCCCCTGTCGGCCATGGCGGTGTATTTCCTCACCGCGGAGAGCAGTTCGCTCTTGCAGGACTATCTTGGCGCAGGCGGAAACCCGGATGCCCCGGGCCATTTCATTGCCTGGCTTGTTTCGCAGCGTCGCGTCGTGGCCCGCCCTCTTTCCGGCCGCTGGTTCGATATCGGAAGTCTGGAATCCCTTCAGGACGCACGGGATTCCTATTCGAGCTAGTCGGGATCCTGTTTTCATGGCAAGGGTTCGAGAAAGGCTACTGTCAGGACATGGACTCGAGAGAACTGCTTGCCGGAATCGGCCTTTTCCAGGATCTCAACGCTGAGGAGATCGCTCTCCTCCTGGAACTCACGACTTCCAGACGCCTCATCACCAAGGAAACCCTTTTCCAGAAGGGGGATACTGGAAACCAGCTTTACGGCGTACTTTCAGGCCGGCTCAAAGCCATGGCGCCGGGTCGAGACGGAAAAGAACTGGTTTTTGCCGTCATGGGACCGGGCGACGTCATTGGTGAAATTGCGGTGGTTGACTCCGAACCCCGCTCGGCCACGGTGGTGGCCTTGGAAAAGTCGGAACTTCTTTGTCTGGATCGCCGCGATCTACTTCCATTTCTTGAAGATCATCCGCGAGCCGCAATCGGTTTTGCCACTGTATTGGCCAGACGTGTGAGGCGTCTCAGTAGTTATGCGGAGGACGCCTTCTTCCTTCCTCTGGCCAGTCGCATGGCCAGGACATTGCTGGTGCTCGCGGGGCGGGATGAGAGAGGCGAACGAACCGGGCTGTTGAATGAAGTGCGTTTCGCGCAGCAGGACCTGGCCGATATGCTGGGAACTACCCGAGAGAGTGTCAACAAGCAGCTTCGATCCTGGGAAGAGCAGGGCTTGGTGGAGCTTTCTCGTGGTCGGATGCGAGTCCGTGACTCGGCGGGCCTTTCCGCCGTCGCCGACTGGGAGGGGCTTTGAGCGCCGGACTTCCGAGCTGAATTCCGTTAGGCTTCCTAAATGGAAAAAACGAATCCGCCCGAAGGGCCGCAGCCCGGAAAGAGGAAACGCAGGCAAGAGCAGGAAGATGCGGCGACGGAAGTGACGGAAGTGGCTCCCGATGTGTTGCGGATGCAACTCCCGATCTCCATGCCCGGTCTGGGCCACGTCAATTGCTATGCGTTGCTCGACGAGGACGGTGCGACGCTGGTAGATCCGGGCTTACCCTCGGCGAACTCCTTCCGAGCGTTGGAAGACCGCTTGGGTCAGGCGGGTCTGCGAGTCGAGGATTGTCACACGGTGGTGGTCACCCACTCCCACCCGGATCACTTCGGCGGGGCATCCCGGGTATTGGATCGATCGCAGGGAAAGCTGGTCGCCCATCACTCTTTCTACCTCGGAGCCGTGGCTCCGCCCAAGCCCGAGGTCGCTGTCGATGACCTCCATGCTCATGAAGATGCGGAGTCGGGTTTGCGAGTCCCTGAAGATTCGGCCCGAGCCCATGCACACAAGCCTTTCACGCCGGTAAGGTCGCTGAAAAGAGGGCCGACGCCTTGGGGAGGCAATCCGCCACGGCCCCCTTTCAAGATGAGAGCAAGGATGGCTCTCCTCAAGATGATGGGTCGTTCGTTCATGTCCATGCCGACCATTACGCACCCCAAAGCCGGGGGCGATGTGATCCGCCTTGGGAAACGGGAATTCTTCATCGTTCATACACCCGGTCATACGGAAGATCATATCTGTCTGCACGACCCGGAGAACGAAGTGTTCCTGGCCGGCGATCATGTCCTTCCCAGCATCACCCCCCACATATCCGGTCTCTCCTCGAATGCAGATCCCCTTCAGGCTTTTTTCGATTCATTGGTGACAGCGGCGGAGCTCAAGCATGTCAGCCAGATCCTGCCCGCGCACGGGCATCCTTTCGATGACCTGGCTGCGCGATGCGGTGCCATTCGGGAGCATCACGATGAACGGTTGATCCGCGTGAAGGAAATCGGTCGTGAGCTGGGTCCAGCTTCGGTGAACGACATCATGAAGAAACTCTTTCGCGAGCGGAGTTGGGGCGCCATGGCGGAAAGCGAAACGTATGCTCACGTGGAGCATTTACGTTTGCTTGGCGAAATGGGAAGCCACCGGGATGACAAGGGCTATCTGATCTACGAAGTCTGATGAGCTTTGAGTTCGCACAGAAGCGAAATCAGGTCTTCCCGGATGACATCAGGCCAGGGTGCCACCGTCGACTCGCACTTCTTCCCCATTGATGTGGGCTGCGTCGCTTGATGCCAGGAATGCGACCAGGGAAGCGGCCTGCTCGGGCCCACGGAATTTGTCGAGTGGCATGATTCGTTCAAGTAATTTCATGTTTCCGCCTTCAGGCAATGAGAACTGATCATGCATGGCTGTCTTGATCGAACCGGGACAGACCGCGTTGGCACGTAGGCCTTTTCGGGCATATTCCACGGCCAGGGTTCGCGTGAGTGCCAGCACTCCGCCTTTGGAGGAGGCATACGCGGCCATCCACGGATGGCCGGAGAGCCCGGCCGTGGAGGCGACGTTGACAATATTGCCCTGGGCTTCCAGCAGGTGGGGCAAGGCGGTCTGGCACATGAGGAAGGTGCCCGTCAGATTGACTTCCAGAATTCGCGTCCAGCGAGCGAGTTCCAGTTCGTGTGTGTTGTCGTAGTGGACGATGCCCGCGATGTTGCAGAGACTGTCCAGTTGGCCGAACTCCTTGAGTGTATCGTCGATCACCTCCTTTACGGAATCCGGGTTGCTGATATCCGATGTCCTGGCGAGCGCGCGACCCCCGGCGGCTTCGATTTTCTTGGCTGTGGCTTCCACGGCTTCTGTTTCGACATCGGTACACACCACTTGAGCCCCCTCGGCGGCCATTCTTTCGGCTGTGGCTTGTCCAATACCGTTCGCGGCGCCAGTGACGAGAACCACCTTGTCTTCAAACCGCTGCATTGATTTCTCCTTTTGGCCCTGGATCGCGTGGGTCTTCCGGCCGTTCAGTTGGGCGTATATTTCCTGAGTTTCCGCTGCAGGCTCTGGCGGTGCAGTCCGAGCCTGCGAGCGGCCTGACTGATGTTGCCATCGCATTCAGCCAGGACGAATTCAAGATACTCCCGCTCATGCCGGTAGAGACTCTGGAATTCGTCCGGGATCGGAATGTCCTGATCGTCCTGCTCTCCGAGAAGGACTCGTTCCAGTTGATCGGCGTCGACCGGCTTGGTCAGATACCCGGTGGCTCCGAGTTTCGTGGCTCTTACCGCGGTGGCGATGCTTCCATATCCCGTCAGGACCACGATGGAGGTTTCCGGCGAGCGTTCCTTGATGGCGGTGATGACATCGAGACCGCTGTCCTGCCTGATTCGAAGGTCGACGATGGCGTACCGATGGTCCAGTACAGGGATGTCCCGGACAGCCTGTAGTGTGTCCAGGAATTCGACTTCATAGCCACGATCCCGGAATTCATCAGCCAGCGTTCGCGCAAAGCGTTCGTCATCTTCGACAATCAGAAGGGTTCGCTTCGGCTCGGTGATTTCGCTTTCGGAATCTGTCATGGGGGGATCTCCTGTCCCGGCTCGACAAGGTAGCCGATTGTCGCTTCTAGGAGGATGCGACGTAGTTTTCTTCTTGCGTCATGTCTGCGATTCCGGTTCGAGGAAAAGAGATGCGGGCTGTCGCGCCGCCAGACTCCCGGTCTTCGAGGTGGAGTTCTGCGCCGATTGCTTCTGTGAGGCTATGGACGAAGTAGAGCCCGAGACCCACTCCGTGCTCTTTGGTTGTGACAAAAGGTTCGCCTTGGTGATTCTTGACGATGGCGGGCCAGCCCGCCCCTCGATCGGAAACGGAAAGATCGACATGAGTCAGGCTGCCGGTGAGGGTGACATCGATGGGGGCTTCTCCATTGCTGGACTGAATCGCATTGTCGAGCAGATTCATGAGTCCTTGGGAAAAAGCGACCGAGGGAACCAGCACGCGGTAGGGTGAGCGACCGACGGATCGGAATCGGATCGGAACTTCGGGATTCTCGTTCTCCATGCTGTGACAGACCCGCGAGGCCAGTCGTGCAAGGTCGGTACTTTCCAGGGAGAGCCGGTCTGGTTGGAGTTGCGATCCAGCCATGTGGTGCAGGACTTCGGCACAGCGATCCAATTCTTCGCGAGCCGTTTGCAGATCCTCGCTGTCCGCCAACTCCGCCTTTCTCGCAAGGCGGGAAAGTCTCAGCTGTGCCGTGTTCAGCGGTGTGGCGAATTCATGGCTGAGTCCCGCCGCCAGGGCTCCCACCGCCCGCAAGCGATCGATGCGCGTTTTGCGAACTTGCGCGTCGTAGAGGTGACTGCGGAAGGTGGTCAGCGTATTCGAGAGCCAGGCTGTGAGAATCCAGAAGGAGAGCGCCACCAGGAATTGAGCCGGAAAGAGAATGGGTGCGGGGACGAGTTCGCCCTGGAGTCCGGGTGGAATCTGCGCATAGAGCTGAATTCCGATGACGCACAGAAGCAGGAGTCCGAAGAAGAGAAGGCCCCGACCCCACGGCAAGAGCAGGGCGCCCAGCACGGAGTGAACGAACAGAATCGGCACGAGAGGGTTCCAGGCTCCGCCGGAAAGNGCCAGNAGGGTNGAGAGAACAGCGATATCAGCACAGAGCTGGACCAGGATGGGTGCGGGGAAGGGAGTCCACCCGCGACGCAGCGACAACCATGTAAACGCATTCCAGANCGTCAACGCTGCAATGACGCAGAGAAAAGCNGGAATCANCCTGGGTTGGATGAGNTTGAAGTGGAGTCCGGGNAAAATGGAGAAGAGCTGAGCAAGCAGAGCGACCCAGCGCAGGCGAACCAACCAGACCAGTTTGGTGGTGACTTCACCCGGGTCGGCCGTAACCGGCAGGGTGAAAAATGTACGCAGACTTTCCCACATGGAATCAGCGCCCCCCTCCATCAATGCCAAGTCGCTGACCGGTCACGTATCCGCTTCGCTCTGAGACCAGATGCCGGATGGCATCGGCGATGTCTTCGGGTTGACAGATCCGGCCGAAGGGCATCTTGTTTTCGAGCTTCCTGAGATCATCGAGTCCGGAAGTAGCCTTGACGAGTCTGCGCCCCATTTCTGTTTCCACCAGTCCGGGAGCGACGATGTTCACGCGGATCCCATTGCGTCTTTCTTCGGCAGCAAGGGTTCGNGCCAGCGATTCCATCGCGGCTTTGGCCATGTTGTAGGGGGCACCGCCGCCCGCGTCGAACTGGGTTGCCGCACTGGAAACCATGATGATGTCTCCCCGTTCGTGCTTTCGCATGCCCGGCAGGGCTTGCTTGGAGAGTTCGTGAGGTGCGAAAGCGTGAACGCGCATCAATTGGTCGACTTCACTCGCCTGGGTTTCGGCCACGCTCTTGCCCCGGCTGGCGATTCCGGCATTGTGGACGAGGATTCCGGGATCGCCGAGTTCTTTCTGGACGGCCTCCATCAGGGTGCTGAGTCCTTCGATGTCCTCAAGCGAGGCCCTGAAGATTCCGACCCGACGACCGAGGTCGGCGATGGCCTTCGCGGTGGCCTTGGCTGATTCGTCATCTCGATTGTAATGGATGGCGATATCGGCTCCGTCCTCGGCAAGCGCCAGCGAAATAGCACGGCCGATTCCGCGCCCGCCTCCGGTGATCAGAGCCAATCTTCCGTTGAGTGACATGGAATTCTCCTTGAGGTGGGCGAGACGATCCTTGATTTCAGAATTTGTGGATAACGAGGTTACCGGATCCCAGGCGCGGTTTGTTGTGCGGGGCCCGGTGGGGACTTCGAGAATCAGCGGAGTCGGTGGGCGGGAGATGGCCCGATGGGAGGCGCTCGTGGCTCAGCTTGATCCTGGGATCGAGAAGATACGCACGTCTCCATCTGCGCGGAGTTGATCAAGGTACTCCCGGAGGGCACGGTCTCCNGCTCGGCGTACCCACTCGGCCTCGATCTGACTTTCAATCTCCTTGAAAGAAGGTCTTACTGTGGGAGTGGCATCGATGACCTGAAGTAGATGGACCCCCATGCCGGTTCGGACAGGGTCGCTGACCTCTCCGGGAGAGAGGTTCAAGACGGCCTTGAGTGCGCTGGGCCCGATGTATTCACGAAGTTTCATTGCAGGGAGGAGTGTATCNGGGAGAGGNGAGATCTGTTCGTCGCCGTATTCCTGATTCACGGTTTCAAAGGATTGGCCCTCGACGAGGGCGCTCTGGGCGGCCAGGGCTTTTTCAAGGACGGCCTCCTCTTCGTCTCCGGGGCTGACGCGAAAAAGAATCTGGCGCACCCGAAGTCGCCCGGGGCGCTCAAAGAAACCGGCCTGGTCCTCGTAGAAGTCACGAAGTTCCTTTTCGCTCGCCTCTTCCTCTTCGGCTGTGGATACGACAGAAGCAATCAGGCTCGAGGTCAGATCAGCCCGTACACGCCGGTCCACCTGGACGAGACCGAGGTCCAGTGCTCTTTGAACAAGTAGTTCTTCTTCGATCATTCGATCCAGTACATGCTGACGAATTTTGTCGTCTACCGGATTCCTGGCGTCTCGTTCGAAGCCTGCGAGGAGTCGGAGGTAGTCGTCGCGGAGGATCACGTCGCCATTCACGATGGCGACAATTTCCTGCTCGGGCGGGTCATTGCTCGACGAGTCCGGAAGCAAGAGCCCCAGAGCGGCGGCGATGAGACCTGCAGCGGCTCCCAGACCCAGAAGGAAGTTGGTCCTGCGGGCAGAACTCTCCTTCTCGCTTGAGCCCGTAGGCGGTGCACTCACTCTCGTTCTCCTGTCTGATCCGGCCAGGGGNGAAAATAGGTTCCCGTCCGACGACCATACCCCAGCTCTTCTGAAAGCGGCTTTGAGGGTATNCTGGCGCACCCTGAGGGGCTTTTGGNCGTATGTGCGGTCAAAACAGGATTTGTTCTGNNTCGTTGACCCGGGAAATTCAAGGAATGTGACCGATTACGTCACACAGAGGTGTTTCAGTGTCTTTATCTCNCCNGGAACGGAAACTTGAAAGTCCTCACGGGATACTCATCGGATAGNAAGGTNGCANTCTGGCCTCATGGCCCGATCCGCACTGGGGATACCCNCGGACGATNCGAGCGTGCTCGGTGAATTCTTTGAAAACCGGAACGAAAACGTGAACGAAAAAGGCGGAGGGCCGCAAGAATCAGAGTTCTGCTCCAGAAAGCGAGATGAAAGAANTCTGNACTGACAGAAAGGTCAGGAATCGCGGGATGGATTCGCGGAGAAAATTCTTGAAAAGAAAAGATCCAGTTCTTGAATGGAATGCGACTTGAATACAAAGCACGTGGGAACGGTTGAATTCTTTCTTACGCAAAAATCTTCATAAATTACTAGACAAACCGATCAGGGATACGACAATTAAAGTGTGTAAGNCAGTGCGATAAACGCAATCTCCGGCAGTCTCGGAGGCCCGGAGAACGAAGGAACAACGGCAAGAAACAAANAACGACAAGAAAACAAGAAAACCAAGAAAACAGAGAGTCAAGCCAATAAAANAACCGATCAACAAAGAAACAAAGCGCTAGAGACCCAAAGACCCACTGAAGATTTTCCGCGTGATTCAACTTCGTGTTCATGTTCAAGATCATGGTTTTAGTTCAAGCAGTCACTCAACCCGGAAGGTCGAAAATATGAAATCCATACTCCCCAGNACGAAGTCGNCAGTCGGTTGCCCCGTTTGTGGCAGCCACGAANTGATGCACGATGANGTGGTTGCATCCGGCACATTGAAGTTGGCCGAATGTCAGCATTGTGATCACCGCTGGACGGCTCAGAGCGAGCTTGGATCGCCTCTGATGTCCCACTCCCGGTCNCTCATGCAGGTGCGCCCCCCGCAGTTCGGGGTTGCGCTGGATGAGGAAGGCGAGGTGGCCAGCGCGGCCTGAGCCGACTGGATCCGATGAGTTCGCCGCCCCAGGCTTTTTCAAGGCAGCTTTCCGAATAAAGTTGCCCAGGGGCTTCCGCGCGCCGAAGTAGGCTCTGTGAGGGGTTTCCTTGGGATCTACCCTCAACCCGCTCTCGAGTGGATGGGGGGGCNCGCCAAGCGCAGGTCGCCTGATCGACTCTTGTCCGGTTTCTTGGTACCGTTGAACCCACGGGAATGGTGTGGCGATGTTGGGGGTAGAAAACGTCAGGTTCAGCCCTTGTGGCTGGATTCAGGCATGACGGTCTATCACCGGGGCGTCAAATTGCTTGGGCTCGGTTGAGCCGGTTTGTCCGGTGGTTTGGACAGATCGCACGGGATCAAGATAGAAGTGGGAGCAGAACGGTTGCGGGATCAGCCCCTTTCGTCCGAACGGATGACATCGGCGGGGTGGTTCTGGAGCCTGTTCNGGGGGCATAGCATGGGAACCGATTTCACAACAGGAATCTCCAGTCGGGCGCGTGGATTCGCGGCCGCTCTATTGTCCGGATGGATGGTCCTGTGGGCCACGGGGTCCGCCTCGGCCTCCGAGATCGTGGATTTGCGGATCGGTGCTCATCAAGATTTCACTCGGATCGTGTTTGAGTTGGACCGACCGACCGGGTATCGGATTGAACGCGCGTCTCCCCGGCCGGGTGTATCAGAGTTGGTGGTTTCGATTGATGCGACGTCCATTCCTCGTAAGATCAAGAACAAGGATGCGTTGATCGGCCTTGTGACCATCACGCCGAAGGGAAAGGGCTCTCTTGCGGAGATTCGCTTGTCTCGCGAAGGCTTGCGCCTCAAGGAGATGATTCTCTCCAGTCCGCCTCGAATCGTACTCGACATCCTGGCTTCGCCGGTGGCCGCGAAGACGACTCCCGCGACCCCGCCTGTGGCCAAGAAAGTCGTGAAGCCCAAGGCCAAGGCGGCGAAGAAGGCGGCCAGCAAGCCCGCCGCGAAACCGAAGGCCAAACCCAAGGCCAAGACGAGTCGCGAGCCGACGCGTGTCGTTTCGGTGCCGGCGCCGAAGGCCAAGTCGAATTCCGGATCCACGGCGAAAAAACCCTCCGGTACGAAGGAGCCCACGGTTGTGGTGCGTACGGTTCCGGCCGCGGAGCCGATCGTTGCAGTCAAGCTCAAAAAGCCGCGAGTGGCTGACACCTCGGAACCGGCTCGCAAGCGGGCCCTGAAGGATCCGCAGGAGCCCATGGGTCGTAATCTGGCTGTACTTGAACTGGAGGCCGAAGAAGTGGTCCGCGTGCAGCCCATTGCGCCGGACCCCGAGCGCGTCCTGGAGCAGTTCAAAGCACCGCCCGAAGAAGAGGAATCGGGCAANGGGATGCTCTGGGCCACTTTGCTGGGTGTGGTTGTGCTCGGTGCGATTGTGATGGTTCGCCGTCGCGGTCGCAGCCAGGGCGGTGGTGATGATTTTGATGAGGGAGTCGAAGTGGGNGGGCCCCCCGCCGAGTCCGACAATCCNTTTGCAGCGCGTCCGACCCTGGTTGAGACCGAGCCGTTTACCGAGGATGCGGTGGAGCATGGGGAAGAGGTCGCTGACATCGATCTTGANTTGGGGGACCTGGACGACGATGCCGAGAAGGAAGAAGCTCCGGTGGATTCGCATCTCTTTGGGTCCGGAACTTCTCTTGATCAGGACGCAGAGGCGGAATTCAAGGACCTGCTCGGGGCTTCCGAGCAAACCGCAGACGAAGAGACTCGTCGCCTCCTGTCGGAATTTGAACGGCGTGCCGAGGGCCTTGAACGTCGTCTGGAAGAAGCGTCCGAAGCGCGGGAAAGACTGGAACGTCAGGTGGCGGCGCAGACGGAAGAGCTACGTGTGCAGCGAGCCGCCATCGCGCGCACTCAGCGTGCCGTTCGGAACATGAATCGGCCCGACGATCAACCGCCCACGGAGCCCGCGCCGCGAGACTCCTAGTGGGTTGGNTCCNGNTCNNNGGTNGGATNNCCCAATCGAGTCAGCGAGCCGCGAACTCAAGGGCGCCGACTGCGCCCGCGTGACTTCCATTTTCGAGCAGGATGACTTCTCGGCCACTGCCCGCAGTGATACCGGCNAGNAGGACCTGCATGAGCGGGTTNTCGAGCAAAGCGGATCCTCCATAGACGATGCAAGACAGGTTGGCGGCCTGAGCGANGGCGCAACTCTGCAAGGCCACGTTTTCAGCGACGAGGCCGATCACGGAGGCGGCCAGATCCTCGGCTCGATGCGTGGATCGGGTCTGGGTATGGTGCTTCCGAGCAATGAGCCCGAAGTTGGATGCAGAAGCTTCGGGCGGCAGGTCGCCGACTCCATCGGGATAGACGTGTTGGATCAGTAGATCCACCTGGTCTCGTTGCCCCTCTCGGGCCAATGCACACAGGGCCTGGTGATCGTTGGCCCCGGTGAGGGCACCACCCAGACCCAGAAGGGTTCCGCCTCCGAGTGCTGTGCCTCCGACTCGGAGGGTGGCTTCGCCCTCGACTTTGAGCATCGACGTGCCGGTCCCCAGCGAGACGAGCAGGTAGGAGGCGAGGGCTTCATCTTGCTCTCGTTCCAGTAGGACATTCGCCCCTTTGCCCCAGGCTTCGAATTCCAAGGAGAGGTGGTGTTCAAGACCGATTTGCTCGGCCAGTTTCTCGGCCCCGCAGCCGGTGAGACCCAGTGGCTCTTTGGGGGCGAGATCGTGGATTCTCTTGAGAACCGTCTTGAGGTCCAGGGCATCCAAGAGGTCGAATGTGAGGTGGCCCTCAGGCGACCGTATGGCCAGTTTGGCCAGGGTGGCGCCTACGTCCACTCCGACCATGGGCCCGGAATTCGGACTACTTTGTGTCATCTCAGGTTTGCTTCGCCAATGGGGTACACTCCCGCTCTGGATAAAGCCGCATGTATACTGCCTTTTATGGACTTCGCGAGAAGCCTTTCTCGCTCACACCCAACCCTAGGTTCCTCTATCTGACCGACGCCCACAAGGAGGCGTTGGCGCATCTTCTCTATGGGCTTGAGGAAGGCGAAGGTTTCATCGTCTTGAGCGGTGAAGTGGGCACCGGCAAGACGACTCTTTGCCGAAGCCTGTTGGAGCGGATCGAAGCCGAGACCGAACTTGCCATTCTCTTCAACCCGAGTGAGAACGCTCAGGAACTCCTTCAGTCGATCAATGAGGAGTTCGGGCTTTCCGTGGAGGGTCTTTCTCGAAGGCAACTCCTGAGTTCGCTCAATCGTTTTCTGCTTGAGTGCAACTCACAGGGCCGAAGAGTGGTCTTGATCATCGATGAGTCCCAGAACCTTTCCCTCGGAACCCTTGAGCAGGTCCGGCTTCTATCGAATCTTGAAACCGCAGCCAACAAGCTGATCCAGATCATTTTGCTGGGTCAGCCAGAGNTGGATGAGAAGCTCGATTCCAATGAGCTACGGCAGTTGCGTCAGCGTGTCAGTGTACGGTGGCGGCTNGAGCCGATGGATGCCAAGGAGACCGGTCGCTACATCCAACATCGCCTGGATGTGGCGTCGGACTCGCCTCGTCCGATCCTGACGCCGGGCGCGATGTCGGAGATCCATCGGCGGACAGGCGGGGTGCCCCGTCTGGTGAACGCTTTGGCCGATCGCACTCTTCTGGCGGGCTTTGCAGCGGGCCGTGTTCGACTGGGTCCGCGNTGGGTCAGGCAGGCCGCCCGTGAGATTCCCGGTGTACGGCACAGTGGTTCTTCCATGGCGCCATCCGGCATGGCGGCGGTGGGTTCGTTGGCGGCCGTGCTGTTTCTGGCCGTGTTGGGTTATTTCTTCTGGTCTTCCGGGCCAGAAGGGTCGAATCCTTCCGATGTGGCGGCAGTCCCNGNGATTCCGGCTGAGACCGCCGGCTTGCTTGAGCGTGAGGCTCTGGTCAACGAGTTGTTGGCCGAAGCNGATGAGCGTAATGATGAACCCTTCGTCTTGATCATCGACGAGGATGCGACGGCCGAGGCCGAAGAACTCGCTTTCGAGAAGGTGCGGTTTGAAAGGGAAATCCCTGTGAGTGCGCTGTCGGTGGCATCGGCACCGCCGGGCCTCGAGGCTCCTGCGCCCCCGACTGAATTCNTGTCTGCTCTTCTTTTGCAGTCCGATCAGGCAGCGAGTCTGAAAGCGGCGAGTCGATCGCTGATGGAGCGGCACNGCGTCTCCATGGAAGGAGANCCACCCTCGAACGTGGAAGAAGCCGTATTGGCGATGCGGGATGCCGGTCTTGAGGTGACCGAATTCGAAGGCGAAGGCCTATCGGGTCTACTGGCTCTCAATTATCCGGCTCTCGTGGAGCTTCGTACCGAGACGGGAGAGATTCGCGTCGTGGCGATACTGGCTCAGAATGGTTCGATGGTCGAGATTGCGGGGGTCCGCGAGGCGGGTTCGTTGAGCGTGGGCGCGGATGTATTGGCGGATCACTTTACGGGTCTGGCCTGGGTCGGTTGGCGCTCCTACCTGGGGCTACCCGAACTGATCAGTGAAGGCGAGCGCGGGAAGGGCGTGCTGTGGATTCAGCAGTCTCTGTCCCAACTCGGCTATGGCGATATGGCGATCACGGGTTTCTACGATCAGGCCACGGCGGCCGGGGTCGAATACTTCCAGCAATCTCATGGGATCCGAGTCGACGGTTTGGCCGGTCCNTTTACCCAGATGTTGATCTATNGCGAGTTGGAAGAGTATGCGACTCCTCGCCTGGATGATGTCGAGGATGGAGGGGCCGGATGAGTACGATTCTGAAGGCGCTCAGGCGTCTTGAAGAAGATGAGCGGAGAAAATCAGAGACGCAGAATTGGGTCTCNGATGCACCGGTCTCACATTCCCCAGGCAGACGGTTCTCGGGGTCCTTGGCCTGGCTTCTGGGTGCCCTGGCTGTTTTGATCGGGGCCGGTATCGGTGTGGGGTTGCGCGGTTGGTGGGTGGAGGAAACGCCGTCGCCGTCGTCCCCTCTGGTCGAGTCCCGAGCCATCCTGCCGCCGGTTGAAGAAGAGCCCGCTCTACGTCAGGCCGAACCCAGGGTGGCCTCGGAGCCGCTTCAAGCGCAGACCGGCGATGCGAATACGATTCCCCATGTGGTGTCCCGCGCCCCGGGACAGGCCCCGGTGGCTCGAAGTCCGATCCAGGCGGCCACTGTGGAGAGTTCGGCTGCGGTTGCGAAAGAGGCGTCCGAGACCGCAAGGTCCGCTCGGGTTGTGCCGGAGACGCCCGCGGCGAAGTCGGCTTCAGTTCAGGCTGTGGCGGAGCGCCCGAAGACGCCTGTGGCTTCGGGGCCTTCGCGACCTGTGGAGGCTCTTCCCTTGGCGGTGGCTTCCTCGCCGCCCGCCTCGCCACCCGCTCGCCAGGCCGAACCCCGACCCGCTCGATCCACTCCGCCCCCGGCTCAACCGGTGAACCAGCCCGTGAAGCTCGCATCGGTTCCGACTCGGGCTGCGGTCATGGCCGAAAAGATGCCGGACACGCCCGCTCCCACGACGATGGCCAAGCCTGCTCCGCTTCCGGCCAAGGCCTCCCCGCCCTCGGTTTCTGCCGCGGCGGCGGCGACCCTTCCCGATTCACTCAAGGTGGCCGTCATCACCACGACCTGGCATCCGAATCGCGAGAAGCGTTCCACGGTTCTCTCTCGCGATGGGTCTCCTTCTGATCGGTCCTTCGCCGAGGGCGATTTCTGGATGGAATGGAAGGTGGTGGAGATCAAACTCTCGGGCGTGAGCTTTGAGCGTGACGGTGTCCGCGTGGAACGCAAGGTCGGGAGCGGGTCTCGCTAAGGGCGCAAGCCCACGCTTCTGGCGCCTGTGAGGCGCCTCCACTCAGCTCAGTGGTAACGAGGCGGGCCGTCGTCATCGTCCCGGTCTCGACGCGAGCGCCGGTCTCGATCGTCTTTGTGAACTGCCCGGATCTTCTGACGCATCTGATAGCGGCGCCACTTGTGTTGAAGTGAATTGATTGTGGGCGCACCGGGTGTCTTGCCTTCGCGTACAAGGTAGATCCAGCCGACGAGGATACCTCCGCCGTGTCCGAGGTGACTGACATTGGACGGACCGCTTACGTATTCCACGAAGAGCATGAAGGGGATCAACCAGATGGCCTTGATCGGCATCGGGGGGAAGATCAGCATCAGGGTGCGGTTTGGCCAGGTGAACGCATAGGCGAGGATGACGCCCATGACGGCTCCAGACGCGCCCAGAGTCGGAATCAGCATGCTCTGGTCTGCGGGCCAGAACCCCATCATGATGGGAACCCAGGGCGCTGAGGCGATGAGGAAACCGGCCCCCACTCCGCAGGCCAGGTAATAGCGGAGGAAGCGTTCTTCGCCCCAGAGCTCAGCCAGGGGTGCGCCGAACATCCACAGCATCAACATGTTGAAGATGATGTGGAAGGGGCTGAACGGACTGTGGAGCCACATGTAGGTGAAGGGCTG